>JAYSYW010000082.1:0-13302 GCA_043727255.1 Rhizobacter sp. | reverse complement strand
CTTCAGTTCGCGTACCGCGCGCTCGGCCTCGCCGCCGGTCGCAACGAGCGAGATGCGGTTCAGCGGCAGGCGCTCGAACGGCTCGAGCAACGCGATCTGCTCCTTGCTCGGCGTGAACGGGGCGTCGTTCATGCCGCGGCCCGGTGCAACTCGACGACCTGCGACGTCGGCCCGAGTGCGCGCGCCCGCAGCTGGCCACATCCCCCGTCCACCTCCTGGGCGGCCGACTGGCGCAACTTGGTCAGCACACCGCGCGACTGCAGCACACGCGCGATGGCCGCCGCCCGTGCGGCAGCGGGCCGCTCGAGATCGAGGCCCTCGACGTGGTTGTACGGAATCATGTTTAACACCGCGTACCGGCCCCGCAGCAGACGAACGATGCCTTCGAGTTCATCGTCGCCATCGTTGATTCCGGCGAGCAAGGTCCACTGGTACTGGATCGGGTAGCCGGTCGCGCGCGCGTAGCCCTCCCCCAGCTCGACGAGTTCTTCGGGCGCGATGCGGGGCGCGCGTGGCATCAGCCGGGCGCGCAGGTCGGCGCAGGTGGAGTGCAGCGAAAGCGCCAGCGCCGGCTTCACCTGCAGAAGCGGCAGCACCTCGAACACACGCCGGTCGCCAACTGTCGAAAACACCAGACTTTTGTGGCCGATGCCGCCTTCCGTGCCGAGCAGCTCGATCGCCTCGACCACGTTGTCGAGGTTGTGCGCAGGCTCACCCATGCCCATGAACACGACTTTCCTGACAGCGCGCAAGGTGCGGGCAAGCGCCACCTGGGCGACGATCTCGGCACTGCCGAGCTGGCGGAGCAATCCTGCCCTGCCGGTCATGCAGAACACGCAGCCGACCGCGCAACCCACTTGGGTGGACACGCACAGGCCGTCGCGTGGCAACAGCACGCTCTCGACCGTCATGCCGTCGTTCAGCGCCACCAGCAAGCGGGCCGAGCCGTCTTCGGCGGGGTGTTCGGATTTGACGTGGGCGAGGCTGCCCAGGTCTTGCAGCAACGCGGGCAAGGCATTGCGCACATCAAGCGGCAAGAAGTCTTCGGGCTTGCGCTTGCCACTGTCTTGCGGCTTGGCTTGCGACCACAACCGCAGCACACGTTCTTCGTGGCAAGGCTTGGCGCCGGCTTCGCGCAGGCGGTCGCGGATGTCTTGGATGCGCATGGTGGGTGGTTGGGGTGCGGGGGGATTGTCGGGGTGCCCCCGTTCCGTTCGTGTGCTGAGCTTGTCGAAGCGTTGCCTGTGCGGCTTGCGGTGGGGTGCGTTGGGTGCGGGGTTTCCTTCGACAGGCTCCCGACGATCGGAAATTCAGGCTCAACCCGAACGGGCAGTTGTGATTGGTGAGGGGCTTCGATACCTCAGCCCGAACTGGGTGAATGTGATCGCACAAGCACACAGCACATGGAACACGGCACGCAGAACCGGCATCAGTACCAGGCAGGCAGCGCGGCGCTCCGAAGCACCGTGGCCCGCCTGGGGGGGCAGGGTTATCGCATGCGAGGGCAGGTGGGCATTCCTTTGTGGCGTCAACTTCAGGCCGGGCCAGGGGCCGACAAGGTGTTGATGCAGGTGGCCCGGCATCCTGGCAGGCAGGTGTTGCGGCGCTTCGACGGTGAAATAGAGGCTGGGGCGCGGTGCTTCAAGAGGGGGCTTCAACGCCGCCTGGCGTTGCGCTGAGGTCAAGCGCGCCGAAGGCTCGGGGCGCAGCGCCTCAAACCACGCCGCGTGCCCGCAAGGCGGCCAGTTGTTCGGCGGTCACGCCCACCTCGCGCAACACCACCTCGGTGTCTTCGCCCAGGGTGGGCGCGCGGCGCGTGATGGCGCCCGGTGTGGCGCTCAGCTTGGGCACGATGCCGGGCACGTCGAGGCTCAGGCCGTCGGCGCTGGTGATGCGTTCCAGCATGCCGCGTGCGCGGTAGTGCGGGTCTTCGGCGATGTCTTGGGCGGTGTAGATGCGCCCGGCCGGCACCTGCGCGGCGTTCAGCGCGTCCAGCACTTCGGTCACGCGGCGTGGGGTGGTCCAGGTGCCGATGGCGGCGTCGATCTCGGCCACGCGTGCCACCCGGCCGGCGTTGCCGGCCAGCGCCGGGTCGTCGCCCAGGTCGCTGCGGTCGATGGCGCGCATCAGGCGTTTGAAGATGCTGTCGCCGTTGCCCGCCACCAGCACCCAGCCATCGGCGCAGGGGTAGGCGTTGCTGGGCGCGATGCCGGGCAGCGCCGAGCCCGCAGGCTCGCGCACCGTGCCGAAGGCGCTGTACTCGGGCAGCAGGCTTTCCATGCAGTTGAAGACGGCTTCGTACAGCGCCACGTCGATCACCTGCCCGCGCCCTTGCGGCGCCTCGGCTGACACGGTGTTGTGGCGGTGCTGCAAGGCCATCAGCACGCCGATCACGCCGTGCAGCGAAGCCAGCGTGTCGCCGATGCTCACGCCCACCCGCACCGGCACGCGGCCGGGTTCGGCGCTCAGGTGGCGCAGGCCGCCCATGGCTTCGGCCACCACGCCGAAGCCGGGGCGATCTTTGTAGGGGCCCGTCTGCCCGAAGCCGCTGATGCGCAGCATGACCAGCTTCGGGTTTGTCTTGCAAAGCTCGCTGTAGCCGAAGCCCCAGGCTTCCATCACACCGGGCTTGAAGTTCTCGACCAGCACGTCGGCCTCGTCGATCAGCCGGCGCACGATGTCGCGCGCCTCGGGCTGCTTCAAGTCGAGCGCCACGCTCTTCTTGTTGCGCGACTGCACCTGCCACCACACGCTGGTGCCGTTGTGCAGCAAGCGCCACTGGCGCAGCGGGTCGCCGCCCTCGGGGTCTTCAACCTTGATGACCTCGGCGCCGAAATCGGCCAGGGTCTTGGCGGCAAACGGGCCGGCGATGAGCTGGCCGAGTTCAACCACTTTCAGCCCGGCCAGCGGGCCGCTGCGGGTGTGGGTCATCGGCGTCGTCCTCTGCGTTGAATCAGGCGGTCTTTTGTTCGATCAGGTAGTTGGCGCCGTCGTACTGCCCCAGCACGTCAACCAACCATGGCATGACGGCCACCATTTCATCGTGCAAGGTGTACGGCGGGTTCAAGATGAACATGCCGCTGCCGGCCAGGCCAAAGCCTTGCGAGTCGGGTTCTTGCACCGTCAGGCGCACGTGCAGCCAGCCCTTGGGCGCCAGGCCCTGCAGCCGGCGCGGCAGCTCGGCCGCTTCGAGCTTTTGCACTTGCGGGTACCAGACGATGTAGACGCCGTCGATGAAACGCAGCAACGCTTCGCGCAGCGAATGGATCACGCGGGAGTAGTCGCCATGACCTTCGTAGCTCGGGTCCATCAGCACGGCGGCGCGCCGGCTCGATGGCGGCACCTGGCCCTTCAGGCCATCGAAACCGTCGGTGTCGAACACCTGCGCGCCCTTGGCTTCGCCCACGTACGACGCCAGGATGCGGTGGTCGGTGGGGTGGCGCTCGAACAGGCGCAACTGGTCTTGCGAACGCATCAGCATCTGCGCGAAGGCGGGCGAGCCGGGGTATTGCCTGAGCTTGCGGTCGGGGTTGAACTGCTTCACCACGTCCACGTAATCAGCCACCATTTCGGGCAGGTCGTCGCGGTCCCACAGGCGGGCGATGCCTTGTTCGTATTCGCCCTTCTTCTGCGCGTACTGGCCTTCGAGCGAATAGCCGCCCGCGCCGGCGTGGGTGTCGATCACGCGGTACGGCTTTTCTTTCTGGTTCATGTAGCGCAGCACGCGCGTGAACATGATGTGCTTGAGCACGTCGGCGTGGTTGCCCGCGTGGAAGGCGTGTCGATAGGCGAGCATGGTGTGGTCCGTCGGTGAGGCAGGCGCGGCGGGCGGCATTCAACCACCGCAGCTTGCAGGGGGCGATTATCGAACGGCGCCCGCGCCACACCCGCTGGGCGCACGGGCATGTCGCAGGGGTGTCGGCAGACTTGGGTCAGTTTGACTAGCATCGGCGACCTCCTTTTTTCAAGCGCCGACCATGTCATCACTCTTCGACCCCACCCACGTTGGCGACATCGCCATGGCCAATCGCATCGTGATGGCGCCGCTGACGCGCAACCGCGCCGGGGCCGGCCGCACGCCCACCGACCTGACCACCGAGTACTACGCGCAGCGCGCCAGCGCCGGGCTGATCGTCACCGAGGCCGCGCAGGTCTGCCCCGAAGGCCAGGGGTATCTCGACACGCCGGGCATCTATTCGCCCGAGCAAATCGCCGGCTGGAAGAAGGTGACCGACGCGGTGCACGCGCGTGGCGGCAAGCTGGTGATCCAGCTCTGGCACGTGGGGCGCATCTCGCATGTGTCGGTGCAGCCGGGCGGCACCGTGCCGGTGTCGTCCACCGACCGCGCAGCCAAGGGCAAGGTCTTCACCGCCGAAGGTTTTGTGGATTGCTCGGCGCCACGCGCGCTGCGTCTGGATGAACTGCCCGGCGTGGTGGCGGCTTACCGCCAAGCCGCCCGCAATGCCATCGACGCCGGTTTTGACGGCGTGGAAGTGCACAGCGCCAACGGCTACCTGCTCGACCAGTTCTTGCGCGACAGCATCAACGACCGCACCGACGCCTACGGTGGCCCGAAAGAAAACCGCGCCCGTCTGTTGATGGAAGTGATGCAGGCGATCGTTGAAGAAATCGGCGCCGGCCGCACCGGCGTGCGTCTGAGCCCGGTGACACCGGTCAACGACGCCGGCCAGGACAGCGATGCCCAAGGCCTCTTCAACTACGTGGTCGAACAATTGGCCCCGCTGAAGCTGGCCTTCCTGCACATCATCGAAGGCCAGACGAGCGGCCCACGTGACATCGCCCCGTTCGACTACAGCGCGCTGCGCAGCCGCTACAAGGCGGACCACGAAGCGGGTTCCTGGATGGTCAACAACGGCTACAAGCGCCAGATGGCGATCGACGCCGTGGCCTCGGGCGAAGCCGACGTGGTGGCCTTCGGCCGGCCGTTCATCGGCAACCCCGACCTGGTGGAACGCCTGAAGGTCGATGCGCCGCTGGCCCGCTTCAACGTCGAACGCCTGTATGGCGGCGGCGCCGACGGCTACACCGACTACCCGACGATGGAAGCCGCCTGAAAAGCATGAATGGACCCGCTGCGCCGCTCGATCGCGGGGGCGCGGCGGCGGTGCCTTCACACCGTCGGCGCGTCAGATTTTCTTGGCCACGCGAGACTTGAACAGTTCAGGAATGCCCACCTCGCGCGGGCCGGGAACCAACTCGAAGCTCTCGCCGGCTTGCAGTGAGCCGGGCACCCTCACCGCCAGGTAGAAGCCGCACCAGGCGTTTTGCGCCATCAGCTTGCTGGCTTGGTTGAAACCCATCGCGTGGTTGAACTTGAAGCAGGGGTAACGCGGCTCGCTGACGGCCAACTCGCAGTTGGGGAAGCGCAGCACGTCGCCGATCCAGACCTGCGATTCCAGCAGGCCGGCAAGCGTGAGGTTTTCACCGAGCGAGCCGTGAGGCAGGGCTTCGTCCCACAGCGAGACCTTGGCCTGTGCCCGCACCGTTTGCCAGAAGGCGTAGTGCTCG
This sequence comes from Rhizobacter sp., assembly GCA_043727255.1. GTDB lineage: Bacteria > Pseudomonadota > Gammaproteobacteria > Burkholderiales > Burkholderiaceae_C > Rhizobacter. The sequence goes on along the minus strand of JAYSYW010000082.1, from coordinate 7,773 downwards.
CTGGGGTAGGCGTAGATCGCCTTCGACAGCCCGCCATGCACCGTGAGGTCGGCCTGCTCGTCGCCGTCCAGCCCCAACGGCTTGACTGCCACCGACCCGGCCACCGGGCGTTTGCCGTAAGCGGTGGCGACTTTCCGGCCGTTGATCTGTACTTCAGAGCTGAGTGCCCTGTTCAGGCTGATGAGGGTGTGCGGCATGCGCGTGATGGTGCCACGCCTGGTTGTGATCAGCGTGGCGGCGCGCTCCAGCCGCGCACATCGCCTGCCACCCGCCGGCCGCCCGGCCCGGACACCCACTGCACGAACAGCTTGGCTGCCGGGTGGTTGACGCGGAACGAGCGCATCACGTGCACCTCGGCCAGCAGGCGCGGGTCGTTTTCCACCAGCACCGCCAGCGGTTTGCCGCCCTGTGCCAGCCACACACCGCGCTCGACCACCGCATAAGCTCCCTGCGCCCGGGCGTGCGCCAGAACCGGCGTGCCGCTCGGGGCCGTCAGGTACCAGGGAGTCGCGGGCGCCACCTTGGCCGCGCGCCACAGCGCCTGTTCGGCCAGGTGCGCGCCACTTCCGTTGCCTGCGGTGACGAAACGGGCCTGGCTCTGGGCAATCGTCGCCAGGGCTGCCGAAATGTCTTGGCCGCCACGCAGGCCGGCGGGGTCGTGCGCTTTCTTGCCGGTGCCTTCGAGCGGGCCGACCAGCACGAAGTCGCCCACCGCGATGCGGCGGCGGTCATGCGCCAAGCCTTGCTTTTCCAGCCGGGCTTCGGCGGCGGGGGCGTTGGTTATGGCGGCGTCGAGTTCGCCTTGCTCCAGTGCGGCCAGCAGTGTGCTGCTGGCGCCGGGCACCAGTTGCACGGCGATGCCGGTGTCACGTCCGAAGGCCCGCTGGAACTGGATCCCCAGCCCGGAATCGGTGAGTGCCTGCTCTACGCCCAGGCGCATCGGGTCTTTCAATGACCGGCGTTGCTGGGCGAGCCCGAACTGCGGAACGCAGAGCGGAAGAAGACTCAATAGATGGCGCCGATCGATCATGGGCGGGAATGGTACTTGCCCCGCGCACGGAGGGCACGGTGAGGCGTCAGCCGGCAGTCACGTGGTGAAAACCCGGCACCCCTGTTTGTGCGTAGGGTAGGTGTTCGGCGCAAGTGACCAATCTTTCACACTTTTTAGCGCATGAATGCGGTGTCGCATGGCCCTATTCGGAATTTGCATGACCCCCTGAGACTTGGTGATGACCGCGTGATTGCATTGGGTTCACAATCCATTTCGCTTGCCTGTCACACCTCCGGCAATACGCCCCGAGCGGCCGTCACCCACGGTCCAACGCCTCCAACAGCGGCATGGGGCGAGCCCCCGAACCTGTATCCAGGTCTCCCCGAGGTTCGCCCGATTCCGCTTTTTGACTTTTAAACTTTGGAGCTGACGATGAACCAACCCGTGATGGAAGGTGTACGCCTGAACGTACCCGCCTATGTGAAACACGCCCGCCTCGTGGCCTGGGTGGCCGAAATTGCGGCGCTCACTGAAGCGGAAGACATTTACTGGTGTGACGGCAGCACAGCCGAGTACGACCGCCTGTGCACCCAACTGGTTGCGGCCGGCACATTCAAGAAGCTCAACCCCGAACTGCGTCCCAACAGCTACTTGGCGTGCAGCAGCCCCAGTGACGTGGCGCGCGTCGAAGACCGCACCTACATCTGCTCGCAGAAGGAAGAAGACGCCGGCTCCACCAACAACTGGATGGAACCGGCCGAAATGCGCAGCCTGCTGCAGACGGGCGACAAGGCCTTGTTCAAGGGCAGCATGAAGGGCCGCACGCTGTACGTCGTGCCGTTCAGCATGGGCCCGCTCGGCTCGCCCATTGCCCACATTGGCATCGAGCTGTCCGACAGCCCCTACGTGGCCGTCAACATGAAAATCATGACCCGCATGGGCAAAGCTGTGCTGGACGTGCTGGGTGAAGACGGCGAATTCGTACCGTGTGTGCACACGGTTGGCGCCCCGCTCGAAGCCGGTCAGAAAGACGTGACCTGGCCTTGCAACACCACGAAATACATCGTTCATTACCCTGAAACCCGCGAAATCTGGAGCTACGGCTCGGGTTACGGCGGCAACGCGTTGCTCGGCAAAAAGTGCTTCGCGCTGCGCATCGCTTCCACCATGGGCCGCGACCAAGGCTGGCTGGCTGAACACATGCTGGTGCTGGGCGTCACCTCGCCGGCCGGTAAGAAATACCACGTCGGAGCAGCTTTCCCCAGCGCTTGCGGTAAGACCAACTTCGCCATGCTGATCCCGCCGGCCGGCTTTAACGGCTGGACGGTCACCACCATCGGTGACGACATCGCCTGGATCAAGCCCGGACAAGACGGCCGCCTCTACGCCATCAACCCCGAAGCCGGCTACTTTGGTGTGGCCCCGGGCACCAACGCCAAGACCAACCTGAACTGCATGAACAGCCTGGACCGCGACGTGATCTTCACGAATGTGGCCCTCACCGATGACGGCGACGTGTGGTGGGAAGGCATGACCGACACCCCGCCCGCCCACGCCATCGACTGGCAAGGCAAGGAGTGGACGCCGCAGATCGCCAAGGAAACCGGCGCCAAGGCCGCCCACCCGAACGCGCGCTTCACTGTTGGCGCCCTCAACAACCCGGCGCTCGACCCCGAATGGGACAACCCGGCTGGTGTGGCCATCGACGCCTTTATCTTCGGTGGCCGCCGTTCCACCACCGTGCCGTTGGTGACCGAAGCGCGTGACTGGACGGAAGGCGTCTACATGGCTGCCACCATGGGTTCGGAAACCACCGCTGCCGCCGCTGGCCAGCAAGGGGTGGTGCGCCGTGACCCGTTCGCCATGCTGCCGTTCATGGGCTACAACATGAGCGACTACTTCCAGCACTGGCTCGACATGGGCACGAAGCTGCAGGCGTCGGGCGCCAAGCTGCCGAAGATCTACTGCGTGAACTGGTTCCGCAAGGGCGACGACGGCCAGTTCGTCTGGCCAGGCTACGGCGAAAACATGCGCGTGCTGAAGTGGATGCTGGATCGTGTCGATGGCACGGGCCAGGGCGTCGAAAACGTGTTTGGCGTGACCCCGCGCTACGAAGACATAACCTGGACCGGCCTCGAATTCACCTCGGCCCAATTCACGCAGGTGACCAGCATCGACAAAGCCGCTTGGCAAGCCGAACTCGGCCTCCACGCCGAGTTGTTCGAGCAGTTGGCTTACCACCTGCCCGCTGAACTGACGGCAACCAAGACGAAGCTGGAAAACCGCCTCGAACAGCTCTGACCCCTGCGCTGTCCGAACGAAAAAAAGCCCGCTGTCAGCGGGCTTTTTTGTGGGCCCGAACCGGGCAAAGCCGGTTCGGGTTCCGGGGGATCAGACCCCGCGTTGGGCGTCGTCGTGGTCAGCCGCTGCGTACAGGTCGGCGGCCAACCGAGGATCGGTGTCGTCGTACGTGTGAGCGAGCGCACGCACTTCGGCGGCGTCGTGTGCGCGATCAGGGGCCATTGGGTGGCTCCAGCGGCGCAGGGCCTCGACAGCGGCTGCACCCAAGCGGCCGAGGACGTGCGCGCCGCGGGGGGCTTGCACGATGCGGGGAACATTCAAATTCATCATGACCATGTTGTCTCTCCTTCAGACTGCCGTGCTTTTGGCACGACTGTCCAGAAGATAGACCCCACCGGGCTGTGTTGCCAATGACATCTCTGAATCATTGATATTCTCAATGCTTATATCTGGTGTTCCAAAAGGCTGCAGCGATGAATTTTCGGACCCTCGATCTCAACCTGTTGCGGGTGTTCGATGCGGTGATGGCCGAGCGCAACCTCACTCGCGCCGCCGAACGCTTGTCGATTACCCAGCCGGCGGTCAGCAATGCATTGAAGCGTTTGCGCGAGTCACTGGGTGAGGAACTGCTCACTCGCACCGCGTATGGCGTGCGCCCCACCCCCCGCGCCGAGGCGCTGTGGCCCGAAGTGCAGGCGGCCCTGGGGCAACTTCGCGAGGCCCTCGACCCGGGTGAGTTCGACCCCCAACGCGACGCCGCCAGCTTTCGTCTGGCGATGGCTGATGCCACCGCTGCGCTGCTGATGCCGGCTGTGGTCGCCAAAATCGAAGCGGCGCATGCGCTGGCCAACTTGCGGGTGCTGCCGCTGACCACCCGCGACCCGCGCGCGCTGGTCGAGCGCGGTGATGCTGACTTCGCCATCGGCTACTTCCCAGAAGTCACCGCCACCTTGGTGGCACAGGGTGAGCGGGCGTCGTTGCGCCACCAGCGTCTCTATGACACCGGCTACGTCTGCGTGATGCGGCGCGGCCACCCCTTGGCCGGGCATGAGTTGACGCTCGATACCTACTGCGCCGCGCACCACCTGCTGGTCAGCTTCTCGGGACGGCCGCACGGGGCGGTCGATCAGGCCTTGTTCGCACTCAACCGATCCCGCCGGGTGGTGTTGACGGTCAACCAGTTTTTCACTGCCGGCCGCGTGGTGGCGCACAGCGATTTGCTGGCGGTGCTGCCCTCGTCGTTCGTCGAAGCTACCGGCTACAAAGACGAACTGGTTGAAAAGCCCCTGCCCATTCACCTGAGCAGCATCCATGTCGAATTGCTCTGGCACATGCGCCACGACCGCGCCAGCGCCCATCACTGGCTGCGTGGTTTGCTGGTCGAGGCCGCACTCGAAACCCATGAATAGCGGGCGATCCGCGTCGGCAAGCCGGGTCAGGGACAATCCCTCTCCCTCCAGCACCCCACCGCCCACCATGCCACCGCCCATCGTCCAGGCCGCCCCCCGTGATTTGACCGACGCCGAGTTCGCCGAACTCGACGAACTGCTGGCCCAAACGCCCGAACCGCTGCAGGCTGTCGATGCGGTGATGCTCGACGGGTTCTTGTGCGGCGTGCTGGTCCAGCCAGTGCTGCTGCAGCCGGAAGACTGGCTGCCCTTTGTGTTCGACTTCGACGGCCAGCCTCTGCCCGACAGCACCGATGCCGCCTGGCGCGAGCACACCACGGCGCTGGTGATGCGCCGCCAAGCCGCGCTGAACCACGCCATGGTGAAAGACGGCTGGTTCGACCCGCTGGTGCTGGAATTTGACGACGAACATCCCCGCGAGCCTGTGCCCGAAGGCCAGGTGGACCCGCTCGAAGGCTTGAGCGAAATCTCGCAATCGCTGATGCCCTGGGTGGCCGGCTTCCAGCATGCCGCGCTGTCCTTCCCCGAACTGTCCGAAATGCCCGACGACGCCGTGATGGCGGCGCTGGCCCGGCTGTACCGCCATCTGCCGGTCGAAACCGACGAAGAACGCGAAGTCGTTGCCCTGCTCGACCGCGAGCACCCGCTCAAGACGCTGGACGATGCGATGGAAGAACTGGTCGTCACCGTCGCCGACCTCTACGACCTGACGCGCGAGCTGCGCTACAAGGTCGAACCCGTGAAGCGCGACACGCCCAAGGTGGGCCGCAACGACCCTTGCCCCTGTGGCAGCGGGAAGAAGTTCAAGCAGTGCCACGGCGCGACCTGATCCTCTGAATCGTTAGGGGTTGATCGTTTTTCCGATGCGCGGGCCAATCCCGGGCCTGCCGTGTTTCCCCAGAGCGCAGCCGCACGCCCATGCGGCTGCACCCGCTCGCAACGAAATCCTTTGATCTTCTGATGCGGCTGCACCTGCTGTCCGACCTTCACCTTGAAACCGAGGCCTTCGAGCCCCGCCCGGCTCCTGGCGCCGAATTGTTGGTGCTGGCCGGTGACATTGATTCCACCTGGGCCGGCCTGGAACGATTTCGTGACTGGCCGGTGCCGGTGTTGATGGTCGCCGGCAACCACGAGTTCGATCAGCGCGAGTTGAACGACGCTTGGCCCGCGCTGCGCGAGCGTTGTAGGCAACTCGGCATTCGCCTGCTGGAACGCGAATCGGTGGTGCTGGCCGATGCGCAAGGGCGCCGCATCCGCTTCGTGGGCACCGTGCGCTGGTGCGACTTCGACGCCTTTGGCGAGAAGTTGCGCCCCAAGGCTCTGCGCGCTGGGGGCTATTTCATGCGGGTGATGCGGTCCCTGCACCACGGCCAGGTGTTCGACGCGGCGGCCGTGCGTGAAGAGGCCCTCGCCTGTCGTGCATGGCTGGCGGCCGAGCTGTCCAAGCCGGACGGCCACGCCGATGAGCGCGAAAGCAGCGCAGCCGACAACGAAAACCACGGCGCCACCCTCAGCGGCTGGGACGCCACCGTCGTCATCACCCATTTCGCGCCCAGCCTGCGCAGCGCCGACCCGCGCTATGGCGGACAAATCGGCACCGCCAGCTTCTGCAACGCCGACGACGACCTGCTGCCGCACGCCGACCTGTGGATCCACGGCCACCTGCACTGCCGACACGACTACCGCGTGCCGCATGCCGGGGGTTCGACCCGCGTGGTGTGCAACGCCCGGGGCCATGCGCCGCGTGGTGAAGCGGCGGGGTATGACGGCGCCTGCATCATCGAAATTTGACGCCCACCGGCTGTGCAAAACTCGCGGCCGATTCGACCCTCTGGAGACCCGATGAAGATCCTGATCGCCGCTGACGGCAGCCCCTACACCAAGCGCCTGCTCGACTACCTGGCCGCCCATGAAGACTGGCTGAACGGCCACCACCAGTTCGTGGTGCTCAACGCCACAGCCGCCATTCCGCCGCGCGCGATTTCAGCGCTCGACAAGGAAACGCTGCAGTCTTATTACACCGACGAGTCCGAGAAGGTCTTCAAGCCGATCCGGGCCTTCCTCAAGAAGAACGGGCTCAACGCCGAGTTCGTCGCCAAGGTGGGGCATGCGCACGAGGCGATCGCCAAGACCGCCAAGACGGGCAAGTTCGACCTGATCATGATGGGCTCGCACGGCCACACCTCGTTCGGCAGCATGGTCATGGGTTCCGTCACCGCCAAGGTGATGGCGCATTGCGAAACGCCGGTTTTGCTGGTGCGCTGAGCGGCGCAAGCCGAGCTCAATGCGGGCCGGCGAGCCCGCTGAAACAGGTGCGCAGCAGCACCTCAATGATCTGCTCGTCGCTGTATTGGCTGCTGGCTTTCAGCATGCCGAGCACCGGGTCACAAGCCCGCGCGAACAAGGTGTACAGCACCACCTCGGGCGGCAGCGTGGCGTCGAGGTCGGCGTTTTGCTGGGCGGCCACGATCCAGGCGCCGAGCTTGTCGCTCACTTCCACCAGCCGGTCCATGTAGTCCCGGTTGCTCACCAACGCGACGCGCAAGGTGGAGTTTTGCGCCGGCAGCGACGGCATTTCGCCGGCCAGTTGCACCTGCATCGTCCAGCGCGCCACGGCTTTCAGCGCCTCGACCGGCGTGGTGGGGGTTGACGGGTTCGAGAGGCCTTCGATGAAGGTGAGCGCCCGCTGCAAAACCTTGATCATGGCGGCGGCTGCCAACTCTTCCTTCGACGTGAAGTGCTTGTACAGGCTGGCTTTGGCGATGCCGACATCGGCGGCCACTTCGTCCACCGTCATCATGTCAAAGCCCTTTTCGGCCAACAGACGGTTCACCGAAGTGACGATGGCGTCCTCGCGGGCACGCAGCATGTGTTCACGGAATGAGGGCTTGCGCATGGCCGGGATTCTAGGAGCCTGTCGGGCTGGGGGAGCGTCGGCTGCAATTTGGCCGCAGCGGTCCATTTTTCACCGGGTTCTTGTCCCATAGCTACGGCTATGGGACAAGAACCCGGCAAAAACTGTCCTCGCTGAGCCCAAATTTCGCTTCGACGCCCCAAGCCCGACAGGCTCCT
>JAYSYW010000081.1:0-13343 GCA_043727255.1 Rhizobacter sp. | reverse complement strand
GAACAATCGCTTTGTGGAACAAGCCTGCGGCCTGGGGCGAGTTCATCAGCGAATAGGTCTTGCCCCCGCCGCCGGACTGGCCAAAGATCGTCACGCTGTCGGGGTTGCCACCGAAGCTGGCGATGTTGTTCTTCACCCATTTCAGCGCCATCACCAGATCCATCTGGCCGTAGTTGCCCGATCCGTTGTAGCCACTTTCGGCGCTCAGCAGCGGGTGCGCCATGTAGCCAAACGCGCCGAGGCGGTGGTTGACGGTCACCAGCACGACCCCCTTGGTCGTCACGCCCTCGGGGTTGTTGTACTGCTTGGAGTTGCTCGTGAGGATGGCGAACGCGCCGCCGTGAAACCACACCATCACTGGCAGGTTGGACGCGTTCTTCGGCGCCGTGACGTTCAGGTACAGCGAGTCTTCGCTCATGCCGCCTTCGCCGATGGATTGGAAGGTCGGGTTCTGCGCGGACTGGTCGCTCCAGGCCACGGCATTGCGCACGCCGGTCCAGGGCAGGGGGGCTTGCGGTGCTCTCCAGCGCAAGTCGCCAATGGGTGGCCGTGCATACGGAACGCCCAGGAACTGCCAGGTGCTTGCGTTGGCTTCGTAGCCGCTGAGTTGCCCATCGGTGGTGTTCACGATGTGGCGCGGGCTGGTCGAGCGCGTGAAGTGTTCGAGTGCCGCCGTTGCCGACTTCGCGGTGCGCAAGCGGGGGTCGGTGTCGGTGAACACACCCGCCGTGTTGAGCGCTGCCAGCAAGGCCGTCAGGCTGGTGCGAAACGCAGTGGTTGTCTGGTCGAAGTTGATGGAGCTGGCGTTGACTGAGACGATGGTGCGGATCGCGTCGGTGATCTGGATGCCGTTGTTGTGGTCGCCATCGGCGTCCAACGTCTGAAGCAGGATGAGCTTGTTGCTGACGCGTTGGTCTGACGCTGAAGCGGCGCCGCTGGTGATGCTGAGCGGCGTGACCACCGTGGCCCCGCTTGACGTGCCGAGACTCAGGCTGCCGATTGAAAACGTGAGCGTCTCGCCGGCTTCATAGTTGAATTGGCCGGCCGCGTTGGTGGTTCGTGCGGTGGTGGTCGAGCCCACATAGTTGAGCCCCGCGACCGGGCTGTCCACGAAGGTGCCCGTTTGCGTGCTGGCCACGGTGTCGTCGTCGCCGCCACCGCAGGCCGCCAGTGAGGCCAAGGTCACCAGCGAGGCCGCCAGAAAACCAGACCGGCCCCGATGCACCGAATTGTTTTTGCTTCTACCGAACATGTTGCGATTCCTCTTTGAGCGCGCGTTGTGCGTCGTGTTTATGGAAATACCGCTGAGAGACCTGTTCTGACGACGGGCGTGGCGCCCAGTTCGACAAAGGCGTCGTTGGCCGTCGTGTAGGCCGGCCAATTGACAAGGCCCGTGACGCTGGGGTTGCCGGTCTTGGCAAATTGGGTCCAGATGGTCATGGTCCGGTCGGCCACAGCCGCATCGGTGGCGTCGAAGCCGGCCGAGGTGAAGATGTCTGCGGTGTCGCCTCCGGTTCCCGTGGTGCCATTGCCGTTCAAGTCGCCAATGACCAGCTTGGCGTTCGTGGCCGGGTCGATGACCAAGCTGAGCTGGAAGTGCGCGATGACGCTCTCGGGGTAGTTGAAGACGTAGGTCAGTTCACCGCCGTGGTACGTCTTGAGGCCCAACCCCCGCCAGCCCGTTGGCACGTGGCTGAAGAGCGCCGCGTAGTGGTTCTGCGAACTGTGGGTGGTCATCCAGGGGAACACGTTCTTGATCGTGTCGATCGGGTCCACTGTGTCGTTGGTGTTGACGACGATCATGAACGGCACGTCGTTGTGCCTGCGCGTCTCGAAGCTCACGCGTTCGGTGTGCGGCAGGTAGTGGTTGTCAACGTTGGTGTAGGGCACCAGGGTCGCTGCGGCCGTGACCACGTCCGTCCAGCTGCGGGCCCGCATTTCAGCCAGGGTGGTGGCGTTGAGGCGGGTGGCCAGCGTGGTGCCGATGGCTTCGGCCGAGGCCAGGCTGCGGGTGTCGGGAATGAGCGTGCCGCTTTGGCTGATGGCCTTGTGGAACAGGCCTGCCGCCTGGGGCGAAGCCATCAGCGACAACACCTTTCGGCCACCGCCCGACTCGCCGAAGATGGTCACGTTGTTGGGGTCGCCGCCGAATTGGGCGATGTTGTTCTTGACCCATTGCAACGAGGCGATCAGGTCCATCTGACCATAGTTGCCCGAGCCGTTGTAGCCCGACTCCTGGCTCAGCAGCGGGTGGGCGATGTAGCCGAAAGGCCCCAGCCGGTGGTTGACCGCCACTTGAACGACGCCCTTGCTGGCCAGCGCCAGTGGATTGTTGAAGGGCTTGGTGTTGCTGGTCAGAGACGTGAAGCCTCCGCCGTGAAACCACACCATCACGGGCAGGCCGGTGGCGTTCTTTGGCGTGGTGACGTTCAGGTACAGCGAGTCTTCGCTCATGCCGCCTTCGCCGAACCGCTCAAGCGTGGTGGTTTGTGCGGCTTGGTCTGACCAGGCCACGGCGTTGCGCACGCCGGCCCATGGCACCAGGGGCTGCGGCGGTCTCCAGCGCAGGTCGCCGAGGGGTGGCCGCGCATACGGAACGCCCAGGAACTGCCAAGTGCTTGCGTTGGCCTCGTAGCCACTGAGCTGCCCATTGGTGGTGCTCACGATGTGGCGCGGGCTGGTGGAGCGCGCGAAGTGTTCAAGTGCTGCTGTGGTGGGCTTCACGGTGCGCAAGCGGGGGTCGGTGTCGGTGAACACCCCTGCGGTGTTGAGCGCTGCGAGCAAGCCCGTCAGGCTGGTGCGAAACGCCGTGCTTGTCTGGCTGAAGTTGATGGAACCGGCGTTGACTGAGACGATGTTGCGGATCGCCTCGGTGATCTGGATGCCGTTGTTGAGGTCGCCATCGGCGTCGAGCGTCTGCAGCAGGATGAGCTTGTTGCTGACCTGTTGGTCTGACGCCGAAGCGGCGCCGCTGGTGATGCTGAGTGGCGTGACCACGGCGGCCCCGGCGGCCGCGCCAAGCACCAGGTTGCCGATTGAGAAGGTGAGCGTCTCGCCAGCTTCATAGTTGAATTGGCCGGCCGCGGTGGTGGTTCGTGCGGTTGTGGTCGAGCCCACGTAGTTGAGCCCCGCGACCGGGCTGTCCACGAAGGTGCCGGTTTGCGTGCTGGCCACGGTGTCGTCATCTCCAGACCCGCAAGCGGCCAATGTCGCCAGCGCCAAGAGCGCAACGGCCATCGGGCCTGCCGAGCGCGCCCATTGGGGGCACCGATGGCCCGCGAATTCTTTGATCATTTTTGTCTCCCTGAATTTCGAGAATGATCCCGCAGGGAGCGCTGAAATGGCCATCGCCCCCTGCGAGATGAAGGTGATGCACGTCGGCCTTGGCCGATGGCCGTGGGTGTGGTTGGGCGTGCTGCCCCCCGCATTCACCGCGGAGGCCGGTCGTTCTCTGGCGACAGCAACACCCAGAGAGACCGGCCTCCGCACCGCATCAACGCGGGATGGCCGCGACGCTGGCTTCTTGCAGTGCCTTGGCGTGGTCAGCCGGCAGCAGGTAGCCGGCAGTCAGTGCCGCGTCGGCCGCTGCCTTGTACTTGGCGTAGTAGTCGGCGCGTGTGGGGTACAGGCCAAGCAGCTTGCTGGCCGTGAAGGCGTCGGTGCTGCCGCTGGTCACGCAGGCAAACAAGTCCAGGAAGTCGCGCGAGCCGGTCGTTGAGTTGTCGATGCCGTAGGTGGCGAAGGGCACGTTGATCTCGGGCAGGCGCAGGCCGCCCAACGCGTTGCCGTGGGTGTCACGCTGGATACGGCCCAGCAGGCTGCGCTTGATGCGTGGGGCCACCGGGGGCAACACGCCTTGTGTGGACCAGCGCACCAGGTGGCTGTAGACGGCGTTCTGCGCGCGGTAGAAGGTCATGGCGTTCGCGGGCTTTTCGCAAGCCGCTGGCGGGCGGGTGCTGACCGCGTAGACGCTCTCCAGCATGTACTTGTCGGAGTGCGAGGAGCCGGCCACTTCCCAGTAGCGGATCTTGGCCGAGTCGGTGGCCCTGGAGGTCTCGGGCTGCGAGTCCACGTCCATCTCGGACTGCAACTGGAACACCGGCTCTTGCAGGTCGTTGCGGATCACCGTGCTCGACGGGGTGCCACGAATGTCGCCCGACGAAAGCTTGAAGCCGCTCTTGCCACGGCCGTGGATCACAAAGCCGTCGAACACGCGGTCGAGCCGGTGGATGGCGTTGACGTAGGTGACCAGGCGAATCGCCGATTGCGAATGGCCGGTGGCGAACACCTTGGTCGGCACCAGACCGCCGAGCAACACGCCGCTCTGGTCGCGCACGGCTTTGGCGGTTTGCGAGAGGATGTCGTACGAGATGTCGTCATTCGGCAGGTTGCCCGCCGCATAGCGCGTGGGGTTCTTTTCTTTCGAGCCTGCCAGGCCGGTCTTCTGGTTGGTCAGGCCAACGTAGGCATAGCCCTGGCGTACGAACTCTTCTTTGGACATGGCCCAGTCAATGTCGAGGATGTAGCCCGAGCTGACGTTGAGCCATTCAACGATCACGATGCCGTTGAACTTGGCCGGGTCGCTGGGCTTGCGCACCAGCATCGTGGTTTGGTACGGGGTGTTGCTGGACACCACGGTGGCTGTCCACTTGCCGTCTGAACCCAGCGCGCTGGCTGCCTTGTAGGTCTTGGCCAGGCCGGAGATCCAGAACTCGCGGTCGGTGTAGCCGACGCCTGCAAGCTGGGTGGCGCGCGACAGGAAGTGGGCGCCCTCAGCGGCGGGCTGAATGGCTGCCTGCGTCACGGCGGCTGAGACCGAGCAGGTGCCGCCCACCAACAGCATGGCGGCAGCGACTGATTTCAGGCGGAGCGACAAGCCGGTGCGGGGGGCGTCGCCCCGGGTGGTGGCCAAGGGAAATGCAAAGGTTTTCATCTGGAGTCTCCTGTGTTTTTAGGGTCTGACGAAGCACTGGCCAGCAGCCTCAAGTGCATCTGATTGGCATGCCTGAGGGTCTGCATAGCGACATCGTTCAAATGAGATTAGGGCGCACTTTCGTGCACTTTTTGAGCCGGAAGGGTTAGTCGCTAGCCGTTCGATACAAAGCCTGTGCGCGGTTTGCGAAGGCCGCGCTGGGCATGGGGTCACACCCGCAAGCAAGCGAATTTGTGTGTATGCGCCGGTTCGTCAGCGGCCCCCTGAACGGCCGCCCGGCTTGGCCCCACGCGCCACAGCACAATCACGCCCTTCCTTTCTTTGCCGCACATGAAGGTTCCCCCTGCGTGCGTGCCCGAACCCATGAAACATTCGCAAGCCGTCGCATTGATGGTGTTGGTGACGCTGCTCTGGAGCGTCGCCGGCGTGGTGACGCGCCACCTCGACGCGGCCCGCAGCTTCGAGGTCACCTTCTGGCGCAGTGCCTTCAATGCGCTCGCGTTGGTGGTTGCCATCAGCGCCATGCGCGGCCGCGGCCTGTGGCGCGGCTTGCTGCGCGCCGGCTGGCCGGTGTGGGTGTCGGCGTTGTGCTGGTCGGTGATGTTCACCGCCTTCATGGTGGCCATCACGCTGACCACCGTCGCCAACGTGTTGATCACCATGGCGATCGGCCCTTTGGTGACGGCGCTGTTCTCACGAGTGTTTCTGCGCCACCCCTTGCCCTGGCGCACGTGGGCCGCCATTGCTGTGGCGGGCGCGGGCATCGTGTGGATGTTCGGCAGCGAAGCCGGGCAGGGCGCGTCGCTCACCGGCACCTTGGTGGCCTTGGCCGTGCCGCTGGCGGCGGCCATCAACTGGACGCTGCTTCAGCACATCGGCCATGGCGAAGCCGCTGGCGGTGTGGCGCAAGACATGCTGCCTGCGGTGATGGTGGGGGCGCTCATCTCCACAGCCGTCACGCTGCCGCTGGCGTGGCCGCTGCAGGCCACCGCGCACGACGTGGGTTGGCTCGCCATGCTGGGCGTGTTTCAGCTGGCCATTCCGTGCCTGATGGTGGTTCGCCTGAGCCGTGAGCTGCCAGCCCCCGAGATCGCTTTGCTTGGCTTGTTGGAAGTGTTGTTTGGCGTGGCCTGGGCGTGGCTGGGTGCGGGTGAAAAGCCGGCTGCCACGGCATTGAGTGGCGGGGCGCTGGTGATCGGCGCCCTGTTGGTGAACGAGGCGCTGGCCTTGCGTGAACGGAGTGTGAGATGACTGAAAGTGCGAACCGCGTGAGTTGGGTGAGGGCTGAAGTCAGAGGCCCGCTGGGTGTCGTCACCCTGAACCGCCCCGAGGCCCTGAACGCGTTGACGCTCGACATGGTGCAAGACTTGCAACAGCGGCTCGATGCCTGGCGCGCAGACCCGGCCATCGAGGTGCTGATGTTTCGCGGTGCCACGCAAGAAGGCAAAAGTGCGGCCTTCTGCGCCGGGGGCGACATTCGGTTCTTCCACGCGGCGGCACTCGCAGGCGACCCGGGTGTCGATGCGTTTTTCACCGCCGAATACACGCTCGACCATGCGGTGCACACCTACCCGAAGCCGGTGGTCGCCTGGATGGACGGCGTGGTGATGGGCGGCGGCATGGGCCTGGCGCAAGGCGCCACGCTGCGCATCGTCACCGAGCGCACGAAGATGTCCATGCCCGAAACCGCGATCGGCTTGTTTCCCGACGTGGGCGGTGGGTGGTTCTTGTCGCGCTGCCCCGGCCACCTGGGCGAATACCTGGCGCTCACGGGCGCCATGCTGGGCGCGGGCGACGCCATTGAAGCCGGCTTGGCCGATGCCTACATGCCCAGCAACTCGATCGGCGGGCTGACCTATTCGCTGAAGGAGTCGGGCAGTGTGGAAGTGGCCGACGAGCACGCCGAATTCCCGCCCGAAGCGCCTTTGCAAGCGCACCGCGCAGCGATCGACCAGCATTTCGCACACCCCACCGTGCATGCCATCGTGGCCTCGCTGCGAACCGACGACAGCCCCTGGGCGCAGGCCACGCTTGCTGGCTTGATGCAGCGCTCGCCGCTGATGCTGTGCGTCACGCTGGAGCAGCTGCGCCGAGGCCGGGGCCTTTCATTGGCTGACGACCTGCGCATGGAACGCGACCTGGTGTGGAACTGCTTTCACCTGCGCGAAGGCGCCGCCAGCGAAACGGTTGAAGGCATTCGCGCACTCGTGATCGACAAAGACAAACAACCGCGCTGGAACCCGGCGCGGCTGGAAGACGTGAAGCCCGAACAGGTGGCCGCCTTCTTCAGCAGCCCGTGGACGGCACAAGACCATCCGCTGCGTGGGTTGAGCTGAGCGCAGCCACCGCGCCGAGGGCGACGCTGGCAAACTGACCCGCTTCTCAGCCGTCCCCGGAGCCCGCCATGCAAGAGCCTGCCAAGTACCTGGTGCTGATCGAGTCGTCTGGCGCCAGCACCGCGCTGCTGTTCACCGCCACCCGTGTGCAGGTGGCCGAGTTCGATGCGTCGTCTGAAGAAGTGGCGGTGATGACGAAGGGGCTGGTGGCTGGCGGTGGGGCCGCATCCACTGAATGGAACGACGCCCTGGCCGGCAGCAGCATGCAAGAGCGCAAGGCCGCACAGGTCTACACGCTCGACGTTTGACCGGGCGCCGGGCTCCACCATCACCCAGCCGCGCGCGGCACTTCGACAGGCTCAGTGCGAACGGAGGTTGCTGAACCTGCTTGCTGATGGCCACCCTTGCAGGCCACGCCCATTTGGTCGTGGCCTGTGGCGATGTCAGGGGTTCACCACCTTCACCCAAGACGCTTCTGACATGCGCACCGCGTCGCCCAGTGTTTTCAGGTCGTGTGCCGACACCGACTTCGGCAGCGGGTCGAGCCCCAGCGTGGCCACGAGCTGGGCGTATGAGCCCTGCAGCGCGCCGTAGGTCGGGTAGCTGCGCAACTCCGACCTCATGGCCGAGGCCCGCACTTCGTCGAGCTTGCCTGCGCGCTGGCCGAAGTGGCGAGCAAGGTGCGCTGGTAAGTCAGCGCTTCGAGTGGCGAGCGCAGCTTCTCGGTTTCGACCTTGCGGGCATCGTCAAGCGCCTTGCGGACCAGTTGAAGCACCGGGTCGATGCGGGCTTCGAGCTGCTGCGCACCCACCGCTTGCCAGTAGGCCAGGTGCGTCTGCTGCATCAGGAGGTGCAGCACCTTGCGGCGGCGCTCTTGCGCGATCAACACCCGGTCGGCCTGCTGTTGCGCCTGGCAGTAGCTGACGCCGAAGTCGAGCACGTTCGGACTGCTGGGCTTCGGAGTCGAGGGTGTCGAACTGCGCCGCCAATGCCTGGCGGCCGGTGGTGGGCGGGGCGGTGTCGGTGTTTGACTCGGGTAGCGCGTCAAGCAGCAGCGCGGCCAAGTCAGTCGATTCAGCATCGCCGGGCAGCCGCACATCAAACCAATTTCACGGGCGTGGGCGCCACCTGCGAAGCCAGCTCCGATCTTTGCATCGACGCCGGCCAGGTGTGGCCCCAGGCCGCCGCTGAACAGGTGCTCAGGCTGCCGCAGGCTCAGGCTCGCATGGCACCGGGCTCTTCAGGCGGATTTGCCGCCCTGTCGCGGTGGCACGACCACCCGCAACCCTGGCTTGTAGCGGATGCCGCGTTTGAACGCACCCCAGCATGCCGCCAAGGCCGCGCCCAGCACCGACACCATGGCCAACCCCATGCCGGCAGACAGCAACTGCACGGGCGTGTGCAGTGAATCGCCCACCCAGCCCGTCACCACGCCCAGGCCCATCAGCACACTGGCCACCAGGGCAGCCAGGCACGCTGCCGCCACCAACACGCGCCACAGCCTGGGTGCGTCCGAGGCCGGCGACCAGCGCAGCACGGCGCGAAACGCGCCCGCCAGGCACCCGGCCCACAACGCGCAGGCCAGCCATTTCACGCACGACGCCCGTCGAGCGGTATGGGCCAAAGGGTCAAGCGTTGACCAGTCGATGGGCCGCGAGCCGATCGCGCCCGCAACACCCAGTGAGTCAAGCTCGCGCAGCAGTTCCAGCATCAGCCGGTTCTCGCCGTAGAGGTCAAGCAGCACCAGGGCCAGGCTCACAACGCCCAGCAGCACGGCCATGCCGCGCGCCCGCGCCGGCTGCGGGGCCTCATACATGCGGGCATGCGACCACAGCCAGGCCACCAGCAGCAAAGACAGCGCGCCGTACAGCGGTATGAAGAACAACTGGTCGTAGCCCGCCAACTCATGGCGCAGGCCTCTCGCGCGCAACTCGGCGCATTCGGCCAGCGCCAGGCTCATCGTGGGCACAGGGGCGCCGCGTTGCAACTGGCAGGCCCAGCGTGCGCCGGTGCCGGCCAGTTCAGCGGTCAGGATCGTGGGCTTCAAGCCGTCAAGGCAAGCCAGCGGCTCGGCGTGCTTCGGCTGCAGTGCGCGACACACGTGCGGCACCTCGGGGGCATCTGGCCGAGGCGACAGCACGAACAGCAGCGCCAGGCCCACCGCCACACAAAAACTGAACAAGGAGGCCCAGGCTCTGGGGTTCACAGCGCAGACCCCGTGATCCATGCGCGCAGGCTGATCAGGTTGAGCTGAAGCGCCTGGTCGGCCAGGTTTCGCGTGGGGTTGTCCATGGGGCGTGGGTTCACTGTGGCTTCGCGCAACAGCTTGCGCGAAGCGGCATCAAGGTGCCAGTTCATCGACGGCTGCCGTGGCACCGCATACAGCGGAAAGCGCAGCTCCACATAGCGGCCGGCACCCGTGCCGGCCAGTCGCGCCAGCCGCCATTCGGCGCGCGTGCTGTTGCTCCGCCACGCCGACACCAGCCCCTGCGGTGGCGTGCTCAGTTCGCGCACCGGCCAACTGCTGCCCAGCCGCAGCGCGTCGGGTGAGCGCAAGCCGCCTTGCAGGTCGTGGCGCCAGGCCGGCCCCCAGGGGTCGGGGTGGTTGTCGATCAACACCAGCACCACCGGGCTTTCGCATTGGGCCTGGGCGCCGCTGCCCAGGCAAGCTTGCAGGCCGTCGGTGCCGCGGCGGATGCGGCCGCTGCCCAGCAGCCGCTCGATCACGTCGGCCAATGAAGCCGCGCCCGAGGCTTCGTGGTAACCGCCGTCGCCCAGGTGGCCCCACACCGGCTTGTCGATCACGCCGGGCGCCGCCACCAGTCGCACCCGCCCGGCGGGGCTGATGTAGGGGAAGCGCGCGCTGTTGTGCACCGCGCCGGCCAGGGTGAGGTGGTGGGTGTCGAACTGCGGTGCCAGCAGGTCTTGCACCTCGGGCAGGTCGAACGCCAGGTTGGACTGCAACATGCGTTGGCCGTCTTCAAGCCGCACGGTGTTGAGCAGCAGGGCGGGCAGGTTTGGCTGGTGCTGGTAGGGCGCCACCAGCGGGGCTTCCCACCAGTCGGCCGCACCAGGGGCCGAGCTGGCTTGCTTGGCGACGATGTCGCGCCAGTCGATGGCCCAGGCGTGTTCAAGCGCATACGAGCGGTCGGCGGTGCGAAGGGCGTCAACCAGCGGGAAGAAGCGCTGCAGCAGGTCGGGGTACAGCAGCATGCCCACGGTGGGGGCCAGCAGGTCTTGGCCCAGCAACTGGTCGAGCGCTTTGCTCACCTGCGGTTGGCGTTCGGGCCATGCGCCCAGGCCGCCCACGAAGGCCGCCGCGCCCAGGCTGCCACCCGACACGCTGGACAGCATGAACAGGTTCTCGCCGAAGCGTTTGCCGCTGAGCCGGGCTTCGTCTTCCAGCCGCGCGAGGGTCATGCCTGACCAATACGCGGCGCGGCTGGCACCGCCGGCCACGGCGACCATGTAGACGGGCTGGCCACGCTTGTGCGCAGCCATCCAGCCGTCGAAGTGCAGTTCCAGGCCTGGCCGTGCCTTGCGCCAATCTTCGGCCGGCGTGCCAGGGCGTTCGGGCGCCACCGGGTGGTTGTCGTGCGATGAAAACATCAACACCAACAACACAGGCACCCAGCCCAGGCTGGGCCACTTGCGGGTCTTGGGCCAGTAGCTCAGCACCATCGAACCCACCAAGGTCCACGAGCCCAGGGCGACCAGCAACAGCGCGGGCGACCCGATGAAGCGGCCGGCTTGCACTGGCGCCAGCCACACCGCCGCGAACACGCCCCACGACACCGCGAAGAACCCGCCCAGCACCCAGCGCGTGGGGTTCGGCATGCGTTGGAAGAAGGCGTAGTAGGCGAACTTGCGCCGCGGGCTCGGCTCTCTGAAAAAGCTGAAGCGGTGGCGTTCCCACACGAACAGCAAGAACCCGCCCGCCAGCAGCATCAACACCCAGCCGTACACCGGCCGCACGACCACCATGGCCAGCGCCAAAGGCACCGTGGCAAACATGCCCAGCGCGCGCGGAATGATGCGTGCGCAGGCGTTTTCAAAGTGCGCCAGCCTGTGCGGGCCGGGTGGCACCGCGTTGCTCGGCGGGAATTCACGGCCCAGCATCAGCCGCGCAACCAACCAGGCCGTGAAGGCCCAGTACAGGTAGGCGGCCGCAAACAGCACGAAGCGCAAGACTTCCCGAACGGGTGTGTCGGGGCTGCCGTCACCCAGGGCATACAAGGTTTCGCGCGCCTGGGGCACGGCCAGCAGCACCACGTTGCCCACCCCCACGGTGAACACGCTGAAGAAGCACGACCACAGCAAGCGCTGCAGCACCAATAACTTGTCGGCCATGGCCGCTCCTCCCGTCTCTGGCCGGTTGTCTGTGTGGTTGCCTGCGCTGTTGCTTGTGCGCGAGCTGTGCGTTTTTGTTTGCGCCGGTCAGGCGTTTTGTCCGTCAGGCTTTGGGCGCTTCTTGCAGGCTCGTCGGGTGGGGCAGGGGGGCTTTCAACAAGGCTTCCACGTCGATCACCCCCGTGCCAAAGGCGCCGGGGTTCCAGGGCGACGGCTTGCGGGTGGTCTGCGTGGCCAGCACTCTGAACGCTTCCACACGCTGCCAGGGAAGGGCATAGGTGGCGTTCAAGGCGGCGCCGTGGTGGGCCAGCCAAAGGGCGGCCGCGCCGGTGGTCAGCGCGGTGGCGTACGAGGTGCCGTCGCCCCCGCCGCCGTACTTGAACTTGGCCGGCAGCGAGGCGTTGGCCCGGCGAAGGTCGGCCGCCGGGGCGCTGAAGTCCACCTCAGGCCCGTAGCTGCTGCCGCCCCAGGGCACATCGCCCACTGTGACCCCGCCCACCGCCAGGGTGCGCGACAAGCGGGCCGGCGCCACCACTGAATTCACGTGGTTGCCCGCCGCGCAAACGACGATCACCCCGGCGTCATACGCCGCGTTCAACGCGGCCTTCAGCTTCGATTCAACAAAGCTCAAGAACACACCCAGGCTCACGTTGACCACGCCCACCTTGGCAGGCCCGACCAGGTGGTTCAGCGCCTGCGCAAATTCGCGTTGCGCGTGGTTGATCCAAACCGAATCGGTGATGCGCACTGGCACCAGCGGCACCTTGGGCGCGATGCCGAAGAAGGGGCCGCCCGGCGCGTTGGGCGCGTGCCCGCAGATGGTGCTGGCGATGCGTGTGCCGTGCCCGCCGAAAGCGCCGGTGAGAGTGTCTTGGCCCGGGCCCAGTTCGGGCGGGAACATGCTCGCGTCGATGTTGTCGACGATCGGCATGAAGCTGCGGGCCTGGGCCACGTCGATCCACGGTGCCTGCGGAAAGCCGAACACCGGGTGTTCGGTGTAGCCGGTGTCGATGTGGCCCACCCGCACGCCGCCCCAGTTGATGTGGTCAGGCCCGCCCAGCAGCTGCCACGCTTGCGGCGCGTTGACGGCGGCCAGGTGCCAGTCGACCCCCGGCACGGTAGACGCCACCTGCACCACGGGCCGCGTCGGCAGCATCTCGACATCGCGCCCCGCGATCAGGGCAACGGTTTCCTCATCAGTGATGAGGCGGATGTCTTCAATGCCCAACACCTTGAGCAGCGGGCCTGCGCCGATGTTCGGGTATTCGATCTCGATGGCGCGGACGATGGGCGCGCGAATGACGGCTTGGCGCACGCCAAACGGCCACAGCCGAACGTCGAGCCCCGGCAGGTATTTGCTGAGTTGTGCTTCCACCTTGGCGACGCTGCGGCCGTCGGTGGTCAATGCAAAGTTGTTCATTCCGCACTCCTCGGTTTGCTGTTGTGGTGTCTCAATGCGGGGACCTCTGGGGGTTCTTCTACCGGCAGGCCGGGCGCGGCCTTTTGAGTGGGGCGCATTCTGACCGTGTCCGCGCGCAAAACGAATCCCTATGCGGGATGACGAAATGGCACAGGGCTTCTCCCTCAGCCACGTGCGATTCGGGGATCATCAATGCCGCAATTTCCCACCCCATCACCCCTCGCACGCCTTGAAAGGACTGAACATGCCGACCCTGAAACTACCCTTGTCCGGTGACGTTTCGCAGACGATCAACCCGTGGACT
>JAYSYW010000080.1:0-30806 GCA_043727255.1 Rhizobacter sp. | reverse complement strand
CGTCGGTCTTGCTGGCGTGTTCCCGGTGCAGCCGGCCCGCGTACTGCTGCAGCGTGCCTTTCCACGAAACCGGCATGGCCAGCACCAACGTATCCAGCGGCGGATGGTCGAAACCTTCGCCGACGAGCTTGCCCGTCGCCAGCAGGATGCGTGGCGCCTGCGGTGCCAGTGCTTCAAGTTCAGCTATGCGGGCGGCCCGCTGCTTCTTCGACATTCGACCGTGCAATACGAACGGCGGTGGCACCTTTGCTGCCAGGGCCAAGAGGATGGCATCGAGATGCTCTGTGCGCTCAGTCAGGACCAGCACCTTGCGGCCTTGTTCGAGGAGCGCAGTGATCTCGGCGGCGATGGCTTGGGTCCGGGCCAGGTCATTGGCAAGATGCCGGAACACGTCCTGAATGCCTGCTGTGGTCGGCAGGTCGATGCGGGAAAACCGTGATCGCGGCAACACCTCCAGGTCGTGCGGTGGACTGGCCGGCCTGGCCGCCGTGTGTCGAGTCGGCCCGCATTGCATGAAGATGATCGGCTGCTGGCCATCGCGGCGAATCGGCGTGGCCGTCAGGCCAAGCACAAATTTCGCCTTGGTCCGTTTGAGGATGGCGTCGAACGACGCGGCGCCCACATGGTGGCATTCGTCAACGATGACCTGCCCGTAGTTCTCGACCAGCGCATTGACCTCGCCCTGGCGCGACAGCGACTGCATCACGGCGATGTCGATCTTGCCGGTGGGCTTGGCCTTGCCGCCGCCGATGGTGCCGATCACGCCTTTTCCAACATCAAGAAATGCTTGCAGGCGCTCCTGCCATTGCTTGAGCAACTCGGTTCGATGCACCAGCACGAGGGAGTTCACGCCGCGCTTGGCGATGATGGCGGCGGCTGTGACCGTCTTGCCGAAAGCGGTTGGGGCGCACAGCACACCTGCATCGTGGTGCAGCATGGCTGAGACCGCCAATTCCTGGTCCAGCCGTAGCGTGCCGACGAAGCTGACATCAATGGGTTGACCGCCATACCGTTCGTCTTGCAGATTGCAGCGTATGCCGTTGTCTTTCAGCAGGGCCTGGGCGGCATCAAGGCAGCCGCGTGGCAACGCGATGTGCTGCGGGGAGTTCTCGGCATTGCCGATCTCGCGCGGCTTGTCCCACACCGACATCCGCATGGCCTGAGCCTTGTAGAACTCGGGGTTCTGAAAAGCCGCCAGGCGGATCAGCCGATTGGCAAGCGCTTGAGGCAGCTTGGCTTTCTCGAAATAGATCAGGTTGGCCAGCGTCACGGTCAAGGCTGCGGGCATTGCGCCTGCGAGCTTTGTCGACGTGGTGGCTGCGCGCTTCCACGGCGTTGCCAAGTCCTCGTCGTCGATGAAAGTTACGTCCAGAGGGTGTGTGCCGCCGACGGCACGCAGGATGGTCGGCTCGATGTCATGCCGTGCCATGGGCTGGACGGACGCAAGGAAGGCCCATTGGTCGCTGTGAGGTTTCAGCTCTGCATCGACGAAGACGCTGCAGCCGTTTTCGCGCGGGTGTTTCTGAAGGGGGAGCGCGATGAGGTTGCCAAAGCCGCCTTTGGGCATCGTGTCCTGGTTGGGGAACAAGCGGTCGTAGGACGCGAGCTTGAGCTGACGGGTTCGCGAGCAGGTGTGGCTGATGATGGCCGTCCCCAAGCGACGGGCATCCCGTGCTGACACCCGGCCGTCGAAGAAGACCCAGGCGTGTGCCCCTCGGCCAGAGCGTGAAATCTCCAGCGCCGCAGGCACACCCAACTCATGGCAGGACAACGTGAACGGTTTGGCATCCTCCTGCCAATCGGCCTCGTCAAAGTCTGGGGGTCTACCCACTGCTGGAGGATGACAACTGCTACTTCACGGAACAGCCGCCGAAACAGCGCGACCTTGTCTAAAGTGGAAAGATTTGAACGCGGCGGTTCTGCCTTGGGCGCAGGAACTGAGCGTGTCTGAACGGCCGATGGTGGCAAGCGCCAGGTCGATCCCGTGCGCTGCGAGCAGCGCTACCAATCGGGAGTTCTCTGCCTACAGGGCGGCTAGCCCGGATATTTCACCAGCACCCCGCATGAGCCGGTGAGGAGCGCGGAGGATGGCGTGGTGGGCGGGTTTTGACGCCGAAGGATGTGCTGGATGAGGTTTGGGGCGATTTCGCACGCACCCCCCCTTACCCCCGTTGTTCGTCGACGTGTCGGGGACAGCACTGGATGGAGTTCAAGGGGCCAAGGCGTGCGCAACACGCGTCGCGTGCGGGTGCTGCTGGCATCGAGTCATCCCCTGAAGCACGTCTTCCTCAGTGCCGCCCACGCCTTGGCCCCTTGAACTCCATGACCTTCCTGTCGGGCGTCTACTTTTCCATCGAGCAGATGCCGACTTGGCGGCAAGTCGTGGCGCAGGTACTGCCGTTGACGGCGGGGGGTTGAGCTGGTTCGCCCGTTGGTGCAGGGGTAGATGCCTGCCTCGTGGTGCGACCGATGCTGATATGCCTTCATTGGCTTGGTTACTACCTCGCCCCCGTGTTCGCGCGCGCAGGCGCTTCTTCGGGTGAGGTCTGATCACCCCAAGCCTTGTGAAAGATGCGAGCAGTCCAATCACCGATGAGATACGCAATGTGCTATAGTCGCAGACTCAGTCGCGGGGTGGAGCAGTCTGGTAGCTCGTTGGGCTCATAACCCAAAGGTCGTAGGTTCAAATCCTGCCCCCGCAACCAAGAAATACCAGTGCAGAAAAGCAGTTACGAAGCCCGCCTTGAGCGGGCTTCGTCGTTTCTGAGGCGGTGTGTTCCGCATTTAAGCGGCCGCGCCGAAATGACTGTTGGGTGCTGACCCGGCATTTATTGAACCTGTCCAGCAGTAACGCTGGGCCTGCCGATTGGCTACGCTGTTGATCGACAGCGACTGCGCTGCAGAACTTTCAAGTGCAGTCTTCCGGCTACTTTGCGAAGCAAGCGAGAACGCCTTCATGCATTTGAAGGATGCTGCCGAGATGGCTTTGCGTGCGACGGGCGTGGCCCATCGTGTTTCGTAGCACTGGCGCAGGCACTGCAGCATCAATGCATACAAGGCATTCGCGACCTCCAGAATTTCAACGCCGGCTCGGCGGTGACTTGCGGGGTGCGCGCAGAGACCGATGGATGCATCGACGGGTTGCACGCCACGCTTCGGGCAGGTCGGAAGGCCGGTCTGGCTTGCTGCATCGCGTCAAATTCTTGCCGCATGGCCAAGAACTGGCTGTAGTGCGATTCCTCGGACTCGCCCGGCTCGCCTTCGCCCTGGCGCACGATCGCGTCGCAAGCGTCAGCCAGGTCGCGCACAACAAACAGCGATCCCCCCCGCCTCTTCGGCACGCAGTTGAAGGTCGGCAGGGCCAGTGAACAGCTTCATCTCGCCATGAGTTGCCGCATACCTGCGCAGGCCATCAGGCAGGAATGTCGTAGGGCTGGCCGATGGTGCCGTAGTCGCGCCCGCTGGGCATCAAGGTCAGTCCCTTGGCGCGTGGCAAGTCCGCGCGCCGCGCCACGAATGACGCTCCATCGGGATCGTTCGCACCTTCCGGCCGTTCCAGGTGAACCATGTGATCCAACGTGTCCCGGTCGAAGGGGGTCAGTTCGACCACGATGGACGCCGGGTGGTAGCTGGGGGCAATGGGCAGATTGGGCCGGCCGAAGTGCGGTCGCGATCCAAGCGAGGCCATGAGGTTGGCCACTTGTGCCAGGTGTGCCGTCTCTTGAATGCAGACCGAGAGCAGCGTGCGTCGCCAGCGGCTCACCGCTTCGAGTTCGGTGCTCGACAGACCTTCCTCAGTGGATGTCTTGAGGCTGAAGAGCGCGAACAGATAGCTGCAGAGAAGGTTGTGTTCCAACTCGGCGGCTTCCGCCAGCCAATGCAACAGTTGCTCTCTGCTCGCCGGCTTCATGTCGGACGCTGTCATCGCCTCGGGCATGTGGGGGTGCCGGTGGCGTCAGGGCAGTCAGAGGGTGGCCAGTAGCTCGGCCTTTCGCGCCGCCATCTGTTCGCCCAGCGGCTGCATGTCCAGTCGTGTGGCCTTCGCCTTGGGGGTAAGCGGCTGGCCGCTTACAAATATCCGGGCTAGGTGACGACGAGTAGTGCAACCAGCGCGAGGTAGAACGCAATGCCGACAAGGAGAAGACCATTTGTGGTTACGACTCGCCTTCCCTCGCGCTTGAACGAGAGGGCGCCAGCTAGGCCGTAGATTCGCCCCTCCTTCCCGCTGAGCTTCTCACTTCTCCAGCGGCCAAACGTGCCGGTGAATACGACCGCTCGGCCCGTATTGAGGAGAACGATCTCCACTACGAGCCAGCCCACAAACGCGACGAGTTCTTCCACCAGTGCGGCCTAACGTTTGAGATGAGAGGACATGACCCGGCTTGCCGGGGCCGAACTCCTCGATCGCCCGCAGCTCCACGTCGGCGGAGGCAGAGGCCAGCGTGGCGCAGATGATCGGGAATGCCTGATCGGGTGGGGCATTCGTCGATTGCAATTGCACCAACGCCTTCAGCAGCTCCTCGGGGCGATTTCCCATGACCTGGAAACCCTGCCACGCGGCGTTGAGGCTGGGCAAGGTCACCTTCGGATGGGCTGCAATGCGGTGGAGTTGCCATTGCACGAAGTCTTCGCCCAGCACCTCGTAGGCCGCCGACACGGCTCCTGTGAAGGGCTGGGAACGGCGCGACGCCATGTCCGTGATCAAGGACTTGTGGGAGCCGGTACCCAGAAACAGGAAGTGGCCCGGCGTGCCAGGTTTCGAGTTGACGGCATCGCGGGCCGCCTTGAGGGCATGGAGCAGGCTGTTGCCTTCGTCAGAGCTCAGGGCTTGCTGCACCTCATCGATGATCAGGACCACGTTGAGCCGGGCTTTGGCAACCAGTTCATCAAAGGCGTGCGCCAAGGTCGTTCCGTTGTTGCTGGCTCCGACACTGTCCAGCTGGAACCCGAACGAGAAGCCGGCTGCACCCAGGTTGAACCCTTTGAACCGTTGCAGCAGCCCGGAACCGGCGGTCTGCAATTGCCGGAGCGTGTCGCGCACCGCCTCGTTCACCAGCGCTGCGGGGCTCTTGGTGCGATCGGCCCACAGGTCCACGTAGATGACGATGGCCCCACGCGCCTCAAGCGCCGGAACCAGGTCTTGACGCAGGAAGGTGGTCTTGCCCACCCGACGGATGCCCGAGAGGAACACCCCCGAGCGCATGTGAGCCAGGAGCGGAGGTGGGTTCAGCAACTGCTCTGCCAACTGCTCGGCATAAGCGGTGCGATGGAAGACGTCCGGAGAACCGTTCATTTGTCGCTCTTTATGACAACGGAATAATTATGCCAAATGAATAAAGAACACTAAACCCATTCGCTGCCATCAGAAACGCCCACCTTGGCAGGGAGCGGCAGACGCGCCTTGATGGTGATGACGGGCAGTCACAAAGGGGTGTTGCTCACTGGGTCGTGGCCTTGCGCCCGCGCCGCAGCGCCCACTCGGCGAGTTCGAAGCCCGCTTGCGTGAGCATCGCCAGCACCGCCGCCGGCACGGCCCCCGCCATCAGCGCTTCATGGTCGTTGAGCGCCAGGCCGGTGACGATGCGTTCGCCCAGGCCGCCCGCGCCGATGAAGGCGGCGATGGTGGCCGTGCCCACGGTGATGACGGCGGCGGTCTTCACGCCGGCCAGGATCACCGGCGCGGCCAGCGGCAGGTCGATGCTGCGCCAGCGCTGCGCGGGCGTGAGGCCGAGCGCGGTGCCGGCTGCGCGCAGCCCGTGCCGCACCTGCGCGAGGCCGGTGGCGGTGTTACGCACGATGGGCAGCAGCGCGTAAAGCGACAGCGCCACCAGCGCGGGCGCCGTGCCAATGCGGCCCATCAGCGGGATCAGCATGGCCAGCAGCGCGAGCGCGGGCACGGTTTGCAGCAGGCCCACGACGGCCATCAATGGCGGCTCAAACCGGGGAATGGCTGCGGCTGCGGCACCCAGCGGAATGCCGACCAGGCAAGCGGCGAGGACGGCCACGCCGACCAGCAGCAGGTGCTGCGCGACGAGACGGCCCAGATCGTCGGCAAACAGGCGTTGCATGAAGCTGCGCGCAGCCACCGCTTGCCCGGCTTGCGGTGCCAGGAAGTTGCGGGCGATGGCATCGAACGGCTGGCCGCGCAGTTCAGCGTCGCCATTCATTGCGATCATTGCGTTGGGCCCGATGCGGCCTTCAAGCGCAGCGATGGCCTTCCACGCGGCGGGGAAACGCTGTGCGGCATCCAGCCGGTACAGCAGCACCGCGTCGTAGCGCGGGAAGAAGGCGTGGTCGTCGTCGAGCACCCGCAGCTTCAACTCGGCGATCTTGGCGTCGGTGGAATAGATGTCGGTCAGGGCGATGCGGCCGGCTTGCATCGCCTCGTAGGCGATGCCGTGGTCGATGCCCACCGGCCGCTGCGCCAGCCCGTAGCGTTGCGCGAGCCCGGGCCAGCCGTCTTGTCGGCCCAGGAATTCGTGCGACAGGCCGAGCACGAGTTCGGGGTGCGCCTTCAGGGCGCTGATGCGCGTCACGTTCAGGCGCTGCGAATCGGCATTGCGCATCGCCAGCGCATAGCCGTTGGCGAAGCCCAGCGGCGCCGCGATGCCCAGGCCCTGCCTGGCCAGCTCCGTGCGCATCGTGGGCAGGTCGGTCGGCTGCGGGTGTTTCAGTATTTCGGCGTCGATCGTGCCCAGGTATTCCGGGTAGACGTCGATCGCACCGGCTTTCAGCGCCTCGAACACCACCGCCGTGTTGCCCAGGCCCTGGCGGTGTTCGCTGGCACCGTGGGTGCGCGCCGTCTGCGCCACGATCTCGCCCAGGATGTACGACTCGGTGAAGCGCTTGGAGCCGACGACCAGCGTGCCGTTGTCGGCGTGCGATGCGCCCACGAACGCCAGCAGGGCGATCAGCCCGAGCCGGGCGGTGGCCAGCGTCATCGTCAGCGTTCGCCCGCTGGCGGCTGGCGTTCGCTGATCCAGCGCAGCAGGTCCACCCACATCTGCCGCATCTCGGGTTCGGTGGGCGTGCGGATCGCGCTCGGCAGTTCGATGGTGACCACGGGCACGCCCTTGTGCACGCCGCCGAAGTTGCCCAGCGAGCCGGGGAAGATGCCGACCTGGTCGAGGTACAGCCGCCCCAGGCGTTGAGGTGGCACGCTCGGGCCGTCGTAGTCGAGCACGCCGTAGGGCGCGTGCACGCTGACGATCAGGTCGGGCTTCCAGTTCGTCATGGTGTTGACGACGAAGCGGCTTTCGGGCTCTGACAGCGGCTTCGGGCCGGGCCAGCGGCGCGGGTCTTTCTTCGTGCGCTGGTGCCAGTATTTCGGCGCCTCCACGTCCCAGTGCGGGGTGGGGAAGTTGCGGTTCAGATCGACCTTGCTGGCGTTGGTGCGGGTGGGCTTGGCCAGCAGCAGGCCGTCGGGGTTGACGGCTGGCACGAAGCGCCAGTCCATGTCGGCCGGGGTTTGCACGGCGTGCGCGATCCAGTGAAACACCAGCGAGGTGGACGACAGCTCATCGCCGTGCATGCCGCCGATCACCAGCACCCGGCGCCGCGCAGGGGGTGGGCGTTCGCCAGGCACCACGTGCGGCACCGGCGCGCGCACGTCGCGCTGGTAAAGCGGAAAGCCCTTCACCGATTGCGCGCCTGAAGGCTGCAGTTGGGCGTCTTCGCACAGTGGCCGCTTCAGGTTGGGCAGCCGTCGGCTCAGTTCAGCGCAATGGCCGGCTTGGGCTTGTGCCGAAGCAGCCAGCAGCAACCCGACAAGGCCTGCCAGCCAACGGCGCGGGGTGTGAATGGTGTGTGTCAAAACCCTGTCCTCATATAAACGACGCGGCCCGGTGATTTGGCGCATTTTGGCGCCGCCCCGCCCCCGCGAATGGTGTTGTGCGGCGCAATGCGGCTCCGCGACAATCCGCCCCATGACCGCCTTGCTGCGCCCCCAGGCCCCCACTTTCACGTCCCAGGAATTCCGCCACGCCCTCGGTGCGTTTGCCACCGGGGTGACCGTCATCACCGGGCGCGACGCCAATGGCCATTTGGTCGGGTTGACCGCCAACTCGTTCAACTCGGTGTCGCTGTCGCCGCCGTTGGTGCTGTGGAGCTTGGCGCGCAGCGCGGGCTCGATGCCGGTGTTCACCCAGGGTTCGCATTACGTGGTCAACATTTTGGCG
The DNA here is from genome assembly GCA_043727255.1 of Rhizobacter sp. GTDB lineage: Bacteria > Pseudomonadota > Gammaproteobacteria > Burkholderiales > Burkholderiaceae_C > Rhizobacter. The sequence goes on along the minus strand of JAYSYW010000080.1, from coordinate 22,629 downwards.
TCTGACCAACGCCACATCGCCGAACGCTTCGCCTCAAAAGCCGTGGACCGCTTCGCCGGCATTGCCTTTCGCGACGGTGCGGGTGGCGCCCCGGTGCTCGAAGGCGTGGCCGCCTCGTTCGAGTGCTTCAACCGCAGCCGCTATGAAGAGGGCGACCACGTCATCTTCGTCGGCGAAGTTGAACGCTGCGAACGCCGCGAAGACGCGCTGCCGCTCATCTATCACGGTGGGCGTTTTTTCACTGAGTTGCCGCTGTAGAGCGCTGTAGGTATTGAACGGCCGCTCGTGGGCATCACCTGACAGGCCCGCCTGTTGATCGGAGCCTCGCCTTGTTGATTGCCTGCCCTGCCTGCCAAGCCACCAACCGCGTGCCCGACGAACGCCTGGGCCAAGACCCGGTGTGCGGCCGTTGCGCCCGGCCGCTGCTGAGCGGTGAAGCCGTCGAGCTGACCGACGCCAACTTCGACGCCGTGACGGCGAAGACCGAACTGCCGGTGGTGGTGGACTTCTGGGCCGCTTGGTGCGGCCCCTGCCAGATGATGGCTCCGCAGTTCGCGCTGGCCGCGAGCCAGTTGAAGGGCAAGGCGCTGCTGGTCAAGGTCAACAGCGACGAAAACCCCCGCACCGCATCGCGCTTCAACATTCGCAGCATCCCGACGCTGGTGATGCTGAAGGGCGGGGTGGAAACCAAACGCTCGGCCGGTGCGTTGCGCGCGCCGCAGATCGTGGGGTGGGTGGAGTGAAGAGGCTGTCGCAGCGCTGCATCTCGCTGTTGCTCGTTCTCGCCGCAGTGGTGCTGCAGGGCTGCGCCCACCAGGCCCGCACCGCGGTGCGACTCAACGGGCAAACGATCGTCTTCAATGGGCCGATCACCCCGGCAGCGGCGGCTGAGTTCACGGCGCTCGCCGCCCATCACCCCGTGCGCCGCCTGCTCATCGATTCGGGCGGTGGGGACGTGGAAGCCGCGATCGGCATGGCCTCGGTGGTGTTCAAGCAAGGGCTCGACGTGGAGGTGACGCAGACCTGCTTCTCGTCGTGCGCGAACTACATCTTCCCGGCGGGCAAACGCAAGCTCATTTCAGGCCTTGGGCTCGTGGGATGGCACGGAACCATGGCGCATCGTGTGCACATTCACCACACGGGGCTCCGGCCCGTGGGAGCTCAAGAACTTGAACTGCTTGCGCGGCAAGCCGCGCTGGAGCGGCGGTTTTATCAATCCATCGGGGTGGATGGTTTCATCGCTTGGTTCGGCAAGCTGCCGCCGTATGACGCATGGAACCTGTACATCCTGTCGAAGCACGACATGGCGTTGTTCGGGTTGACCGGAATCGAGGTGCGCGAGGACTACTTGCTGACGGACCTTTCGTACTTCGACAAAGACGGAAAACCAGGTGTCCGTCCCCTGGTGGTCGATGCCCTGCGTCTGGAAGCCATGCGCCCACCAACGCCATGAAGCCCACTCGCCCTTGCCCCCAGCCCCGCCTTCACGGCCTCCGCGTTGCGCAACGTGTGGCTGCCTTCGCCTGGGCCGCGCCCAACACCGCCTTGGGTTTGGTGGCCGGCTTGGCGGTGCTGGGCCTTGGGGGCCGCGTGCAGCTCGTGTCGGGTGCCATTGAATTCCACGGCGGCGCGCTTGGCCGCTTCATTGCGCGGCCGGGTGGCTTTGGTGCCATCACGCTCGGGCATGTCGTTTTAGGCACTGACGACCGCGTGTTGGCAGTGCTGCGCGTGCATGAGCGCGTGCATGTGCGGCAGTGCGAACGCTGGGGGGTGTTCTTCCTGCCGGCGTATGCGCTTTCCAGCGCATGGCAAGTGCTTCGGGGGCGCGGCCCGCATGCCGACAACTTCTTCGAGAAAGAAGCCTTCGCGGCCGAAGCGTGCCACCCGGCGCGGCAGCATGCCGGAGCCGTTGAAAGCTCACGCGGCCGCGCCAGACCCGCGCCGTAAACTGCCCCACCCCCCGCAGCCCTGCTGCGCCGCGCCCTTCAACTGCCTTTGCGGCCACCCCATGCCATTTGCTTCCCTCGGGCTGTGCCCGGCCCTGGTTCGTGCCGTGAGCGAACGCGCGTATGCCGAGCCCACGCCGGTTCAATCGGCGGCCATTCCGGCCGCGTTGGCGGGGCGCGATGTGTTGGCGTCGGCGCAGACCGGCTCGGGCAAAACCGCCGCCTTCGCGCTCAGCGTGTTGCAGCAACTCAGCACCGAACGGCGCGGCACGCCGCGCCGCACCCATGCGCTGGTGCTTGTGCCCACGCGCGAGCTGGCCGCGCAGGTGGGCGAAGCGGTGCAGGCCCTGGCGCAGCACCTGCCCGAACCGGTGAAGGTGGTCACGGTGTTCGGGGGGGTGTCGCCCAACCCGCAAATGATGGCGTTGCGCGGGGGTGCCGACGTGGTGGTGGCCACGCCGGGCCGGCTGCTCGATCTGGTCGACCACAACGCGCTGCGTTTGTCGCACCTTTCCACGCTGGTGCTCGACGAAGCCGACCGCTTGCTCGATGAAGGCTTTGACGCCGAGCTGACGCGCATCGTCGCCCTGCTGCCCAAGCGCCGCCAGACGCTGATGTTTTCGGCCACTTTCCCGCCCGCCGTGCAAGAGCTGGCGCAAGCGCTGTTGCGCGACCCGCTGCGGGTGGAGGTGACGGTTGAACCCGCCACCGCACCCGACATCGAACAACACGCCGTCGAGGTGGACGCCGCCCAGCGCACGCCGCTGCTGCGCCACATGATGGACAAGGGCGGCTGGACGCGCGTGCTGGTGTTCGTGGCCACCAAGTACGCCAGCGAGCTGGTGGCCGACAAGCTGCGCCGGCATGACATCGAGGCGGCGGCCTTCCACGGCGAACAAAGCCAGGGCAAGCGCACGCAGGTGCTGCAAGACTTCAAAGCGGGCCGCCTGCAGGTGCTGGTGGCCACCGACATGGCGGCGCGTGGCATCGACATCAAGGGCCTGCCGGTGGTGGTGAACCACGACCTGCCACGTTCCGCCGAGGACTACCTGCACCGCATCGGCCGCACCGGCCGCGCGGGCGCCAAGGGCCTGGCGGTCAGCTTCATCAGCGCCGACACCGAAGCGCATTTCCGCTTGATCGAAAAGCGCCAGGGCCATCGGGTGGAGCGCGAGCGCATCGAAGGCTTCGAGCCCAAGCAGACGGCCACGCTGGCCCAAGCCACCGGCGGGGTGAAGGGCAAACGCAAGAGCAAGAAAGACAAGCTGCGTGAAGCGGCGGCGGGTGGCGGCTGAGTTGAGGCCGGGCCTGATGGCGACGCCGAAGCAAGGCCTGCCACCCGGCCCGGTTCATCTCGGCTACCCTCGCGCCTGCCGCATCAGCCCCGCTGACCGAACCCCTTCACAGCCAAGGCCACACCCCATGAACCGACTTGCCCCTTCCTTCGTGGTCCTTGCTGTGGCCCTGGTGCTGACGGCCTGCGCCGCAACCGACACCTCGCGCGTCACCGACGCCGCCGTGACGCCGCTGAACGACCTTCACCTGGTGCACGCACCCATTCCGCCCGTGCTGAGCGAAGCGCAGCAGCAGCCGTATCGCCTGGCGGTTGACGCCACCTGCGTGACGATTGGCCTGGAGGTGCGCTCGCTCGACGCGGCCTTGGGCCCCGACCTCGACGCGCCGGAAACGCCGTCCAACCCCAGCCTGATCGAACGTGGCGGCAACGCGGCCGGTGACGCGGCGGTGGGTGCGCTGCGCCGCACCGCCGAAGGCGTGGTGCCGTTTCGCGGCTGGGTGCGCAAGCTGAGTGGCGCCGAACGCTATTCGCGCAAGGTGGCGGCGGCCATTGCGGCCGGCACGGTGCGCCGGGCGTTCCTGAAGGGTGTGAGCACAGCGCGCGCCTGCGCAGCCACGGCCTGAGAGTCCGAGAGCCTCTGAGTTCCAGCCCGCGGTGGTGTGAAGCAAGCAGACCCGCCCCGCTAGACTTGGCCGGCTTCCTGCCATCCCCCCGCTTGCACTTCATGCCCCACCCATGGCCGCGTACCTGATCCGACGCTTGTGGCAGATGATCCCGACGCTGATTGGCGTCGTGCTGCTGGTGTTCTTCTTGTTCAAGTACTTCGGGGGCGACCCGGCTGAAATCTTGGGCGGCTTGAACGCCACGCCCGAGCAGGTGCAAATCATCCGCGACCAGCTGGGCCTGAACCGCCCGGTCTGGGAACAGCTCTGGATCTTCACCAAGCAGATCGTCACCTTCGAGTGGGGCCAGAGCTGGGCCACCAACGAATCGGTGGCCGACCTCTTCGCTTCGCGCCTGCCGGCCACGCTGACGGTGATGGTGCCCATCTTGTTGCTCGACGTGCTGCTGGCCATTCCGCTGGCCCTGCTGGTGGCCGCCGTGCGCGGCTCGCTGACCGACCGCGCGGTGATGGTCGTCAGCACGCTGGCCTTGTCGATCTCGTTCCTGGTCTATGTGATCGTTGGCCAGTACGTGTTTGCCTTTCAGCTGGGGCTGTTTCCGGTGCAGGGCTGGAGCGACAGCTTCCTCACCAACCTCGGGGTCTACACGCCGCTGCCGGTGTTGCTGGCGGTGATGGTCGGCATTGCGCCGCAGACGCGGCTGTACCGAAGTTTCTTCCTCGACGAGATCGGCCAGGACTACGTGCGCACCGCTCGCGCCAAGGGCCTGACCGAGCGCACCATCTTGCTGAGCCACGTGCTGCGCAACGCGATGATCCCGATCCTCACCAACGTGGGCGTGGCGCTGCCGGGCATCTTCGTCGGCTCGTTCCTGATCGAAACCTTCTTCTCCATTCCCGGCCTCGGGCGTGAGGTGCTGATGGCCGTGAACCGCAGCGACTACCCGGTGATCCAGGCCGTCACGATCTACATCGCCGTCATCACGATGACGGTGAACCTGCTGACCGACGTGCTCTACAAGTTCGCCGACCCCCGGGTGGTGCTGCGATGAGCGCGGCCACGGGTTTGAAGCCGGTCGCAACGACTCGGGCGCGTTCGCAAGGGGGTTGGGCTGCTGCCTGGCAGCGCATGCGGCGCGACCGCGTGGGCATGGTGTCGCTCGTCGTGGTGCTGGCCTTCGGTGTGCTGGTGGCGGCTGCCGCGCTGGGCTTGGTGGCCGGCGATTGGGAAAACGAAGTCGGTGTGCCCAATGCGCCGCCCACCTTCATGGGCCCGGCCGACAAGGTGGCCGCCACGGCCATCGTGGTGCCCACCGGGCCCAACGTGGACCTGTCGGCGGTGGACCCTTTGGCGCCGTACTACAAGGAATGGGAAGAGCGGGCGTCGAAGTTCAAGACCACCGAATCGGTGAAGGCCGAAACCCTGCCCTTTGGTGCCGACCGGCTGGGCCGCGACGTGCTCTCAAAGGCGATCAAGGGGGCCGAGATTTCCATCATGGTCGGCGTGCTCGCGGCGCTGGCCTCCACGGTGATCGGCACCTTGCTCGGCGCGATCGGCGGGTTCTTCGGCGGCAAGGTGGGCGACCTGCTGGAATGGGTCTACAACGTGTTCACGTCGATCCCGGGCATCTTGCTGATCTTCGCGTTTGCGGCGGTGTTGAACCGGGCCGGCTCACCCATCCCCAAGGGTGTGGGCACGATCATCGTGATCTTGGGGCTGACCGGCTGGACGGGCATCTACCGGCTGGTGCGGGCCGAGTTCATGAAGCACGCGGTGCGCGAATACGTGCGCGCCGCCGAGGCGCTGGGCGCGGGCGTCACCTCGCGCATGTTCCGCCACATCCTGCCCAACGTGAGCCACGTGCTGCTGGTGCAGTTGTCGATCCACGTGGTGGGCTTCATCAAGGCCGAAGTCATCTTGTCGTACCTGGGCCTGGGCGTGGCGGTTGACCAGGTGAGCTGGGGCACCATGCTGGCCGAAGCGCAGAGCGAGTTGATCCTGGGGCACTGGTGGCAACTGGCGGCGGCCACGGCCTTCATGGCGGTGTTCGTGACGGCGTTTTCACTGTTCACCGATGCGCTGCGCGATGCGCTGGACCCGAAGCTGCGGGGGTTGGAATGAGGGGCTCGCTCTTGCATCTTGAAGACGCATGTCCTTCCCCTTGCTCCGTTCGGGCTGAGCCTGTCGAAGCCTGGCGCATACCTCCTCACCCCGTTCGCACCGAGCTTGTCGAAGTGCCGCACCGAGCCACACGCTGGCTCCCTTCGACAAGCTCAGGACAGTCGGAAATGCGGGCTCAGCCCGAACGGAGAGGGAGTGGGGCCGAAGTGATGGGGACACAGGTGCCACAAATCAGAGCCAACCCATGCTGCTGAGCATCCAAGACCTGCGCGTCTCCTTCCGCCTCGGCAAAGAGCAAGGCGTGGCGCAACGCGTGCAGGCCGTGGGCAGGGGCACGGCGGGCATCAGCTTCGACATTCCTGAGCACACCACCGTGGCGCTGGTTGGCGAATCGGGTTCGGGCAAGAGCGTCACCGCCATGTCGATCCTGAACCTGCTGCCCGACAACGCCGAGCGCCAGGGCGCCATCTTGTTCCAGGGGCGCGACCTGCTGGCGGCGTCGTTGCCGCAGTTGCAGGCGCTGCGTGGGCGCGACATCGCCTGCGTGTTCCAAGACCCGATGAGTTCACTGAACCCGGTGTTCACCGTGGGCCGGCAGATCATGGAGCCGCTGCGCAAGCACCTCGGCATGACGGCCCGGCAAGCGGTGGCGCGGGCCGAAGCGCTGCTCGCCGAAGTGGGCTTGCCTGAACCGAAGCGCCGGTTGAAGTCGTACCCGCACGAACTGTCGGGCGGCCAGCAGCAGCGCGTGATGATCGCCATGGCGCTGGCCTGCGAGCCCAAGCTGCTGATTGCCGACGAGCCCACCACGGCGCTCGACGTGACCATCCAGCGGCAAATTCTTGAACTGCTGGCGCGGCTGAAAGACCAGCACCGAATGAGCATGCTGTTCATCAGCCACGACCTCGGCGTGGTGGGCGAGATCGCCGACCAGGTGGTGGTGATGCGCCAGGGCACGCTGCGTGAGCAAGGCCCGGTGGCGCGCATCTTCACCGCGCCGCAAGACGCCTACACGCAAGCCCTGCTGGCCTGCCGGCCCACGCTCGAACAACGCGGCGCGCGGTTGATGGTGATCGACGACCACATCGCCGGGCATGCCGCCGACGCGGTGGCGAAGCCAAAGGATGCCGCCGCGCCCGTGATCCTGGAAGCGCAAGCCGTCACCAAGAGCTTCTGGGTGCCGCACGGTGTGTTCGGCCGGCGTGCCTTCGAGGCCGTCAAGGGTGCGAGCTTTCAACTGCGGCGTGGCCACACGCTGGGCATCGTGGGTGAGTCGGGATCGGGCAAAACCACGCTCGGCCTGACGCTGCTGCGGCTGCACGAACCCAGCGGCGGCCCGACCGGTGGGCAGGTGCGCTTCGATGGGCGTGACCTGCTGGCGCTGTCGCGCCGCGAGTTGTTGCCGGTGCGGCGGCGCATCCAGGTGGTGTTCCAGAACCCGTATGCGTCGCTCAACCCGCGCTTCACGATCGGGCAGAGCCTGGTCGAGCCCTTGTGCATCCACGGCATTGGCCGCAACGACGCCGAACGTGAAGCGCGTGCCCAGGCCCTGCTGGCCAAGGTGGGGCTGCAAGACGACGCGCTGAACAAATACCCGCATGAGTTTTCGGGCGGCCAGCGCCAGCGCATCGCCATTGCGCGCTGCCTCACGCTCGACCCCGAGGTGTTGGTGCTCGACGAGGCGGTGAGTGCGCTCGACGTGTCGGTGCAGGCGCAGGTGCTCAACCTGCTGAAAGACCTGCAAGACGAGCTGGGCCTGGCCTATGTGTTCATCAGCCACGACCTCGCGGTGGTGCGCTTCATGGCCGACGAGGTGCTGGTGATGAAGGATGGCGAGGTGGTCGAACAGGCCGGCGTCGAACAGATCCTCGGCCAGCCCCAGCAGGACTACACGCGGCGCCTCTTGGCCGCCATTCCACGCGGCCATGTGCCGCGACCCGCCACGCCCTGAGCGGTGCGGGGGGGGCGGGTGCCGGCGCAGTCAGCCGAACATCGAAAACCCCTTGAGGTGCGACGAGTCCACAGGCTCTGACCGCGGCTCCGGCCGCCGCGCCCATTCGGCATCACCCAACCGCCCACCCCCCACCTGCGACGCATGGCGGGCCACCAGGGGCATCGGCCCGGTGGAAGCCACCTCGCGCGGCACCTGCGTCGCCTGGTTGCCCTGGGGATCGGCCAGCGGCACCCGCAACGCCGCGCAGGTGCCTTGGCCCGGTTCGCTTTGCAGCGTGAGGGTGCCACCCATGCGCTGCACCAGCTGTTGGGTGATCACCAACCCCAGCCCGCTGCCGGTCACCTTGCTGCGTTCGGCGCCCAACCGGTCGAAGGGCTGGAACAGCCGCGCCAGTTGTTCGGGGTTCATGCCGATGCCGGTGTCGCGTACCTCCAGCACGGCCTGGCTGTCTTCGCAACGCAGGCCGAGCGCCACCTGCCCGCCAGGGCGGTTGTATTTGATGGCGTTCGTCAACAGGTGTGCCACGGCTTGGCGCAGGCGCTGCGCGTCGGCCCGCACGTGCAGCGCCTCGGTGCCCGGGGCAAGCTCACAGGCCATTGCCACTTGTGCGCCACGCGCCAGTGGGGCCACCTGTTCCACGCTGGCCTGCAGCAGCGGGGCGAGGGGCAGTTCGGTGATGTCGAGGTGGAGCGTGTCGCGTTCAAGCCGGCTGAGATCGAGGACGTCATTCACCAGCTCCAGCAGGTGCTGCCCGCTGTCGAGCACGTGCTGGATGCGCTGGTGCTGGGTGGTGGTCAGCGGCTCCACCGGATCGGTTTGCAGCAGTTGCGCAAAGCCCAGCACCGCGTTGAGCGGCGTGCGCAGCTCGTGGCTGACGCGCGAGAGCAATTCGCTCTTGGCTCGGTTGGCGCGCTCGGCGCCGTCGCGGTCGAGCTTGAGTTGTTCGGCCTGCACGTCGTCGCTCACATCGGAAATGATGCCGATCAGCCGCGTGACTTCGCCACGAGCCCGGGTGCGGGCGTCGATCTGCAGGTGGCGCTGGTTGTCGTTGGCCCGCCCCACGCGAAAGCGCATGTGCAGCGGCGCGGGGCTGTCGATGGCGTTGCGCAACGCGCGCAGCAAGCGGGCTGCGTCGTCCGCGTGCACGCGTTCGCTAGACAGCTCGCTGCCGTCGAGTTCGCCGTCGTTGTCCGGCAGGCCGATCAGTGCGGCAGCCCGCGCGTCGATGCTGACTTTGTCGCGGCCCAGGTCCCAGTCGAACACGCCGATGCCCGCGGCTTCGGTGGCCAGCGTCCAGCGCTCGTTGCTTTCGCGCAGTGCGCGCGCGGTGCGGGCTTCGCGCCGCAGCAGGTATGAGGTGAGGCTGAAGCCCAGCAGGCCGAGCATCACGCCGATCAGCACCGTGCCCCACAGCATCAGCCCCTGAGCCAGGCGGGCAGCCGTGCCCAGCGTGGCGGAGAACCGCTGGCTCAGCCCGGTCAATTTGTCGTTCAGCGGTTCGATGGCGTCAAGTTGCGCCCGCAATTCAGGCGAGCCGGTGTCGCCCGTGCGCATGCGGCTGCGGATCTGCTGCGCCAGCGTTCGCAGCTCGACAAGCTGCGAGTCGGCTTCGGCCCAGGTGTCGATGGCCTGCGCCATGAAGTCCACGTTCCGAAAGCGCTGGTAGAGGCGGACCATGCTGTCGATGTCGTCCGCGTGGTTGCCGCCCCGCAGCAAGCCCTCGCGCACCAGACGCAGGTCGGGTGTGGGCCGTTCCAGTTCCAGGCGGGCTTGCCGGTCACCCAAGGGCACGGCCAGCGCGTCGAGGTAATTCTGGAAGTCAACTTCGCTGCCGGAATGGGTGTAGCGGACGAGGTGGCGGACGGCGTCTTTCTGGCCCTTCGACCACAGACCTTCGCCGCCTACATAGGCACGCGTCGCCGACAGCATGTCGATGCTGAAGGCCGTGAGGCTCAGCAAGAAGGCCACCACCACGAGATAGGGCGAGATGACGACCCACCGGGGGTACGCCTCGATGCTTCGGATGGACATCCGTTCCCTTTTTTGCTGTGGCCTGAGAAGGCGGTGAGTCTGAGTTTCGGTCCATTTCGCCTGGGAGCCGGCGAGGTCGCCATGCTGCCAGAAGGGGCAGCCATGCTAGCCTGGAAAACGAATGTCGCACGATCGTGCTACGCTTCGCCGCATGGAAACCAAAACCGACCGCAGCGAGCTCACGCTGTCCGCAATCGTCGATACCGCGTTGCGGATGTCGATCGCCGACGGGCTGGAAAGCCTGACGATCGGTGACGTCGCCAAGCGGCTGGGCCTTTCCAAAAGCGGCGTGTTCTCGCGCATCGGCTCGCGTGAGGCGCTGCAAATGGCGGTGATCGACGCCTTCGCCGCCCGCTTCATGCAAGACGTGTTCGTGCCGGCGATGCGCGAGCCGCGTGGCCTGCCCCGGCTCAACGCCGTGATGCAGCTGTGGCTCAAGCGCGCGGCCGACCACGACATTCCCGATGGCGGTTGCCTGTTTTCATCAGGTGCCTTCGAGCTCGACGACCGCGAAGGCCCGCTGCGCGACCTGTTGCTCGACCGCGTGATGCGCTGGCGCGCGGCCCTGCGGCGCAGCGTCGTGCAGGCTGTCGAAGAAGGCCACCTGCGGCCAGAAACCGACGTCGATCAGGTGGTCTTCGAGCTCGACGGCCTGTTCGTCACGCTCATGCGCGAAGCGCGCTTCATACGCGAACCCCGGGCCGCCGAACGATGCTGGTCAGCCTATGAACGGCTGATCCGCTCGTTCCAGGCCTGACTTTTCCCCCGCACGCCCGGTCTGTGATGTTGGCTTCACCCCGAACGTGTTTTTCCCTCTGCGTCGCACGATCGTGCGACAGAAAGGATTTCATCATGTTGATGCTGTTGTTCATCGTTGCGCTGGGCGTTGTGGCCCATGGGGCCTGGCGCGTGGCCGTGTTGTGCGCTTCCCTGCCAAGCAGCAATGCCGACTTCGAGGGCCTGTGACCATGGAACACATTGAGCTCTCCCCTGTGGCCACCGCCAACCCCGCGATGGCCGTGTTTGGCACTGGCCGCATGACACGGGGTGTGGCGGCCGTGCTGCGCGCCACCCATCGGTTCATGCCCCGGGTCGGCACGTGGCTCGCGCTCGGGGTGTTCTTCACCCCGTTGCCATTGAAGCTGGTGGCGCGGCGCCAGGTGCTGCCTGCACCCTGGCGTGCCGAGCATTGGCCGTTCGAGCACGCCACGTTGACGGCCTACCGCCGCCCCGACGTGCGGGCCGATGCCCCGGTGGTGCTGCTGGCGCACGGCTGGGCCGGCGACGCGATGCAGCTTCGCCTGCTTGGCGATGCCTTGGCGCAGCGCGGTTTCAACCCCGTGTTGCTGGACTTCCCCGCGCATGGCCGCAGCGCCGGTTGGCGCACGACGCTGCCGCAGTTCGTGCGCGGCCTGTGGGCGGCTTCGGCCCGGCTCGGGCCCTTGCACGGCATCGTGGCGCATTCGATGGGCGCGCTGGCGGCTTCGCATGCGGCGGCCAGTGGCCTGCCGGTGAGGCGGTTGGCGCTGGTGTCGCCGTCACCCGCACCGCGCGAGGTGCTGGGCTGGTTCATCCGTGGCTTTGGGTTGGGAGAGGCGTTGATGCACCGCATGGGCGGCCGCATCGAGCGCAACGAAGGCATTGACCTTGATCACTTCGAGTGGCCTTGGCTCGCCGCCCGGCTCACGCAGCCGCTGCTGGTGGTTCACGACGAATCCGACAAGGTGACGCCGCACGCGATTGGCCAGGCCGTGGCCGCCGAGGTGGCACAGGGCCGTCTGCACACCACCCACGGACTGGGGCATCGGCGGGTGCTGGCGGACGCCGGGGTGATCGGCGAAGTGGTGCAACACATGGGCACATGAGAGCTGGCTGAACGCGCCGTGAAAGCAAGCGCTGACCATTCCGGTCAGTCGTGTAACGGCCGTTTTACCGTCTGGCCAAAAAACGACTGCCGCCCATACAGACACAGCCGGCATTCGTGCGGAAATTCACGCATTGGGCGAATACCGGTGGTTGGCACGGAAGCTGCGCCTTCAAAGTCACGTACGCGCTGCAGGCCTTGACGACAGCGCGACAGATTTCAAAGGACGTCGTGCCATGCCAGTCTTTCACCGCCGCAGTTCTTCGCCGCGCCGCTTGCGCCCCCACTCACCCAGTTGCCGTGGTGGCGCCTCGTCGCTGTTGCGGCTGGCGCAACCCGGGAATGCCCCGTCGCTGTCGGCCGGTGCCGATGTGAGCGGCATGGCGCAGTGGCTCGTGCGCACCGCTGGCGAACGCCTCGCCGCGGCCTTGCGTCCGCCTGTGCGCCCCATCGAGTTCGCCCCCAGCCAATGGCTGGCCGGTCGTTGAAAGGCCCGCCATGTCCACGCTGACCAACCCCGACACATCCCGCACGCGAGTGGAAGGTTCGCGCGTGTTGAGCCAGCTTCCGGCGCGCGCGCCGGCCGTGCTGCACACCATGCCGAGCCGTTCATCGCAGGTGCTGCAGTCGCACCGCGCACCGGCCCAACTGCCTTTGTTCCCGCCGCCGGGCTTGGCCCGTGGCGGCCGCTGATCTCGAAGTTTTGGCCGCTCTTGAATTTCGAGTGGGTAACGCCACCCAATCCCGTTCGGGCTGAGCTTGTATTCCCGACCGTCCTGAGCGTGTCGAAGGAAGCCTTGCTCGCAGCGTGACTTCGCTCACCAACCCTTCGACGGGCGGGCCTTCGACAGGCTCAGTCCCTGCTCAGGGCGGAGGGGCGGAGGGGCGGAGGGCGCGATGTGCCCACCGGAAATTCAACAGAGCCAAGTTTTGTTTTCGGGCGTTTGAGTTTGATTTCGGTTTTCTGTTTTTGACGCGAAGACGTCCAAGGGGGAGCGGGCAAGCCGGGGCGGAGAGAGCGAGTCCCCGGTCCACTGTCCCGCTTCCCCTCTTTTTTGCCGGTGTTCTTTTGCCGGCGACCTTTTGTCGTTGAACGCCCGGCCATCTTCTCGGGGCAAGCACTGAAGTCAATGCCTGCTGGGGCACGTCACACTGGGTGGCTGCAAACCCAGGAGACCGCATGCCCACCTTTCATCGTCGCCAGATCCTCGCGGCCGCCAGCGCCAGCCTGCTGACCGCCCCCGCGTTTTCACAAGGCGGCTGGCCGACCAAGCCGGTGCGCATCGTCGTGCCCTTCGCGCCCGGTGGCACCACCGACCTGCTGGCGCGCGCCTTGGCGCCCGAGCTGAGCCGCGTCTTCGGCCAGCAGTTCATCATCGACAACAAGGCTGGCGCGGGCGGCAACCTCGGCGCCGACATGGTCGCCAAGTCGGCGCCCGATGGCTACACGCTGCTGATGGGCACCGTGGGCACGCACGGCATCAACCAGTCGCTGTACCCGAAGCTGCCCTTCGACCCGATCAAAGACTTCGCGCCCGTCACGCTGGTGGCGGCTGTGCCCAACGTGCTGGTGATGAACCCGGCCAAGGCGGCCGAGGCGAAGGTGAACAACGTGGCTGACTTGATCCGCTACGCGCGCGCCCACCCTGGGCAGCTGAACATGGCGTCCAGCGGCAATGGCACGTCCATCCACCTGGCGGGCGAGTTGTTCAAGACGCTGACCGGGACCTTCCTCGTGCACTTCCCCTACCGGGGCTCGGGCCCGGCGCTGCTCGATTTGCTGGGCGGCACGATGGACCTGATGTTCGACAACCTGCCCTCGGCCATGCCGCACATCCGCTCGGGCAAGCTGAAGGCATTGGCCGTCACTTCGGCCCAGCGCAGCGGCGCCTTGCCCGACCTGCCCACCATCGCCGAAGCCGGCCCGGTGAAGGGCTACGAAGCCAGCTCGTGGTTCGGCCTGCTGGCCCCGGCCGGCACCCCGGCCGACATCGTCAACCGCCTGCAACAAGAAGCGGCCAAGGCGCTGGGCACGCCAGCGCTCAAGGAGCGGCTGCTGTCGCAAGGCGCCATTCCGAGCGGCATGGCGCCGGCGCAGTTTGTGGCGCACATCGCGGCCGAGACGAAGAAGTGGGCGCCGGTGGTGAAGGCGTCGGGCGCCAAGGTCGATTGACCAGGCGCGCGCGGGCGCGACGCCGCATCTGACAAGCCATCAGCCATCGCCTGCCGATTGATCAGGCGCGCGCGGGCGCGGCCCAGGCACTGCCCAACGTGACCGCGTGTTCCGCGAGGTCGTCGGTGAAAGCGGTGCTGAGCAGGTAGGCGAACTCCCGCGCGCGCGCCGTGCCGATGGCGTCGTGCGTGTCTTGCATGACTTGCCCGGCTTGCCCGGCTTGCACATCGGCCGGGCCGGGGTGGCAGAACACCAAGCCCCCGTGCGTGGGCGCTTCGCGCAGCCACGACCGCATCAGCTCCGCGTAGCGCAGCGAACGGAAGTCGTAGACACCGAGCAGCTGGGTGTTGTGGCGCAAGCCGTGCTGCACCAGGTTGCGCTGCAATTGGCGGCCGCCGGTGGCTTCGATCAGTTGGCGCTTCAGCCAGAACCCGGGCCCGGTGACCCGGCCGGTGTTGCGCACCGCAGGCGGCACGGGCCACGCGGCCACGGCGCGTGTGACCAGCTCGCGCACACCGGGCAGGTGGTGCACATGCTGGTGGCCGTCGACCAGGTCGGGTGGGCGGCCATGGCACTGCTGGAACGCATCGAGTTGCGCGTGCCATTCGTCAGCCAGCGCCGCCAGGGGCAGGCGCCGGGCGTGCGCCGCCAAGATCAGCCGGGGCAACGCGGGCAGTTCAGGCCAGTGCCGGGCCAGCGCGGCGCTGAGCGGCCGGCCCTCGGTGAGGTTGAAGTGCAGCCCGACCGACACCGAGGCGGGCAGGCCGCGCAGCAGCGCCGCCCCGGGCGCCCAGTGGCGGCTGTTGGTGATGCACGAAACGCCGCTCAGGCGTTGCGCATGGGCCAGCGTGGCGATGGCGTCTGAGATGCCCGGCGAGAGCCCGAAATCGTCTGCGCACAGGGCGATGTGCCGGTGGGGCGCTTTGGCCCCGGCGTCAATCGCCATGCGCCCACTGGGGGGCCGGGCGTTCCGCCGACATGCGCAAACCGTGGCCGATGTCGTGGGCAACGAGGTAGATGGGCCGTCCCTTGACCTCGTCGAAGATGCGGCCCACGTACTCGCCAAGAATGCCGATCGACAGCAACTGCACGCCGCTGAAGAACATGAGGCTGATGGCGAGCGTGGCCCATCCCGGGATCTCGTGGCCCACCACGAAGTGCTCGAGCATGATCAGGCCGCCGAAGGCCATGGCCGCCACGGCGATGGCCGCGCCAATGGCGCTCCAGACGCGCAGTGGCACGTTGCTGAAACCCGTGACGCCGGTGAGCGCCAGGTGCATGAGCGAATGCATCGAAAAGTGGCTGTTGCCCGACAGGCGCTCGGGCGGCACGTAGTCGATCAGTTCCGTCTTGAAACCAACCCAGGCGTACAGGCCCTTCATGAAGCGGTTCCGCTCGGGCAGGCTGCGCAGCGCCTCGACCACGCGGCGATCCATCAGCCTGAAATCACCCGCATCGACCGGGATCCGCAGCCGCCCATTGCTGTTGACGAGCCGGTAGAACAGCCACGACCCGAGGCGCTTGGCCCAGGCTTCGTCGGCACGCGATGCGCGGGTGGCGCACACCATGTCGGCACCGCCGCGCCATGCGGTGAGCATGGGCTCGATCAGCGTCACGGGGTGCTGCAGGTCCGCGTCCATCAGCACCACCACGTCTCCGGCCGCGTGGTCGATGCCGGCTGTGAGCGCATGCTCTTTGCCAAAGTTGCGCGACAGCTGGAGGTAGCGAACATTCGCTCGGGCCAGCCACGGCGCCACCACCGCGGCGGTGTCGTCGGTGCTGCCGTCGTCCACCACCAGCACCTCCCAGCGGTCCACCAGCGCGGTGAGTTGGCGCTCAAGCGCGGCCAACAGCGTGGGCAGGTTGCGCGCCTCGTTGAAGGCGGGAACCACCACGCTGATGGCGGGCAGGAAGGGGCGGGATCGGTCAAGCATGGGGGCGGATCAGACCAGCATCCCGCGCACCGGCCCACAGCGCTTACCCGCGAGACAACCGCGAATGAGGGGGTGGCTACACTCGCGGCGCCGCGCCTTGCGGCCCCCTCTCAGCCGCTTGCCGCACCCCATGGTCAACCCCGGCCTCCGCCCCCATCCGACCCCGCCGCGCCCGTCCACATGGACGGGCCTGTGGCGCTACAGCCTGGTGGGCGCTGTGAGCACCGCCGCGCATTACGCGTTGCTGGCGCTGTGTGTCGAGCGTGGCTGGTTGCCGGCCTATCTGGCCTCGGGGCTGGGCGCGGTGGTGGGCGCGCAGGTGGCGTATGTCGGCAACCGGGTCTTCACCTTCGGCCATCGGGGCGGCATCACCGCGTCGTGGGTGAAGTTCCAGGCCACGGCCTTGTTGGGCGCGCTGCTGGGCATGGCGGTCGTGGGCGGGTTGGTGGCCATGGGCTGGCACTACCTGCTGGCGCAGGTGCTGGCCACGGCCGTGGTGATGGGGCTGACCTACCAGGTCAACCGGGTGTGGGCGTTCCGCTGAGAGGCTTGCCTTCGGTGCCCCGACCTTCAGAGTCTTTGGCCGGCAGCACCACGTAGAGCCGGTAGCGCTGGCTGGGCAGGTCGCGGCCCCAGGCGCGTTTGTGCAGGTCGACCAGTTGCGCGGCGACGGGGGTGGCGCTTTCGGCCTGCGCCGCGCACTCGGCGTCGTCTTCGCGGCAGACCAGCAGGGCGCCTTCGCGCGCCACCTGTTCCGGTGTCACCCAGGGAGTGGTGCGCGGGGCGCCCAGGCTCCACCAGCGCACCCGGTCATCGCCATAGAAGGCGACCGACGCCGACTCAATGCCCCCGCCGCCCACGATGCGCAAAGGCGCTTCGGTGCGCGCCTGCCACGCCTGCCGTGCCGCGCGCGCCAGCTCGGCGCGGGGCTCGGCAGCCAGCGCCTGGCCACGCCGCGCGTCTTGCCAGCCGATCACGGCCGACGCCACCAGCACCAGCGCCCAATAGCCCAGCAGCAGCGGCTGCGCGCGCCCCACGTGCGGCGTGATGCCAACCTGCCGCCAGCACACCAGCCAGAGCGTGGTGACGGCGAACCACTGCGCCATGCCCCACACCGACGCCATCGGCGTGCGCGCCAGCACCGCCAGCAGGCCGGCGGCAACCAAGGGCGACAGCGCCAGCCACCACAGGTCGGCATGCAGCTTGGGGCGCGTGCTGCTTTGGGCGATGCCTTTGAGCGCGGGCCACCACTTCGAACGCGGCACCAACAGCAGCAAGAAGACGGCGCTCGGCAGCAGGTAGAACACCTGCGCCACTGAGTACTTCGCATAACGCGCCACCGCGCCGGCCCAGCTGCCGCCACTGCGCTGCGACGCATAACCGAAGGTCGCAAAGTGGTTCTGCGCCTGCCACAGCGCATGCGGCAGCAGCACCAGCGCGCCGGTCGCAATCGCCAGCCAGGGGCCGCGGCCACGCAGGCGTGCGCGCCAGGCTGGGCGCGCCACGGTGGCGATCACGAAAGCCAGCACCAGCACCACCGAGAAGTACTTGCCCAGGATGGCCAACGCGGTGAACACGCCGCACAGCACCGCGTGCCGCAGCCGGCCGCCCTGCATGAAGGCAACGAAGCCGTAAGCCGCCCACGGCCAGGTGGACAGCAACACGGCGTTGGCGTTGAACTTGATGGCCAGCGCCGTGTACAGCGGCGACAACGCCAGCGCCAGCGTGGCCAGCGCCGCGTCGTCGCGCGGCAGAAAGCGCCGCGCCAGCGCCGCCACACCCAGCAGCCCGGCGGCTGCGTTCAGCGCAGACAGCGCGAAGTAGGCGATGTCGATGCGCGGGAACACGCTGAACCACGCGGCGGTGACCCACGCAAACAGCGGCGGGTGCTTGGCGTAACCCAGTTGCCATTCCACGCCCCACACGTAGTTTTCGACCATGTCGCCCGGCACGTCGAGGTTGCCGCGCGACAGCCACGCGGCAAGCGTCCACACCAGCGCGTGAATGGCCAGCAGTTGCGCCAGCGGCAAGGGGGCCGACGCGCGCTCAGGCTTCATCGCTCGGCGGTGAAAGGACCTCATCGCGCGGCCGTTGCAGCACCTCGTCGATCACGAACAGCGGGCGGCGTTTCGATTCGAGGTAGGTGCGGCCGATGTATTCACCCAGCACGCCCAGGCCGATCAACTGCAGCCCGCCGAGGAACAGCACCGCCGTGATCAGCGACGCATAACCCGGCGTGTCGATGCCGATGAAGATGGCGCGCGCCGTGATGACCGCCGCATACACCAGCGCCAAGATGGCGATGAAGCTGCCCAGGTACGTCCAGATGCGCAGCGGCGCCGTGCTGTAGCTGGTGATGCCTTCGAGCGCCAGGTTCCACAGCCGCCACGGCGTGAAGCGGCTGGTGCCCACCTCGCGCTGCGGCCGGGTGTATTCAACCGTCGCCGTCTTGAAGCCCACCCACGCGAACATGCCCTTCATGAAGCGGCGGTTCTCGGGCAGGCTGCGGATCACTTCGATCACCTTGCGGTCCATCAGCCGGAAGTCGCCCACGTTGTCGGGCAGCGGCACCTCGGCCAGCCGGTTGTGCACGCGGTAGAACCAGCCGGCCGAGGTGCGCTTCATCAACCCGTCACTGCTGCGGTCGCCGCGTCGCGCCAGCACCACCGGAAAGCCCTCGTGCCACTTGGCCACCATCGCGTGGATGACCTCGGGCGGGTCTTGCAGGTCCACGTCCATCGGGATCACCGCATCGCCGCGCGACTGGTCGAGCCCGGCCGACAAGGCCGCCTCTTTGCCGAAGTTGCGCGACAGCACCACCACCCGCACGCGAGCATCGTGTTGCAGCAGCTCGCGCAGGCGCGGCAAGGTGTCGTCTTCGCTGCCGTCGTCAATGAACACCAGCTCGAAGTGGTGGTCAACCAGCGCGTTCATCAGCGTGCACACACGCTCGTAGAACGGCCACACCGCCCTCGCTTCGTTGAAGACGGGAATCACCAGCGACAACAGCGGCGGCACGCCGTGGGCCGGTGTAGGGGGCAGGGGTGGGCGGGGGCTTTGCACGGCGCTGATTCTGGCCCATGACAATGCGGCCGCACCCGCGTTCTGCCCTCGACACCAGCCTGCCCAATGCCTCCGCTTTCACGCTTTGCCCACCTGGGCCACTACGGCCAATCAGCGCTGCGCGATGACGTGCTTGCCGCTTTCATCGTCGCGGTGCTGTTGATCCCCCAGAGCCTGGCCTACGCACTGCTGGCGGGGCTGCCGCCCGAGGTGGGCATCTACGCCAGCCTGTTGCCGATGCTGGCTTATGCGCTGCTCGGCTCCAGCAGCCTCAGCTCGGTCGGGCCGGCGGCCCTTCTCGCGTTGATGACGGCGCAAGGCATTGGCGCCGCGAGCGGCCTGCCCGGCGTGCAGCCGCTCGATGCCGCCCTGGTGCTGGCGGCGGAAGTGGGCTTGTTGCTGGGCGTGGCGGCGCTGTTCAAGCTCGACGCGCTGGCGGCCCTGCTCAGCACGCCGGTGTTGCAGGGGTTTTCAACCGGCTCGGCGCTGTCGATCGCGCTGTCGCAACTGCCGGTGCTGCTGGGCAGCCCGGCGCGTGGCTTCAACGCGCCCGAGGTGCTGGGCTCGTGGTGGCGCAGCGGCCAACTCGGCCATGCGGCCACCGCCGCCTTCGGCCTGGGCGCGTTGGTGGCGCTGCTGCTGGCGCGTCGCCATGCCGCGCGCTGGGCGCAACGCTGGGTGAGCCCAAGCCGCGCCGTGCTGATGGCCCGTTGCGTGCCGCTGGCAGTGATCGCCCTTGCCGCGCTCACTGCTTGGGCGCTGCGCGACCAAGGGCTTGGCGTGGCGATGCTGGGCGAGCTGCCGCCGCTCGCCTTGACGCTGGCGCTGCCGCCACTCGATGCGGCGCTGTGGGTGAAGCTGCTGCCGAGTGCCGCGCTGATCGCGTTGGTCAGCTTCGTCAGCAGCCTGGCGGTGGCCGAAACCTTGGGCCTGCAACGCGGCGAGCCGGTCGATGGCCGGCGCGAACTCGCGGGCCTGGCCGCCGCCAACCTGGTGGCCGGTTGCAGCGGCGGCATGCCGGTGGGTGGCAGCTTTTCGCGCAGCGCCCTCAATGCCGAAGCGGGCGCGAAGACACGTGCCGCTGGCGTGTGGGCAGCGCTGTTCATGGCGCTGGCCATGCTGCTGCTGGCCACACCGCTCGCTTGGCTGCCGAAGGCGGTGCTGGCCGCCACCATCGTGATCGCGGTGATGGCAATGGTGGAGTGGGCGGCCTTTGCCGAAGCCTGGCGTTATTCACGCGCCGAAGCGCTGGTGATGGTCGCCGTGGCCTTGCTCACGCTGATGGAAGGCGCGCAATGGGCGCTGGCTGTCGGTGTGGCCGCGTCGATCGGCTTGCTGCTGCAACGCACCGCGCGCCCGCATGCCGCGCTGATCGGCCGTGTGCCGGGCACCGAGCACTACCGCAACGTCGAACGCTACGAGGGCGTGCAAACGCCCGGCATCGTCGGCCTGCGCATTGACGAGAGCCTGCTGTTCACCAACGCGCGCCAGTTGACGGCCGTGGTGGCGGGCTACCTGCACAAGCGGCCGGACACCCGGCGTGTGTTGCTGCAGATGTCGGCTGTGAACCGCATCGACCTGAGCGGGCTCGATGCCCTGCGCACGCTGCAAAACGGCCTGGCCGAACGCGGCATTCGCCTGGACCTGTCGGAAGTGAAAGGCCCCGTGCTCGATGGCCTGCGTGCCGGCGACTGGACCCGCTGGTTCCGGGGGCGGTTGTTCCTCAGCCACCACCAGGGCATGCGCGACGCCGAAGGTTGATCAACCCGGCCATCAGCCCAGCAATCAGCCCAACAAGAACCCGCGCAGCAAGCCCGCCACCGCGCAGGCGGCGATCACCGCCATCACGTTGGCGCCAAAGCGCATCAGCGCGACGGCCGCCGCCACGCCGATGAGCGCCGAGGCCGCATCGAAGCTTCCGCCCCAACCCTCGGGCCACAGCACGTGCTGGGCGAAGAACACCGCCAGGTTGACGATCACCCCGACGACCGCCGCGCTGATGGCGGTCAACGGCGCCGCAAAGCGCATCTGCCCATGGGTGGCTTCGACCATCGGCCCGCCCGCCAGGATGAACAGGAACGAGGGCAGGAAGGTGAAGAAGGTGACGAGGCAGGCCGCGAGCGCCGCACCTGCCAGCAGGTGTTCGCCGCCCAACACCTGCTGTGTCCAGCCGCCGACAAAAGCCACGAAAGCCACCACCATGATCAGTGGGCCAGGCGTGGTTTCGCCCAGCGCCAGGCCGTCGATCATCTGCGGCGCGGTCAGCCAGCCGAAGTGGTCAACCGCGTTCTGCGCCACATAGGGCAGCACCGCGTAGGCGCCGCCGAAGGTCATCAGCGCGGCCTTGGTGAAGAACCACCCCATCTGCGTCAACACACCGTGCCAGCCGAAGGCCGCCGCCAGCGCGCCCATGGCCAACCCCCACAGGCCCAGGCCGATCAGCGCCTGCCACAGCAACCGCGCCCGCGAGAAGCGTGCGTGCGCGGGCGTGGGCGTGTGGTCGTCGATCACCGCCGGGCGGTGGCTGCCGGCGGCGGCGCCGTGCCCACCACCGCCCATGAAGGCCTGGGGCAGCACCCGCCCGCCGATCGCGCCGACCACCGCCGCGCCGGCCACGATGGCGGGGAAGGGCAGCTTGAGCCACAAGATGCCGAGGAAGGCCGCCGCCGCTATCGCCCACAGCAGCGGGTGCCGCAGCGAACGCTTGCCGATGCGCCAGGCCGCCGCCAGCACGATGGCCGTCACGGCGGGTTTGATGCCCCACAGCAGCGCGGCCACGGCGGGCGTCTGCCCATAGACCATGTAGACCCACGACAACGCAATGAGCAGCAGCAGCGAAGGCAGCACGAACAATGCGCCCGCCGCGATGCCGCCACGTGTGCCGTGCAGCAGCCAGCCGATGTAGGTGGCGAGTTGCTGTGCCTCGGGGCCGGGCAGCACCATGCAGTAGTTGAGTGCGTGCAGGTAGCGACGCTCGGAGATCCAGCGCCGCCGCTGCACCAGCTCTTCGTGCATCAGCGCAATCTGCCCGGCGGGCCCGCCGAAGCTGATGAAGCCGAGCTTCAACCAGAAGCGCAGCGCATCGCCGAGCGAGGGTGTTGCGGGGGGTTGCGCGTCGCCGGCCGCAGCCATGGTCTTGGCATCGGGGGCGGCTTCGTGGGCCGCATCGTGGGCCGCATCGGGGGCGGCGCTCACGCGACCACCGCTTCGTCGCCGCGGCGTTCGCCGCGTGTATCGAGCCAGCTGACGCCGAGCTTGTCGCCCGCTTTCGCGGTGGGCAGCGTGAAGGCCATGAAGGGGTTCTTCGACACGCCCGGCCCCCATTGCGCACTCAGCACCGGTTGGCCGTTCAGGCTGACGTTCACTTCGGTGACGTGCCAGGCGGGCACCGTTTTGCCGGCGGGGTCTTTGCGCTGGCCGGATTCCATTTCATGTGCCATCAGCACCCGCACCACGGCGCCACCGCCGGGTTGGGACTGGGCGCGAATGCGTGTCGGGTCGGTCATCAAAAGCCTCGTGGTGCCTGTTTGTGTGTTCAGTTGCCGCAGCCGCCCAGCGTCACCTTCACGTCTTTGTGCGTGAACAGCACGCGGCCATCGGCCATGAAGGCCACCGCGTAGATG
>JAYSYW010000079.1:0-13466 GCA_043727255.1 Rhizobacter sp. | reverse complement strand
GGTGGGCGAGCCTGTTGAACGCGCGCTGGCGCTGGCCTCTGACATTCACGCCTACCTGCTGAAGAAAGAAGAAGGCGTGCACGCGATGGACAGCGTGTTGAGCGCGCGGCAAGCCACGGGTGAAGGCGGCAGGGCGATGGAAAGCCTGAGCCTCGCCAATCTGGGCAGCCTGAGCGAATCGGCCAGCCCGGCGGTGAAGATCGTCAACTCGACGCTGTACGACGCGCTGAAGCTGGGCGCGAGCGACATTCACCTCGAGTGCACGCCGCAGGGGCTGGTGTCGAAGTACCGCATCGACGGCGTGCTGGACCCGATCGCGCAGTTGAACGGCCAGCAGTTGGCCGAGCAGATCATTTCGCGCATCAAGGTGCTGGCCGAGCTCGACATTGCCGAGCGCCGCATTCCGCAAGACGGCAGTTTTCGGGTGGAAGCGGGTGGGCATGAGATCGACTTGCGTGTGTCGGTGATGCCCAGCATTCATGGTGAAGACGCGGTGATCCGCATCCTCGACAAACGCGCCATGCTGGAAAGCGCCGAGACGCTGACGCTCGACCTGCTGGGCTTCGACACGCACACGCTGCGCACCTTGCGCCGGCTGGTGCAAGAACCCTACGGCATGGTGCTGGTCACCGGCCCCACGGGTTCGGGCAAGACGACCACGCTGTACGGCGCGATTTCGGAGGTGAACAACGGGCGCGAAAAGATCATCACGATCGAAGACCCGGTGGAATACCAGCTCAACGGCATCTTGCAGATTCCGGTGAACGTGAAGAAGGGGCTGACGTTCGCGCGCGGGCTGCGCTCGATCTTGCGGCACGACCCCGACAAGATCATGGTCGGCGAAATCCGCGACCAGGAAACGGCTGAGATCGCGGTGCAGTCGGCGCTCACCGGCCACTTGGTGTTGTCCACCGTGCATGCGAACAGCGTGTACGACGTGTTCGGGCGCTTTCACCACATGGGTGTTGACCTGTATTCGTTCGTCTCGGCACTCAATGGCGTGTCGGCGCAGCGGCTGGTGCGGCTGACCTGCAAGCACTGCGGCGTGGCGCACCAGCCCGCCGATGAAGAGCTGGCGTTGTCGGGCCTGCGGCGTGCGCAGGTCGAAGGCTTCCGGTTCATGAAGGGCCAGGGCTGCGGCGATTGCCGGGGCACCGGCTACCGGGGCCGCAAGGCGATTGCCGAGGTGTTGACCATGACGCCCGAAATCGCCGAGCTGATCGTCGAGCGGCGTTCGGTGCGGCAGCTGATGGAAGTGGCGCGGCGCAACGGCACGCGCAGCCTGTTCGACGATGCGCTGGCGCTGGTGGCCAGTGGGCAGACCACATTGGAAGAGGTGCGGCGTGTCACGCTGGCTGCGTCCAACTGAACAGGTGTTCCTCGGCATCGGCCGCGACGCGCTGGGCTGGCTCGCGCCTGCGCGGGGCAAGGCGGGTGGGCAACAGCAGTTGGCGATTCCTGCGGCCTCGCTTGACGCACCCGACTGGCCGACGCTGCTGAACGAGTTGCTGGCTTCGGTGCGGGCCGGGCAAGCCCGCGCCGAACTGCATGTGACGGTGGCTGACCCGCGCTGCCGCCAGTGGCTCACGACACCGCCCGCCGGCCTGCGCCAGTTCAACGAGTTGCAGGCGCTGGCGGGCTTGCGCTTTGAAGAACTGTTCCGCCTGCCCTTGGCCGACTGGGCCTTGGCCGCCGACTGGTCCGCGCAAGCGCCCTTCGTGTGCGCCGCGTTGCCGCAGGCGCTGGTGGACGCGCTGCATGCGGTGGCACCCGCGCACCGGCTCAAGCTGCGCAGCGTGCAGCCGCAGTCGGTGCGTCTGTTGAACCGGCTGCCGTTGACGCAGGCCGATGCGACGATCGACACCGCCTGGGCCTGCGCCTTCCGCCCCGAGGGCTTCACCGCGCTGTTGCTGCAAGCCGGGCAACCGGCCGACTGGCGCCAGCACTGGTGCAACACACCCATGAAAGCCGCTGACGTGCTGGAGCGGTTGCGCGCGCAGGCGCTGGTGGCCGAACGGCCGATGCCGCAGCGCCTGTTCGCGGCGGGTGATGCGCCCGACTTCGCGGGCCAGGCGCAGGTGCAAGTTCAGGTGCAAGTTCGGCACAGCTCAGCGCGCAACACCGACCTGCGCCTGCCCACACGCGGTGTGCTGGCGCTGGCCGCTTGCGGGGTGGGTGCATGAAGCCACTGGCGATCGACTTCGCACGCCGCCGCGGCACCAGTTCACGCTGGCAGGCGGCGCTGTTGATCGGCGCCTTGCTCACGGCGTCGGCCGCGTGGGCGGGCTGGGTGCTGGCTGAGAAGCGGGCCGCGCTTGCACAGGTGAGCGCGCCACTTGAAGCCGAAGCCACACCTGAACTGCCGGCCTGGAACGACGAACAGACGAAGGCCTTGAACGAAGCCGTGCAAGCGCTGAACTTCGCCTGGCCTGTGTTGATGACGCACCTGGAACAGGCCATGACCCCGGGCGCTTCGCTGCTGTCGCTCGACGTGAGCACGCAGACGCACGACGTGAAGCTGACGGCCGAAGCGCCGGGCACAAACGAGATGATGGGTTTCATCGACGGCTTGAAGCGCGACCCGCTGTTGAGCGGCCTGCGCCTCACACGCCAAGAGGCCGCACGCAGTGAAGGCACGGGCGGCTTGCAGTTCACGCTGGAAGGGCGGGTGCCCGATGCGGCACTGCGCCCCACGCTGCCATGACCTCACCCACCTCTTGGCGCCTGCGGGCGCAGATCGCATGGCAACGCCAAGGCCCGCTGCCGTTCGCGGCGTGCGCGCTGCTGCTGGCCGGGGTGTTGGGATGGGGCTGGGTGTTGCAGTCGCCCGGGGCCGACGACGGCATGGCGGGTGTGGCCGAGCCGCTGGCGCGGCGCGTTGACTCACCGCAGGCCAGCGCCGCCGCGCTGCGCCAGGCCTGGGTGCAACCCGACGCGGTGAACCCGACCATCCGCACCGTGCTGTCGCAGGCCGAACACGCGGGGCTGGACGTGGGCCGGGTGGACTACCGCTGGCCCGATGCGCAGACACCGCACGAGGCGGTGCGCCGCTTGCAGATCGGCCTGCCACTGCGGGGCGACTACCGGCAGCTCAAGCGCTTTGTGGGCGCGGTGTTGGTGGCGGCGCCGGGTGTGTCGCTCGACCAGTTGACGCTCAAGCGCGAGGCTGCGGGTGATGGCCGGCTGGACGCGATGGTGTGGCTGTCGCTGTGGCAGGCGGTGCCATGAAGGCCGGCTTGCAGCGCTTCAAGTGGCCATTGATGCTGGGCGCACTGGTCATCGCGGCTTGGCTGGCCTTGTTCGGCGACAAAACGCCGCCGTCATCGGCCGATGTGGTGGAAGCCAGCGCACCCCTTGAGCCCGCCGCAGCAGAAGAAACACCGGCCGAGCCCACAGCCACGGTGCGGCCGTGGGTGCCACGCGAGGCGGCGCGCATTCAGGCCTGGGTGGACACACCGGCCGACCCGTTTCGCGCACTGAATGCGCGGCCACGCGCTGAGGCCGAGGCACCCGCCACCGAGGCATCGCCACCCAACACCCAGCCCTTCACCGTGATCGGCCGCAGCAGCACGCAAGGCCATGAGGTGGTGCACCTGCTGAACAACAGCGACGGCGAAACGATCGCCCTGCGCGTGGGCTCGCGCACCGGCCACTGGCGGGTGCAGGCCATCACACGCGACACGCTGGTGATGCGCCGACTGAATTCAACCGAACAACTGAAGCTGCCGATCGGCAGCCCTGATGGGGTATTCGACGTGGGGACTCGCCATGAGACTGAGTAAGCTGGCCCGGCCAGCAAGCACCGTGCTGCTGAGCCTGCTGGTGGGGCTGGGCCTGGGCTGCGCCACGCCGCCAGTGGACGACGGCCTGGCACCGGCCAAGACGCTGCTGGCCGAAGGCCGGTTGAAGGAAGGCCTGGACCTGTTGAACCAGCGGGTGGCACAGCACCCCACCGATGCCAGCGCCCGCATCTGGGTGGCCCGCACCCGCGACCGCTACGCCTCGGGGCTGATCGCACAAGCCGAAGACCGTTGGCGCCAGGGTGATGCGCAAGGCGCTGAAGCGGCCTACCGCGAACTCGGCGCCGTGGCTGGCTTCGAGGCCTCGGCACGCGAGCACATCGCCAAACTGCAGGCCTCACGCACCGCACTGGCCGCGCCGCCGCCCGACACCGCGCTGCGGCTTGACCGTGAGCTGCGCCTGTCGGGCCGGGCGCCAGTGGCCACTGCATCCAGCACGCCGGACGCACCCGCCAGCACCATCGCGCGTGCCATGAAGAAGCGCATCTCGCTGCAGTTTCGTGATGCGCCGGTGCGGTCGCTGTTCGACGTGATCGGGCGCACGGCCAACCTCGCCATCGTGTTCGACCGCGACATGCCGCCCGAGCTGAAGCTGTCGATTGCGATGAAGGACGTGACCATTCAAGCCGCCATCGAACAGGTGAGCCTGAGCGGCGGCCTGAGCTGGCGCGTGCTCGACGCTGGCACGCTGCTGGTCTACCCCGACACACCCACCAAGCAGTCCGACTACCAGGGTTTGATGGTGCGCAGCTTCTACCTGACGAACGCCGACGCGCGCTTCGTGGCCAACAGCATGAAGACGCTGCTGAAGAGCCGCGACATCGTGGTCGACACCAAGATCAACATGATCGTGGTGCGCGACACGCCCGAGGGCCTGCGGCTGGCCGAACAGCTGGTGCAGATGCAAGACGTGCCCGAGCCCGAGGTGATGCTGGAAGTGGAGGTGCTTGAGGTCAAGCGCACGCTGCTCGAACAACTGGGCATCGAGTGGCCGGGTCAGCTGTCGCTGTCGCCCTTGCCTTCGGTGTTGCAGGTGCCGGGCACGGCCTTCGACCGCAACGCGCCGGTCACGCTGCGCGACATTCTTCGGGCCCGTTCACGCACGGTGGAAGGGCTGCTCGGCAACCCGCTGACGATCAACGCGCGGCGTGAAGACGGCGACGTGAACATCCTCGCCACACCGCGCCTGCGCGCCAAGAGCCGCGAGAAAGCCCGCATCATGATCGGCGAGCGGGTGCCGAACATCACCTCCACCTCCACCGCCACGGGCTTCGTGGCCGAGTCGGTGAACTATGTGGACGTGGGGCTGAAGCTGGAGGTCGAACCCCAGGTGTATGCCGGTGGCGAGGTGGTCATCAAGCTGGCCCTTGAGGTCAGCAACATCATCGACCAGACCACCACGCGTTCGGGCTCGACCGCCTACCGCATCAGCACCCGCAACGCGAACACGGTGCTGCGTTTGAAGGACGGCGAGAACCAGTTGCTGGCCGGGCTGATTCAAGACGAAGACCAGCGCAACGATGCGCGTGTGCCCGGCCTGGGCGACCTGCCGCTGGTGGGCCGGCTGTTCGGCAGCCAGCGCGATGGCAAGGCCAAGACCGAGATCGTGCTGTCGATCACGCCGAGGTTGATCCGCCCCCTGCAGCGGCCGAGCGCGGCGCAGTCGATGTTCGAGCTGGGCACGGCGAGTGGCATTCGCGGGCGGCAAGAAGAGGGCGCCGCACCTGAGCCCGAAGCGGCGGTGGAGCCGGCGCCGAAGTCGGGTGACTCACCTGCAACGGATGCTGGCAGCAAGGGGCGCTGAGGTGCGCGGGCGTCTTTTCAACGCTAAGAATCAAAGGGAAAAACCAAGAACGCAAAGAATGACTTTGATTTCTTTGCGGCCTTGGCTGTTTTCTTCTTGGCGTCTTAGCGTTGAAAACCCGTGCCCCACCACCGCACCCACGCCAAAGCGAAACGGCTTCACGTTGATGGAGATGCTGGTCGTGCTGGCCGTCATCGCGTTGTTGCTGACGCTCGCCATGCCGCGCTACTTCAGCGGCCTGGACCGCGCGAAAGACACGCTGCTGCTGGAGAACCTGGCCACCACGCGAGATGCGCTCGACAAGTTCTACGCCGACCAGGGGCGCTTCCCCGATTCACTGGACGAGCTGGTGAGGCGCAAGTACCTGCGTGGCCTGCCGATCGACCCGATCACGCAAAGCCCGCGCACCTGGGTGCTGGTGCCACCCGAGCCACCGGCCCGTGGCGCGGTGGGCGACCTGCACAGTGGGGCCAAGGGCCGCACGAAAGACGGCAAGGCCTACGCGACGTTCTGAGCGTTCGCCTTCCTTGTGTCTTCCCTGTGGTGTGTTCCCTGTGCATTGAGCGCACGGGCTGACAACCCATGCGCAAGGGGGCAGGGTGAACCCGAACGAACCCTCATGGCCGTCGCGCCTTTCGGGTTAAGACCGATGCGTGAGTGTCCGGTGGTCGATCCAATCGGAATCGCCCGCAATGCCGGGCAACAACAATCAAAGGAGACAACATGAGCAAGAGAATTCTCGCCACCGTATTGCTGGCGACGCTGGGCTTCGCCGCTTCGGCAACCACCACCGTGACGGGCACCTTCGACGGCGGTGGCCGCAGCTACGGCACCTCGTGCGACGGCGCCTCGGAGTCGCAACAACCCGTGTTCCTGCTGAAAGACGGCGCCACGCTGCAAAACGTGGTCATCACCGCAAGGGCCGCTGACGGCGTGCACTGCGAAGGCAACTGCAACATCACCAACGTGGTCTGGCAAGACGTCTGCGAAGACGCCGCCACCATGAAGGGCGGCAGCGGCAAGATCATGCGTGTGCGTGGCGGTTCGGCGGCGAATGCCTCCGACAAGGTGTTCCAGCACAACGGCAAGGGCAGCACGGTCAGCATCGACGGCTTCGCCACCAAGGGCACCATTGGCAAGCTGTACCGCTCGTGCGGCAATTGCGAAAGCAACGGCGGCCCCCGCAAGCTGAACCTGGCCAACACCAAGGTCGAGAAGGCGTCTGAAATTGCCGGCGTGAACGGCAACTACGGCGACGTGGCCACGATCCGCACGCTGCAGATCAAGGGCTACGTGCTCGGTACGCCGAAGGTGTGCGTCGAATACAGGGGCGTGCAAAAGGGCAGCGACTCGCCCAAGATTGGCGAGAAGTGGGGCACCACCGCCTGCAACGTCCGCACGACCGACGTGAAGGCGTATTGATCGTTTCTCCATGAGACGAGGGATGAAGCCTCTGTGGGCCGAGCGCTGGGCCGCTCCCGAGCCGGCCCACATCCCCTCGGGGGATCGCACGCGGTACGCCGCGGGCGAGGGGTGGTCATCACCGCCGGCCGAGCGCTGGGCCGCTCCCGAGCCGGCCCACATCCCCTCGGGGGATCGCACGCGGTACGCCGCGAGCGAGGGGTGGTCATCACCGCCGGCCGAGCGCCGGGCCGCCCCAAGCCGGCCCGCATCCCCTCGGGGGATCGGCCCATGTACCCACGGGCCGAGGGGCTTCACATTCATCGAGCTGATGATCACGCTGGCGATCATGGCTTTGCTGGCCAGCATCGCGGTGCCGGTGGCACAGGTGTCGGTGCAGCGCACGAAGGAGCAACGGCTCCGCCATGCGTTGCATGAAATACGCCTTGCGCTCGACGCGCACCACGATGCCGCCCAGCAGGGCGTGATCGCCACCGAGGTCGGCTCCAGCGGCTACCCGCGCACGCTGGACGCACTGGTGGCCGGCGCGGTGGACCAGCGCAGCCCCAATGGGCAAAAAATCTTCTTCCTTCGACGCGTGCCGCGCGACCCGTTCTCTGACGCCGACCCCGACCTGCCGAACGCACAGACCTGGCGGCTGCGCGCCTATGCCAGCGAGGCCGATGCGCCGCGCGAAGGCGCCGATGTGTACGACGTGTATTCGTCGTCGCCCGCACTCGGCCTGAACGGCATTGCGCACAGCAAGTGGTGAACGCGCCGTGACACCCCTTCGCCGCCATGCACGCGGCTTCACCTACCTGGGCCTGCTGTTCCTGTTGGCGGCCATGGGGCTGGCTGCGGCCGGTACGGTGAAGCTGGGCCACATTCAACAACGCCGCATGGCGGAAGACGAGCTGCTGTTCATCGGCCACCAGTTCCGGCGCGCCTTGCGCAGTTACCACGAAGCCGCGCCCAGTGGCGCCACGCAAACCGCGCCGCGCAGCCTGGACGACCTGCTGCGCGACACGCGATCGGCACACACGCGCCGCCACCTGCGGCGCATCGACACCGACCCGCTGACCGGCCGCCCTGAGTGGGGGTTGATCCGCGCCACCGATGGTTCGCTGCTGGGGCTGCACAGCCTGTCTGACCAAACCCCGATCCGCATGGACAACTTTCCTTCCGAGTTCTTCCACTTCAAAGACAAACGCAGTTACCAGGACTGGGTGTTCGTCTACGGCGTCGAATGCATCGACGCCGGCTGCAAGCTGCCACCGGCCCGGCCGGTGCGCTGAAAGGGCACGCCCATGGTCTGGAACCTCTGCGCGCTCGTGCCGCGACGCCTGCTGCCCATTGCGGGCATGGTGGCTGCGCTGGTGTTGTCCGCGTTGACCCTGGGCTGCTCAGACAAAGCAGGCGGCCAAACCACCACACCGCAGATCACCGGCTACGTGGCCCATGTGACGAACCCGCACCTCCAAGTGCTGAAGGCGCACCCGAATGGCCGCCTGCTGTGGGCCGCCGGCACCGACGGCGTGGTGTGGCACAGCAAAGACGGCGGCAGCACCTGGCACGACAGCGTCAACTCAGGCAGCACGCAGACGATCCGTGCGCTGGCCCATGCCACGCAGGCTGACCGGCTGGTGGCGGTGGGCGCGCAGGGCAGCATCGCCACGTCTGACGACCAAGGGCGGCACTGGCTTGCCCGGCCAGCCATCACCGGGAACGACCTGCTGGCCATCGCCACCGACACCCCCGGCACGACGCTGGTGGCTGTGGGCGTGGGCGGCACCTTGCTGCGCTCGACCGATGCCGGCGAACACTGGCAACAGGTGCCGCAGCACAACACGGCCAGCTTCGGCGTGGTGGTGTACGACAGCGTGCACCAGTGCTTCGCTGCACTGGGTGAGCGGGGCGCGATGGCGGTGTCTTGCGATGGTGGCGTGGGTTGGCAGTTCAGTGGCGGCCAGGAGGCGTCGCATGCGTTCACCGCAGCAGCCTTCGACGCCGGCGCGGGCACGCTGTTCGCCGCCACCTCGGAAGGCGAGGTGTTCCGCTCGGCCGATGGCGGCAAGCGTTGGCAGCGCAGCAGCGTGGGCGCGCCCGAGTACGTCTCGAAGCTGTCGTTCGGCGCGGCGCGAGCGGGCGGTGGCGGCCGTTTGCTGGTGGCGGTGGGCAATGGCGGGCTGCTGTCCACGTCGAGCGACGGCGGGTTGCGATGGCGGGTGTGGCGTTCGCCAGTGCCCGAGTACGTGTCGGCCGTCGTCCAGCACCCGAACCACAACACGTGGGTTGCGGTGGGCGACAAGGGGCTGGTGCTGCGGTCGTCCGACAGCGGCCGGAGCTGGCAACTCGTGCCGGTGCCGACCACCGAGAACCTGGAGGCCGTCTCGGCCGATGCAGCCACCGGACGTTTCGTGGCGGTGGGCCCCGGCGGGTTGGTGATCGGGTCTGACGACGCGGGCCAGAGCTGGCGCGTGCTGCGCCAGGGCCCGGTGCCATACATGCACCAGGTGGTCGCCGACCGGGGCACGGGCCATTTGCTGGCCCTGGGCTCGAACCGCACGGTCGCGGTGTCGCGCGACGGCGGCGGCAGCTGGACGCCACGTGTGTTGACCGAATTGGCTGAACCCGCGTATCTGTTTGACGCGAGCATCGAGCCCACCTCTCGCACCGTCATCGTGGCCGGCGGCCAGGGCTCCATGCTGGCCACCAGCGATGGCGGGCGCACCTGGCTGCACCGCACCGATTCACAAGGCGCCGACCATCTGGCCAGCGTCGCCCACCCCCGCAACGGCAGCGTGTACCTGGTGGGCAATGCCGGCGCCATGTTGCACGTGAGCGATGGCGGCCGGCGCACCCGCGTGCTGCCCCCGCTGACCGACGCCAGCTATTTCGGCGCCACCGCCGACGCCGCCAGCGGCACGCTGCTGGCTTTCGGCGAAGCCGGCGCGGTGGCTCGCCTGGGTGAAGGCGATGCGCGTTGGAGTCTGGTGACGTCGCCGGTCAAGTCGCACCTGAACAGCGGGCTGTTTGACCCGGCCACGGGCACGGCCTGGCTGGTCGGCGCCGAAGGCCGGGTGCTGCGTTCCACCGACCAGGGCAAGCGCTGGGAAGTGGTGGACGTGGGCACGCAGGCCGACCTGCGGCGCATCTCGCGCGACGCCGTGAGTGGCGCGCTCGTCATCGCCGGGGTGCAGGGCACGCTGCTGCGTTCAGGCGACGCCGGCCGCCACTGGGAAGCCGTGAACAGCGGCACGCAGGCGCAGTTGCGGGCGATGGTCAACGAACCCGGTGGCCCCGGGCTGTTGCTGGTCGGGCGCGACGGTGTGCTGCTGCGATCGACCGATGCCGGGCGCAGTTGGTCGGTGGTCGCAACCCGCACGCAGGCACGCTTCAAAGGGCTGGTGGTGCACCCGGCCAGCGGCAACGTCATCGCCTTCGGGGACCGCTTGGTGCAGTTGCTGCCGCAGCGCGCCGTGGCCTCGCCGGGGCTTGCGCCCAGCCGCTGAGCGGCCAAGAAAAATGCGCCAGCCGAACGGGTCGGCAGGCGCATCACGACGAGGGGCAGACGGGCTGCCCTGGATCGAATCGGTTCGGTTCGATCAGTACGTCGGCCAGCCGTCGCTCGTCCAGTTCAGGTCGTTGATCAGCATCTTGGGTTTGCCGCCGTCGGTGGCGTCGTAGGCATGGCGAACGATCACGCCATCACCCACGTCTTGGCCACCCGGGCCCTTCCAGCGGTCATTGCCTGCGTCGAGCAGCGTGCCGCCACCGCTGAGCATGCTTTTGCCAGCTTTGTCGAGGTACGGGCCGGTGATCGCCCTTGAGCGGCCGTAGATCATCTTGTAGGTGCTGTTGACGCCGGAACAGCACTTGTCGATCGACGCGAACAGGTAGTAGTAGCCGCTGCGGTAGATGATTGCCGGCGCTTCGATGCCAGCGCTTCGCTTCGCGATCGAGGTCAGCGAGCCGGTCGGCTTCATCGTCGTCTTGCTGAGCCTGGTGATCTTCAAGCCGCTCCAGAACGAACCGAACGCCATCCACGGGTCGCCGTTGGCGTCGATCACGAGGTTCGGGTCGATCGCGTTGTAGTCGTTCGCGCTGGTGGTGCGCAACACGAGGCCGTTGTCCGTCCACTTGCCCGCGCCCACGCTGGTGGCCGAGGCCAGGCCAATCGCCGAGGTGTTTTTGCCGAACGACGAGATCGAGTAGTACAGCCAGACCTTGCCGTTGTAGTTGTGGATGTCGGGCGCCCACACGTCGTTGGTCGTTTGCGCCGGCACGTAGGTCTTCCACCACGACGGCGGCGACACAAAGATTTGCGGCGCACGCGTCCAGTTTCTGCCGGTGCTGTCACCCCTCAACACCTGAATGCCCTGGCCGGTGCTGAAGGTGTACCAGGCGCTGCCTTCTTTGATGATCGACGGGTCGTGCACGCCGATGTCGCCGGTGAGGCTCCAGAAGGCGGCGGATGCCGGAAGGCTGAACGCGGCCAGCAGGCCGGCGGCGAATGCGCCGCGCCAATGTTTGCGAATCATGTCTTGTCTCCTGATATTTTTGAGGCGCGGCCTCGGGTGCCGCTTGCTGCCGGCCCGCACGAACGCCCATGGCGGAGACGAGCCGACATCGTCATTGGAAAGCCCCCACCCATTCATCGCAATCCGGGCAAGCCCCACGCGGGTTGCTGCTGGACGCACGGCAAGGGACCGCCCCACGCCGGCCCGGCGGCGGCGCCCGGGCATGCCCAGAAGCGACAAAGCCCACATCTGCAAGCAGTGCATCAATGCCGACTTTTGAACCATTCATCGCAATGCGGGCAAGCCCCCACACGGGTTCTGATGGACGCCCGGCAAGAACCATCCCTCGACGTCCCGACCTCGCCGCCCGGGCATGCCCAGAAACGACAAAGCCCGCATCTGCAAGCAGTGCGGGCTTTTGAAGAGAGCGGCGCTGAACCAGCCCACGCCCGAGGCGTTTCGGCGCTTACTTGCGGCGGAGCTTGCGCAGCGCGGCGATCTGGGCGGCCATGGCCACGAACTCACTTTGCGCAGCGGCGAAGTCGATGTCGCTCTTGGCGTTCTTCATCGCTTCTTCGGCACGTTGCTTGGCTTCGGTCGCCTTGGCTTCGTCGAGGTCTTTGCCGCGGATGGCGGTGTCAGCCAAGACGGTCACCTTGCCGGGTTGCACTTCCAGAATGCCGCCCGCCACGAAGACGAACTCTTCCTGGTTGTTGTCTGCGCGCAGGATGCGCACCGCGCCCGGTTTGATGCGGGTGATCAGCGGGGTGTGGCGAGGCAGAATGCCCAACTCGCCGTTCTCGCCCGGCAGCGCGACGAACTTGGCCTCGCCCGAGAAAATGCTTTCCTCGGCGGAGACGACGTCAACTTGAATGGTTGCCATGCGCTTCTCTCGTTAGCGTGTTGAAGAAGATTCAGGAAGCAAGCAGTCGGGTGGGAGGCAAGGCGCCGCGCGGAAGCGGACTCGAGTCCGCTGAGCACGGCAACGCCGCATCCCGCCCGAATGCGCCGCTTACTGGAGCTTCTTCGCTTTCTCGAAGGCTTCGTCGATCGTGCCAACCATGTAGAAGGCCTGTTCCGGCAAGCTGTCGCACTCGCCGGCCACGATCATCTTGAAGCCGCGAATCGTTTCCTTCAACGGCACGTACTTGCCCGGCGAGCCGGTGAACACTTCGGCGACGTGGAAGGGCTGCGACAGGAAGCGTTGGATCTTCCGGGCGCGGGCCACGGCCAGCTTGTCGTCCGGCGACAGTTCGTCCATGCCCAGAATTGCGATGATGTCGCGCAGTTCCTTGTAGCGCTGCAGCGTGCCTTGCACGGAGCGGGCGACCGCGTAGTGCTCTTCGCCGACCACGTTCGGGTCGAGCTGGCGGCTGGTCGAATCGAGCGGATCCACAGCGGGGTAGATGCCCAGCGAGGCGATGTCACGCGACAGCACCACGGTCGAGTCCAAGTGGGCGAAGGTCGTGGCGGGCGACGGGTCGGTCAAGTCATCCGCCGGCACGTAAACAGCTTGAATCGACGTGATCGAACCGACCTTGGTCGACGTGATCCGCTCTTGCAAACGGCCCATTTCTTCGGCCAGCGTCGGCTGGTAGCCCACGGCGGAAGGCATGCGGCCCAGCAGTGCGGACACTTCGGTACCGGCCAGCGTGTAGCGGTAGATGTTGTCCACGAAGAACAGCACGTCCTTGCCTTCGTCGCGGAACGACTCGGCGATGGTCAGGCCGGTCAGTGCCACACGCAGGCGGTTGCCCGGGGGCTCGTTCATCTGGCCGTAGACCATCGCGACCTTGGAGTCTTCGAGCTTCTCTTGGTTCACGACGCCGGAGTCAGACATCTCGTGATAGAAGTCGTTGCCCTCGCGGGTGCGCTCGCCGACCCCGGCGAACACGCTCAACCCCGAGTGCGCCTTCGCGATGTTGTTGATCAACTCCATCA
>JAYSYW010000078.1:0-13516 GCA_043727255.1 Rhizobacter sp. | reverse complement strand
CCCAAAGACCGAGCACCGCAGAGCAGTCCGGCGACAGCCGGACCGCCTCCGTCGGGTCGCCTTTTCTTGGTTACTTCTTTTGGCGACGCAAAAGAAGTAACTCGGCCGCCGGGCCGAATTCCCGGCGCGGACTCCCCCTGCGGGGAACCTCGGCAAAACCGAGCGGGACTTCGACAGGCTCAGTCCGAACGGGGCTTGGTGGCACGCAAGGGGCTTCGATTCGCGCAAGCGAACCCTGTCCTGAGCTTGTATTCCCGATCGTCCTGAGCCTGTCGAAGGAAGGCTCAGCCCGAACGGTGGGTTGGCCCCGACCACACCAACCAAAGGCCTCCCCCCATGCTCCGCCTAGAACTAAAAAACCTCAGCAAGACCTACCCCGCCGTCAAAGCCAACGACCGCGTCAACCTGAAGGTCAAGCCCGGCGAGATCCACGCCATCCTCGGCGAAAACGGCGCCGGCAAATCAACGCTGATGAAGATGATCTACGGCACCGTCCGCCCCGACGAAGGCCAGATCTTCTGGAACGGCACCGAAGTCAACGTGAAGAGCCCCCAAGAAGCCAGAGCGCTCGGCATCAGCATGGTCTTCCAGCACTTCAGCCTGTTCGACACGCTCACCGCAGCAGAAAACGTCTGGCTCGGACTCGACAAATCCCTCACCCTCGCCGAAGTCACGCAACAGATCACGAAGGTCGCCAAAGACTACGGCCTCGACGTTGAACCGCTGCGCCCCGTGCACACGCTCTCGGTGGGCGAACGCCAACGCGTCGAGATCGTGCGTGCACTGATGACGAAGCCGAAGCTCCTGATCCTCGACGAGCCCACTTCCGTGCTCACGCCGCAGGCCGTTGAAAAGCTCTTCGTCACGCTGAGGCGCATCGCCGAAGAAGGCTGCGCCATCCTCTACATCAGCCACAAGCTCGACGAGATACGGGCGCTGTGCCACCACTGCACCGTGCTGCGCGGTGGCAAGGTCACGGGTGAGGTCGATCCGGCGCAAGAGACCCATGCCAGCCTGTCGCGCCTGATGATCGGCGCCGAGCCGCCGCAGTTGCGCCACGCCGGCACGCCACCCGGCGGGGTGGTGCTGAAGGTGCAAGGCTTGAACCTCAAAGCGCAAGACCCCTTCGGCACCTCGCTGCGCAACATCAGCTTCGACGTGCGCGCCGGTGAAGTGGTCGGCATCGCCGGCGTCTCGGGCAACGGCCAGCAAGAGCTGATGGCCGCGCTGTCGGGCGAAGACGCACGCGCCACGCCGCAAAGCATTCAACTCTTCGGCCAATCCGTGGGCCGCCAATCACCGCGCGAACGTCGCGCCCAAGGCCTGCACTTCGTACCCGAAGAACGCCTGGGCCGGGGCGCGGTGCCCACGCTTTCGCTCGCGCAAAACACGCTGTTGACGCGCACCGAAGCTGTGGGCCGCGGCGGGTGGATCGACAACCGCGCGGTGCGCACGCTCGCGCAGGCGCTGATCGACCGCTTCAAGGTCAAGGCCGGCGGGCCCGATGCGTCGGCCAAGAGCCTCTCGGGCGGCAATCTGCAAAAGTTCATCGTCGGCCGTGAGATCGACGCCAAGCCAAAGCTGCTGATCGTGTCGCAACCCACCTGGGGTGTGGACGTGGGCGCGGCGGCGCAGATTCGGGGCGAGCTGCTGGCGCTGCGCGACGCCGGCTGCGCGTTGCTGGTCGTGAGTGAAGCGCTCGACGAGCTGTTCGAGATCAGCGACCGGCTGCTGGTGATCGCGCAAGGCCGCATCTCGCCCAGCCTGCCCACGGCCGACGCCACCACCGAACAAATGGGCGCGTGGATGTCGGGCCTGTGGCCGGGCTCGAACCCCCAGACCGAGGCCTCGCATGCTCAAGCTTGAAGCCCGCCCTGCCCCCAGCCGCTGGATGTCGATCGCCTCGCCGCTGCTGGCGCTGGCCATCACGGTGCTGCTGGGCATCGCGCTGTTCGCGCTGCTGGGCAAAGACCCGGTGCGCGGGCTGCAGGCCTTCTTCGTCGAACCGCTGAAGAGCGGCTACGCGCTGTCTGAACTGGCGATGAAGGCGGTGCCGCTGGCGCTGATCGCCTTGGGCCTGGCGGTGTGCTTTCGCTCGAACGTGTGGAACATCGGCGCGGAAGGGCAGTTCATCGTGGGCGCCCTTGCGGCAGGCTGGGTTGCGATGCAGGCCGACGCAGACAGCAGCCGCTTCATCGTCGTGGCGATCATCGCGGCCGGTGTGGCAGGCGGCATGCTGTGGGCCGCGATCGTGGCGCTGCTGCGCGACCGTTTCAACGCGAGCGAAATCCTGGTCAGCCTGATGCTCGTCTACGTGGCCGAGATGCTGCTGAGCTACCTGGTCTATGGGCCGTGGAAGGACCCGGCGGGCTACAACTTCCCGCAGACCATCAGCTTCCTCGAACCCACGAAGATCCCGCGCCTGTTTGGCAACCTGCGCGTCAACGTCGGCCTGGTGATCGCACTCGTCGCGGTGCTGCTGTTCTGGCTGTTCCTGTTTCGCAGCTATGCGGGCTTTCAGTTGCAGGTGGGTGGGTTGGCGCCGGCCGCGTCGCGTTATGCGGGGTTCTCGTCGCGCCGGGCGGTGTGGGTGGCGCTGCTCACATCGGGCGGCATGGCCGGGCTGGCGGGTGCGCTTGAAGCGGCGGGGCCGCTGGGGCAACTGACGCCGCATGTGCCGGCGGGGTATGGCTTCGCGGCCATCATCGTGGCCTTCGTCGGCAGGCTGCACCCCCTGGGCATCGTGTTCTCGGCGGTGTTGATGAGCATGTTCCACATCGGGGGTGAACTGGCGCAGTCGCGCTTGGGGCTGCCGAAGTCATTGACCGGCGTGTTCCAGGGCCTGCTGCTGTTCGCGCTGCTGGCCTGCGACACGCTGATCCACTACCGGGTGCGCTGGAAGCGCGCTGCTGCGGCGCCAGCGCCCCAGGTCGCGGCTGTGGGAGACGCCTGATGGACACCATCGCCCTGCTCATCGCCGCCACGCTGAATGCGGGCACCGTGCTCGCGTTCGCATCGCTGGGCCTGTTGATCAACGAACGCGCGGGCATCGTCAACCTGGGTGCTGAAGGGCTGATGCTGGTGGCGGCCATTGCCGGCTTCGCCACCGCCGTGAACACCGGCAGCGTGTGGCTGGGCTTCGCGGCCGGTGCGGGCGGGGGGGCGCTGCTGGCAGCCGTCTTCGGGCTGTTGGTGATCTGGCTCAACACCAACCAATACGCCACCGGGCTGGCGCTCAGCCTGTTCGGCACGGGCTTTTCGGCCTTCATGGGCATTCGCTACACGCAAGAGCGCTTGCCCGAAAGCACGCCGTGGCAAGTGCCTGTGCTGGCCGACATTCCCTTCATCGGCCCGGCCCTCTTCAAGCAGCACCCGATGGTTTATGGGGCGATGGCGCTGATGCTCGCGTTGATGTGGTTCTTGTACCGGTCGCGCGCGGGGCTGGTGCTTCGCGCGGTGGGCGAATCACCCGAGTCGGCGCATGCGCTGGGTTACCCGGTGCGGCCAATCCGGCTGGCGGCGGTGGTGGCGGGCGGCGCGCTGTGCGGCATCTCGGGCGCGTACCTCTCGACCGTCTACACGCCGCTGTGGGTGGAAGGCATGGTCGCTGGCAAGGGCTGGATCGCACTCGCCTTGACCACCTTTGCCACCTGGCGGCCGGCACGGGTATTGCTGGGTGCCTACCTGTTCGGCGGCGTCACGATGCTGCAGTTTCACTTGCAAGGCGAAGGCGTCGAGATCGCCAGCCAGTGGCTCACGATGCTGCCCTACCTGGCCACCATCGGGGTGCTGGTGCTGATTTCGAGCAATGCCACGTGGGTCCGCGTGAACATGCCGGCCTCGTTGGGCAAGCCCTTTTTCCCCGGCGGTTGACGCGGGCCTTGCCAGGGTGGCGCTGCCGATAATCGATGTCGCTTCGTGCGATGAGTTCTTGGTGAGTTTGAGTTCCGACCTTCCTTCTCTGGAGACCCCATGACCCCCATTTCAAAACGTGCCTTGCTGAAGATTGCCGGGTGGACCGCAGTGGCGGCAACCGCCTGCCTTGCGGCCTGCGGAAAGAAAGAAGAAACACCGGCAGCGGCGGCAGCGGCCCCTGCGGCCGTGGCTTCGGCACCGGCCA
This sequence comes from Rhizobacter sp., assembly GCA_043727255.1. Lineage (GTDB taxonomy): Bacteria > Pseudomonadota > Gammaproteobacteria > Burkholderiales > Burkholderiaceae_C > Rhizobacter. The sequence goes on along the minus strand of JAYSYW010000078.1, from coordinate 9,396 downwards.
AGCCCGAACCGCTGAAGATCGCCTTCGCCTACGTGGGCCCGGTGGGTGACGGTGGCTGGACCTTCGCGCACGACAACGCCCGCAAGGCGGTCGAGAAGGAATATGGCGACAAGGTCGTCACCAGCTTCGTTGAAGGCGTGCCCGAAGCGGCCGATGCCGAACGCGTGTTCCGCGACATGGCGGGCCAGGGCAACAAGCTGATCTTCGGCACCACCTTCGGCTACATGGAACCCATGCTGAAAGTGGCCGCCGACCACAAGGACGTGAAGTTCGAGCACGCCACCGGCTACAAGACGGCCGAGAACATGCGCACCTACGACAGCCGCACCTATGAAGGCGCGTTCATGGCCGGCATCATTGCCGGCGCCATGACCAAGACCAACACGCTCGGCGTGGTGGGCTCGATGGCCATCCCCGAGGTCATCCGCAACATCAACAGCTTCACGCTGGGGGCGCAGTCGGTCAACCCGAAGGTCAAGACCAAGGTGGTGTGGGTCAACAAGTGGTTCGACCCGCCCAAGGAAACCGAAGCCGCGCAGTCGCTGATCAACGGCGGCGCTGATGTGCTGTTCCAGAACACCGACTCGTCGGCCGTGCTGCAAACCGCGGCCAAGGCCGGCAAGATGGCCTTCGGCTGGGACAGCGACATGTCTTCATACGCGCCTGAGGCGCACCTGGCATCGGCCATCATCAATTGGGCGCCGTACTACATCAAGGCCACCGGCGAAGCGCTGGACGGCAAATGGGCAACCGGCAGCGTGTGGTGGGGCGTGAAAGAAGGCGCGATCGACATCGTGTCGATCTCCGACAAAGTGCCGGCCGACGTGAAAGAGCGCGTCGCGGCCGTCAAGGCCGGGCTGAAAGACGGCAGCATGAAGCTGTGGACAGGCCCCATCAAAGGCCAGGACGGCAAGGACTTGGTGAAGGAAGGCGAAACCGCTGACGACAAGTTCCTGGGCGGCCTCAACGTGTACGTCAAGGGCGTGGAAGGCAAGGTGCCGGGGGGCAAGTAAGCACCCTCCGTGCAACGAAAAGACAGGCCGCCTTGAGCGGCCTGTCTGCCTGCCGGGCAACGCAAAGCTCGCAAGCCCTCCACCTCCACCCGCTCAACCTCTGCTCCCTGCCCTCCATCTATGTTTCGCGTTCTGCCTTCTCTTCGTTCTTGCGCCATCACGGTGGCCATCGCCCTGGGCGTTGTGGGTTGTGCCGCACCGGGCTCACCACCGCCTGAGGCGCCTCCGCCAGCCCGGGTCCATCAGCCTGTTGCGCCCGCACCTGTGGCCCCGCCTGCCGCTGCGCCTTTCAAGGTCGCGTTCGCATACGTTGGCCCCATCGGTGATGGAGGCTGGAGCTACGCACACGAGCAGGGGCGGCGGGCCGTCAAGGCCGCCTTCGGCGATCGCGTGAGCGCCACCTATGTGGAGAGCGTGCCAGAAGGCCCCGCTGGCGAGCGCGTGTTCCGCGACATGGTTTCGCGCGGCCATTCGCTCATCTTCGGCACGAGCTTCGGCTACATGGAGCCCATGCTCAAGGTCGCCTCGGAGGCACCGAACGTCAAGTTCGAACATGCCCTGGGCTACAAGCAGGCGCCCAATCTGCGGACCTACGACAGCCGCACCTACGAAGGGGCCTACATGGCGGGCGTGATCGCCGGAGCCATGTCACGCAGCCACACCTTGGGCGTCGTGGCGTCGATCCCCATCCCCGAGGTCGTCGGCAACATCAACAGCTTCACGCTCGGGGCGCAATCCATCAACCCGAAGGTTCGCGTCCGGGTGCGTTGGGTCAACAAGTGGTTCGACCCTGCGAATGAAGCCCGTGCGGCGCAATCGCTCCTCGATGGTGGTGCGGACGTGCTGTTTCAGACCACCGACTCTTCGGCCGTGTTGAAGACGGCCGAGACCGCAGGCAAGTACGCCTTCGGCTGGGGCAGCGACATGTCGGGCTATGGCCCCAAGGCGCATCTCGCATCGGCCATCATCAACTGGGGGCCTTACTACGTGCATGCCACGCAAGCGGCCATGGAGGGCCGATGGACGGGTGGCTCTTCCGCCTGGTGGGGTGTCAAAGAAGGCGCCATCGACATCGTTTCCGTCTCCGATGCCGTGCCGCGCCAGGTGAAGAAGCAGCTCGAAGTCATCAAGGCCGGTTTGAAGGCCGACAGCTTCAAGATTTGGGCCGGCCCCATTCAAGGCCAGAACGGCCGTGACGCAGTCAAAGCGGGCCAGGTGGCCGACGACAACTTCCTTCGCCGGATGAATTTCTTCGTGAAGGGTGTGGAAGACAAATTGCCGACGGGCAGGTGACATGGCGCCCACACCTTCGGCAAGCCCACGCCAAGCCCCAACTCTTGACCGCGCTACGCTCGGCCATCACCCCAGCGACCCGCGAACACCCGGAGCACACATGACCCCCGAAGCCCTTGCCGCCATTCCCCGCGACCGCCTGCCCGCGTTGCTGCGCGCCATGCCCAAGGCCGAGCTGCACATCCACATCGAAGGCTCGCTTGAGCCCGAGTTGATCTTCACGCTGGCACAGCGCAACGGTGTCACGCTGCCCTACGCCAGCGTCGAAGCGCTGCGCGCGGCCTATGCGTTCAGCGACCTGCAAAGCTTTCTCGACATCTACTACGCCGGCGCCAGCGTGTTGCTGAAGGAAGACGACTTCTTCGACATGGCGATGGCGTACTTTCACCGCGCGGCCGCCGACCACGTGGTGCATGCCGAACTCTTCTTTGACCCGCAAACCCACACCGAACGTGGCGTGAGCTTCGAGACGGTGATTCGTGGGCTCACGCGCGCCAGCGAGACGGCACAACGCGATCTGGGCGTCAGCAGCCAGCTCATCCTTTGCTTCTTGCGCCACCTGAGCGAAGAAGCCGCGTTCGAGACGCTGGAACAAGCCCTGCCGCACCTCAAGCTCGTCAGCGCCGTGGGGCTCGACAGCAGCGAGCGTGGTCACCCGCCCGAGAAGTTTGAGCGTGTGTTCGCGCGCTGCCGCGAACTGGGCCTGCACGTGGTGGCGCATGCGGGCGAAGAAGGCCCGCCCGCCTACATCTGGAGCGCACTCGATGTGCTGAAGGTCGAACGCATCGACCACGGCGTGCGCTGCGTGGAAGACCCGGTGCTCGTCAAACGCCTGGCCGAAGAACGCATGCCGCTCACCGTGTGCCCGTTGTCGAACGTGAAGCTGTGCGTGTACAAAACATTGGGCGACCACAGCCTGTTCTCGCTGCTGGAAGCCGGCCTGTGCGCCACTGTCAATTCCGACGACCCGGCTTACTTTGGCGGCTACATCAACCAGAACTTCGTTGAGGTGTTCAAGGCCCTGCCTCAACTGACCGCCGCCCACGCCTACCGGTTGGCGCAAAACAGCTTCGACGCGAGCTTCGCGCCCGCCGCCGACAAACAACGCTGGGGCGCTCAGCTTGATGCGGCGTTTGCACAGCTAATTTGAGTTAGCGCAACAGCCGCACACAGAGGCTGTTCTGCCGACGCCTCTTGTCGGCCACGTCCTACATCGACCGGCCGCATGGGCCGTTAATTTCGGAGTTGCCCTTGGGTCACAAGGGCACACAGTTGCTACCCGCCCCCGCACCCGGGGTCGCGGGTGCATCGAACCGAAAGAAAACAACCATGTTCGACAACATTCGCGCAGACCTTCAAACCTACCGGGGGCAATGGTGGGAGCAAGGCTTTTGGGTGATGCTGATCTATCGCTTTGGGCGTTGGCGCTATGGCGTGCGGCCCGCTTTGTTGCGCAAGTCGTTCTCGCTGCTCTACAAGATCGCCCACAAGCTCGTGCAAGTCATCACCGGCATCGACCTGCCCTGCGAAGCGCGGGTGGGTCGCAACTTCATCATCGACCACTTCGGCGGCATCATCGTCAGCGGTGATGCGACGTTCGGTGACAACTGCCGCATCCGCGATGGCGTGTCGGTGGGGCTGCGTCGGGTCGGTTCACCATGCGCGCCGGTGATCGGCAACAACGTGGACATCGGCTCGGGCGCCAAGCTGCTGGGCGCCATCACCATTGGCGACAACGTGCTGATTGGCGCCAACGCGGTGGTGGTGACCGATGTGCCGTCGAACTCGATCGCCATGGGCGTGCCGGCAAAGATCAGACCCCGCCAACCCGCACCGCGCGACGAGCGCCCGACCGAGAGCGCTCGCATTCGCAGCGCCGCATCGGAATACGCGGCGGTGATGGCGCGGGCTCAATCATCGGACCCCTACAACCGCCCGCCTCGTTCGCATTGAACGACGCGCCGGTGGTCGTCACGGGGTGCGGCCGGCCCCTGCGTCGAACCACCGTTTGATCAGTTCGCGCTCAACGTCGGTGATGCGCGTGGCATTGTTCAGCGGCATCTGCTTCAAGACCACCGCTTGCTGGTAAATGGCCTGGGCTTGGGCGGTGATCAATTCGGCGTTGTGCAGTTGCACGTTCTTGTTGGCCAGTTGTGGGTTGTGGCACATGACGCAGCGCTCGGCCATCACCTGCTCCACCTGCGCAAAGCGCACGGCCTGCGTGGCTTGAACGGACGCCGCTTGAGCTTGCGGCCGCTGCCAAACCACCACGGCCACCAGCATGCCCACCCCCAGCAGCGCATATCGCCATGGCACCGGCCGGCCATTCGCCAACGCGCCGTGCCGCAGCACGAAAGACATGCGGATCAACGCGCCGGCCAACATCATCAACACCAGCACCAGCCAGTTGTGCTCGGCGCCATGCAGCGCGCCGTAGTGGTTGCTGAGCATGGCAAACACCACCGGCAGCGTGAAGTAAGTGTTGTGCACGCTGCGCTGCTTGCCACGCTTGCCGTGCACCGGGTCAACCGGCTGGCCGGCGCGCAGTGAAGCGATCACCTTGCGCTGGCCGGGGATGATCCAGAACAGCACATTGGCGCTCATGGTCGTGGCCATCATCGCGCCCACCAGCAAGAAGGCCGCGCGGCCGGCAAACAAGCGGCACGACAGCCACGAGGCGAACACGATGAACACGAACACCAGCAGGCCGACGATCAGATCGCCCTTCTTGCGCTGGCCGAAAGCGCGGCAGAACACGTCGTAGACAAACCAGAACGCCAACAGAAAGCCCAGCGCGGTGGCAATGGCGGCGGCCGGTGACCAGTCAAACAGCGTCTTGTCGATCAGAAAGCTGCCCGCGTTGAACAGGTACAGCGCCACGAACAGCGCGAAGCCGGTCAGCCATGTGGAATAGCTTTCCCACATCGACCAATGCAGGCGTTCGGGCACCTGGGCGGGCGACACCGGGTACTTCTGCTGGTGATAGAAGCCGCCACCGTGCACGGCCCACAGCTCGCCGCCAATGCCCTTGGCACGCTCGGCTTCGTCTTCGGGCGGCGTGAGGCTGTTGTCGAGCCCGACGAAGTGGAACGAGGCGCCGATCCATGCGATGGCGGTGATGACATGGGCCCAGCGCAGCAGCAGGTGGAGCCAGTCGAGCAGGTAGACGTCCATGGGCGATGTTGTCGCTTCAGTTGTCGCTTGAGTGTCCTGTTGGTTCAGCTGCCACGGTAGGTGGAATAAGCCCAGGGGCTGGTGAGCAAGGGCACGTGGTAATGCTGCAAGGGGTTGGCCATGCCGAAGTCGAGCGTCACCGCGTCGATGAACGGCGGTTCGGGCAACTGAACGCCACGGCCCCGAAAGTAGGCCGCCACCTCGAACACCAGCCGGTAGGTGCCGGTGGCGAAATTGGTTTCGTCCAGCAGCGGGGCGCCAGCCCGGCCGTCGTGGTTGAGCGCCAGTTGTTTCAGCAAGCTGGCTTCGCCGTTCTTCACGCGGTACAGCCCCACCAGCATGCCGGCCGCCGGGCAGCCGTTCATGGTGTCGAGCACGTGGGTGGTGAGTTGTCCCATGGGGTTCCTTCAGGCGGTTGAATGGGGCGCGGCGCGGCGGTGTTGGCCCCGTTTGATGGCCCTTGGCGCGGCCCTTGCAAGGTGAACAAAAGTGTATACAGTCTTGCGAACCAGGCTGTTCAAATCTGACGCTCTGCCCGATTCCACCTGGCCCCTTTCGCTTCTGCCATGCCACGCACCGAACGCACAGCCCATGCCAGCGTGCCGCTCGCCACCGCACGCGGCGAGGCTGCGCCGCGCAAGGTGACGACCCTGCCTTTGCGCCCCGGCGCCAAGGCGCCCTTGAAGCGGGCCGGCAATAAAAAATCCACCGCCCCGCAGGCTGTGGCCGCCGCCGATGAACCGGCGCTGCAAACCGCCACCCGCCGCATCGTTGAGTCAGTCACCACCGCCATCGTCGAGCGCCGGTTGATGCCCGGCACCAAGCTCGTCGAACAAAAAATTGCCGACATCTTTCAAGTCTCGCGCACCATCGTGCGGCAGGCCTTGCACCAATTGAGCCGCGACAAGCTCGTCACGCTTGAGCCCGCGCGCGGCGCGCATGTCGCCCAGCCCAGCGTGGATGAAGCCCGCGAAGTGTTCGAGGTGCGCCACATGCTTGAAACCGCCATGGTTCGCCGCGCCGCCAGTGAACTGACACCCGCCCACATCGCCGAGTTGCGCGCCCACCTGCGTGAAGAAGAAGCCGCTGTGCAGCGCACCGATGTGCCCGGCCGCACGCGGCTGCTGGCCGACTTTCACATCGTGCTGGCGCGCATGCTGGGCAACCACACCCTGGCCGATCTGCTGCGCGATCTGCTGTCGCGCAGCTCGCTGATTTCGCTGATGTACCAGTCGGCCCATTCGGCCGCCCACTCCGCCGCCGAGCATGTGGCCATCGTCGATGCGCTGGAACGCCGCGATGCCCGTTCAGCCGTGAAGCTGATGGCCGGCCACCTGGGCAACGTCGAACGCAACCTGCGCCTGCACCCCCGAGTGCCCGGCCTCGAAGCGGTGCTGCGCAACCCCCGCTGAGGCACCCAATGAACAGCCCCATGAGCAGCCCCATGAACCCCTACCCCCGCGACCTGATCGGCCATGGCCGGCACCCGCCCCATGCGCGCTGGCCCCATGGCGCACGCATCGCGCTGCAGTTCGTCTTGAACTACGAGGAAGGCGGCGAGAACTGCGTGTTGCATGGCGATGCGGCGTCCGAGACCTTTCTGTCCGAACTGATCGGCGCGCCGGCCTATGAGGCGCGCCACCTCAGCATGGAGTCGGTGTACGAATACGGCGCGCGCGCCGGGGTGTGGCGGCTGTTGCGCGAGTTCGAAAAACGTGGCCTGCCGCTCACCGTGTTTGGCGTGGGCATGGCCTTGCAGCGCCACCCTGAACTGACCCAGGCGTTTCTTGACCTGGGCCATGAGATCGCCTGCCACGGCTGGCGCTGGGTTCACCACCAGCACATGACCGAAACCGTGGAGCGCGAGCACATCGCCACCGCCACACGCATCATCCAGGAGCTGACCCACGGCGAATGGCCGCTGGGCTGGTACACCGGCCGCGACAGCCCCAACACCAAGCGGCTGGTGGCCGACCACGGCGGCTATGAATACGACGCCGATTACTACGGCGACGACCTGCCCTTCTGGATGCCCATCACTCAAAGCGATGGCACCGTGATGCAGCGGTTGATCGTGCCGTATGCGCTTGACACCAACGACATGCGCTTCGCGTCGCCCCAGGGCTTCAACAACGGCGAGCAGTTCTTCCAGTACCTGAAAGACGCCTTCGACGTGCTGTACGCCGAAGGCGACCCGACCGGCGACAACCGGCCCAAGATGCTGAGCATCGGCATGCACTGCCGCCTGCTGGGCCGCCCCGGCCGCATGCGCGCGTTGCAGCGCTTTCTGGACCACGTGCAAGGGCACAACAGGGTGTGGGTGTGCCGCCGCATCGACATCGCCCGCCATTGGCAACAGCACTTCCCCGCGCCATGACGCTCACGCTCGCCGCATTGAACGAAGCGCCGGCCGCCGAGGCATTGGCCGCGCTGCACGGCGTTTATGAACACTCGCCGTGGGTGGCCGAAGCGGCACTGGCGCAGCGGCCGTACCGAAGCCTGGCGCACTTGAAGCGCGCGCTGGTTGAAGCCGTGCGTGCGGCGCCCCACGCGGCGCAACTGGCCTTGCTGTGCGCCCACCCCGAACTGGCGGGCAAGCTGGCCGAGGCCGGCGAGTTGACGGCCGAGTCGGGCAGCGAACAGCAGCGGGCCGGGCTCAAGGCCTGTTCGCCGGCAGAGCTGGCGACCGTGCAGCGTTTGAATGCCGACTACCGCGCCCGCTTCGGCTGGCCTTTCATCGTGGCGGTTCGGGGGCCGCGCGGTGTGGGGCTGAGCCGCATGCAGATCATCGACACCCTGAAGCGGCGCCTCGACGGCCACCCCGGGTTCGAGTTCGCCGAAGCCCTTCGCAACGTGCACCGCATTGCCGAGCTGCGCCTGAACGACAAGTTCGGCTTCACCCCCGAACAAGGCCACCGCGTGTGGGACTGGGCCGAAGCGCTGGCCCAGCACAGCGACCCTGGCTTCAAAGAAGAAGGCCAGCTCACCGTCACCTACCTCACCGAGGCCCACCGCGCCTGTGCCGCGCAGCTGCAAGGGTGGATGCTTGATTGCGGCTTCGACGACGTGAGCCTGGACACCGTGGGCAACGTGGTTGGCCTGTACCGCGGCACCGACCCCACTGCGCCGCGCCTGCTGACCGGCAGCCACTACGACACGGTGCGCAACGGCGGCAAGTACGACGGCCGCCTGGGCATCCTGGTGCCCATGGCCTGCGTGCGCGTGCTGCATGCGCGCGGTGAACGGCTGCCCTTCGGCATCGAGGTGATCGGCTTCGCCGAAGAAGAAGGCCAGCGTTATGCGGCCACGTTCCTCGGCTCGGGCGCGGTCATCGGGCAGTTCAACGAAGCCTGGCTGGGGCAGGCCGATGCCGATGGCATCACGATGCGCGAAGCCATGGCGCACGCGGGGCTCGATTCGGCGTTGATCCCTGCGTTGATCCCTGCAATGAAGCGCGACCCGACGCGCTACCTCGGCTTCGTCGAAGTGCACATCGAACAAGGGCCGGTGCTCGACGCGCTCGACCTGCCGCTGGGTGTCGTCACCTCGATCAACGGCAGCGTGCGCCACTTAGGCGAAATGATCGGCATGGCCAGCCACGCCGGCACCACGCCCATGGCCACCCGGCGCGACGCCGCCACGGGCGTGGCCGAATTGGCGCTGTACCTCGAACAACGCGCCGCCGCCGAGCCGCACCTGGTGGGCACGATGGGCGTGCTGGCGGTGCCCCACGGGTCGATCAACGTCGTGCCCGGCCAGTGCCGATTCAGCCTCGACACCCGCGCCACAACCGATGCCGTGCGCGACGCCTGCGTGGCCGATGTGCTGGCCGAACTGGGCCGCATTGCCGAGCGGCGCGGCCTGCGTTTCACGCTGACCGAGACCGTGCGCGCCTCGGCCGCCCCTTGCGACCCGG
>JAYSYW010000077.1:0-5776 GCA_043727255.1 Rhizobacter sp. | reverse complement strand
GGGTGGACCCGGCCAAGCTGGTGGGCTTCAACCTGTCGGCCAGCGACGTGACGAACGCCATCCGCGCGCAGAACGCACAGGTGTCGTCGGGCACCATCGGCGACCTGCCCAACATCCCCGGCCAGTCGGTGTTTGCGACGGTCGTCGTGAAGGGCCAGCTCACTTCGATCGAACAGTTCGGCAACGTGATCTTGCGGGCCAATGCCGACGGCTCGCAGGTGCGGCTGAAAGACGTGGCGCGCATCGAACTGGGCGCGCAAACCTACGGCACCTCGGCGCGCTTGAACGGCAACCCCTCCACCGGCATCGGCGTGCAGCTTTCGCCCACCGGCAACGCCATGGCCACGGCCAAGGCGGTGCGCGCGCGCATGGACGAGCTGGCGAAGTTCTTCCCCGAAGGCGTGCGCTACGACATCCCCTACGACAGCTCGCGCTTCGTTGACATCTCGATCAAGCAGGTCGTCGAGACGCTGGTCGAGGCGGTGATCCTGGTCTTCCTGGTGATGTACTTGTTCTTGCAGAACTGGCGCTACACGCTGATCCCGACCATCGTGGTGCCGGTGGCGCTGCTGGGCACGTTCGCTGTGTTGCTGGCACTCGGCTTTTCGATCAACGTGCTGACGATGTTCGGCATGGTGCTGGTGATCGGCATCGTGGTGGACGACGCGATCGTGGTCGTCGAAAACGTCGAACGCATCATGAGCGAAGAGGGCCTGCCGCCCTTGGCCGCCACGCGCAAGGCGATGGGCCAGATCTCGGGCGCCATCGTCGGTGTGACGGTGGTGTTGATCTCGGTGTTCGTGCCGCTCGCGTTCTTTGCGGGTTCGGTGGGCAACATCTACCGCCAGTTCTCGGCCGTCATGGTGTCGTCGATCGCGTTCTCGGCCTTCCTGGCCTTGTCGCTCACGCCGGCCTTGTGCGCCACGTTGTTGAAGCCCGTGGAAGCCGGCCATGCGCATGCGAAGACGGGCTTCTTCGGCTGGTTCAACCGGGGCTTTGCACGCACCGCCAAGGGCTATGAAAGTTGGGTTGCGCGCATCTTGAAACGCGCGGGCCGTTTCATGGTCATCTACCTGGCGATCGTGGCGGCGGTGGCGGTGCTGTTCATGCGCATGCCGCAGTCCTTTCTGCCGGCCGAAGACCAGGGCTACATGATCGTCAACGTGCAGTTGCCCCCTGGCGCCACACGCAACCGCACGCTCGAAGTGATGAAGCAGGCCGAAGGCTTCGTGCTCAAGCAGCCCGAAGTGCAGAGCATGGTCAGCGTGCTGGGCTTCAGCTTCTCGGGCACGGGGCAGAACGCGGCGCTCGCGTTCGTGACCTTCAAGCCCTGGGACGAACGCAAGGGCAAGGACCACACCGCGCAGGCGGTGGCCGGCCGCACCTTCGGCGCCATGATGGGCGTGCGTGATGCGTTCATCTTCCCGCTCAGCCCGCCACCGATTCCCGAGCTCGGCACCGCGTCGGGCTTCAGCTTCCGCCTGCAAGACCGGGGCGGCCTGGGCCACGAGGCCTTGCTGGCGGCACGCAACCAGATGCTCGGCCTCGCGGGCAAAAGCAAGGTGCTGGCCGGTGTGCGGCCCGACGGCCTGGAAGACGCGCCGCAGCTGCAGCTCGACATCGACCGCGACAAAGCCAGCGCACTCGGCGTGCCCTTCGACGCCATCAACGCGGCCATTTCCACCGCGCTCGGGTCGGCCTATGTGAACGACTTCCCGAGTGCAGGCCGCCTGCAACGCGTGGTGGTGCAGGCCGATGCGCCGGCCCGCATGCAAAGCGACGACCTGCTGCGCGTGAACGTGCTCAACACCAAGGGCCAGGCAGTGCCGCTGTCGGCCTTTGCCAGCACGCAATGGGTCACCGGCCCGATGCAGACCGTGCGCTACAACGGCTACCCCACCATGCGCATCGGTGGCGACGCCGCACCCGGCTTCAGCACCGGCGACGCCATGGCCGAGATGGAGCAACTGGCCAAGCAATTGCCGGCGGGCTTTGGCTACGAATGGACGGGCCTGTCGCGCGAAGAAAAGCTCTCGGGCGCGCAGGCGTTCATCTTGCTGGGCTTCTCGCTGATGGCGGTGTTCTTGTGTCTTGCGGCCTTGTACGAAAGCTGGTCGATCCCGCTGTCGGTGATTCTGGTGGTGCCCCTGGGGGTGCTGGGTTCGCTGCTCGGCGCCAACATGCTGGGCATGGCCAACGACGTGTACTTCAAGGTCGGGCTCATCACCATCATCGGCCTGTCGGCCAAGAACGCGGTGCTGATCATCGAGTTCGCCAAAGACCTGCACGCGCAGGGCAAGGGGTTGGTGGAATCGGTGCTTGAAGCGGCGCACCTGCGCTTCCGGCCGATCATCATGACCTCGCTGGCCTTCATCTTGGGCGTGATGCCGCTGGTGCTGGCCACAGGCGCCGGCTCGGCCGGCCAACGCGCCATCGGCACCGGCGTGGCCGGCGGCATGATCACCGCCACCTTGTTGGCGGTGCTGTTCGTGCCGGTGTTCTTTGTGGTCGTGCGCGGCATCTTCAAGGGCAGCGAACGGCAACGAAAGAAGTACGCGCACGAGACCGATGACAACGGTGTGGCGCCTGTCGCCAGCACCCCGGGAGACCAGCATGCTTGAGCGTTTCAAAACCACGCTGTCGTTGCTGGCCGCCGCGTTGCTGATGGCCGGTTGCACGTCGATGGCGCCCCGCTACGAGCGCCCGGCCGTGCCAGTGGCCGCCACGGCCGGCCCCGCCGCGGTGCCGGTGGCCGACATCGAATGGCAGCGCTATTTCATCGACGCGCGCTTGAAGCGCCTGATCGAAGTTGCGCTGCAAAACAACCGCGACCTGCGCATCGCCGTGCTCAACATCGAAGCGGCGCGCGCCACCTACCAGGTGCGCCGCGCCGATGGGCTGCCCAGCGTGGGCGTGGCCGCCACCGGCCAGCGCCAACCCTCGGTCACTGGCAACGGCATCAGCAGCCTCTACACCGTGGGCCTGGCCGTCACCGCCTATGAGCTTGATTTCTTCGGCCGCGTGCGCAGCCTGAGCGACGCCGCCCTGGCCCAGTACCTGGGCACCGAAGAGGCCCGAAAGACGGTGCAGATCAGCCTGATCGCGGCCGTCGCCAACACCTACCTCAGCCTGCTGGCGGATGAAGAGCTGTTGAAGGTGACGCAGCAAACGCTGCTGACCCGCGAAGAGTCGTTCAAGCTCAACAAGCTGAAGTTCGACCAGGGCGCGTCGTCGGAACTCGACTTCCGGCAGGCCGAGTCGCTGCTTGAAGGCGCGCGCATCACCGCCGCGCAACTGACACGCCAACGCGCGCTCGATGAAAACGCGCTGGTGCTGTTGTTGGGCCAAGGCATGCCGGCTGACCTGCCAGCCGGCATGCCGCTGGGCGTGGCGGTTGTGCAGCAGCAACTGGTGGCCGATTTGCCGGCGGGCGTGTCGTCCGACGTGTTGGTCAACCGGCCCGACGTTCGCCAGGCCGAGCAGCAACTGATCGCGGCCAACGCCAACATCGGCGCGGCGCGCGCGGCCTTCTTCCCGCGCATCACGCTCACCGGCAGCGTGGGCACCGCGAGCACCGAGCTGAACGGGCTGTTCAAGAGCGGCTCGTCGGCCTGGAGCTTCGCACCGCAACTGCTGCTGCCCATCTTCGACGCAGGCCGCAACCAGGCCAACCTCGATGTGGCCAAGGTGAACCGTGAGATCGCGGTGGCCCAGTACGAACGCGCCATCCAGTCAGCCTTCCGCGACGTGTCAGACGCCCTGGCCGGCCGCGCCACCTTGGGCGAACAAGCCCGCGCGCAACTCGCGCAAACAGCCGCCGAACAAACCCGCTTCAACCTTGCCGACTTGCGCTATCGCAACGGCGTGGCCAGCTACCTCGATGTGCTCGATGCGCAGCGCGCGCTGTTCGCGTCACAGCAGGCGGTGGTGCAGGTGCAAGTGGCCCAGGTGCAGAACCTGGTCAACCTGTACAAGGCGCTGGGCGGGGGCTGGAAGGCACCGGCTGCGAGCGGCTCCTGACGCGGCGGCTGTTGCGAACCAACAGCCGCACCGCACCACACGCGAGGCCAAGTGGGGCCGCTTCTTACTGCGCCCCGCTTGCGCCGGCCCGCGCCCAGGCGGGAAAGTAGCCCAGCGCGTCGTGCACTTCGCCGTCGTGCGACGGAACGATCACCATCGCGGGGTTGCGTTTCATGACCGCGCGGATCTGCTCAATGGCCGCCTGCGTTTGCTCGCCATGGTGGTCGACCAACTGGCGCGCCACCCATTGCTTGGGCCGCCCCTCGCGCAGCGCCCCGGCACTCCAGACCACGTCGCCCACGAAGAAGTAGCGGTGGCCTGAGCTGAGCTTGAGGAACAAGCCCACCGAGCCCGGCGTGTGGCCGAACATCGGCACCAGCACCGCGCTGCCGTCACCAAACATGTCGAGGCTGCGTTCGTAGCCCTCATAGGCCACGGGCTGGAACTGCAAGGCCTTCCAACGCAACGGCGGCGTTTTGACCATCTGCGACGGCCATGCACCGCCCACGCCCGAGCTCGGCTTGCGCACCACGGCCAACTCTTCCTCGGCCGCCCACACCTCGGCCTGGGGAAAGTCTTCCAGGCCGCTGGCGTGGTCCCAGTGGGCATGGCTCAACACGATGCGCTCGATGGGCTTGAAGCCCGCCGTGCGCAGTTGTTGCTCGGCGGGCAGCACCGGGTCTTCGTAGTTGAAGAAGGGCCGGCTCCAGAGCGGCATGTCTTGCTGGTACTGCGCGGCCACACGCCGCCCCAGGCCGCTGTCAAACAAGAAGTGCGTGTCGTTGTGCTTGACCAGAAACGCCGAGAAGTTGTTGACCAGCTCCTTGCCGAAGCGACCCCCCGAAAACACCAGGGCTTCTTTGACGCGCAGCTGGCCGGTGCGCACCACGGCGAAGCGCACATCCGCAGCCGGTGGCGGGTTGGCCTGCGCGGCGGCAGGCGTGTTGAACAGGGCGGCCAGCATGGCCACGGCGATGATTTTTCGGAGCATGAGTCAGCCTGGGTTGAAGCCCGTGCAGGGCGATGCCCCGCAGGCTAAAGCCTTGAGTAAGCTCCAATGTCAACAGCAGCAACCGAGGTGTGGTCATGAACATCGGAAAACTGGGCACGCGCGTTGGCGTGACACCCGACACCGTGCGCTACTACGAGCGCCAGGGCCTGCTCGACGCGCCGCAGCGCAGCGCCAACGGCTACCGCACCTACGGCGAGGCCGACGTCGCCCGCCTGCGTTTTGTGCGCGCCGCGCAAGCCCTGGGCTTCTCGCTGGCCGAGATCTGCGCCATCGTGCCGCGCCTGTCGGCCGGCTTGCTTGACCGCGCCGAGATCGAGACCCACCTGCAAGCCAAGATCGCCGAGATCGACACGACCCTGCGCACGCTGCGCGACCTCAGGCGCGAGCTGCTGGCCACCTTCGCCTCGCTGCGCTGCACCGCCGACTGCCCGGTGTCAGTCGAAGGCGCCACCGCCCGCCCGGCGCAAGGCGCGGTGCCGGTTCGCAAACGTCGGCTGAGTGCAATGCGCGTTTGACTTATGCAGTTGCCAGCGCCGACACCCGCCCCCGTGCCACGCCACTTACAGTAACTGAAGGTCTTGCAAGTTCACTGAACACCGAACTGAGCCTTGTTCATGCTTTGGAGTCAGCTGCGGAGATCGGCTATCTAGGAGCCTGTCGGGCTGGGGGAGCGTCGGCTGCAATTTGGCCGCAGCGGTCCATTTTTCACCGGCTTCTTGTCCCATAGCTACGGCTATGGGCCTG
>JAYSYW010000076.1:0-5789 GCA_043727255.1 Rhizobacter sp. | reverse complement strand
GCTGCGGCGGCATGAAGCGGTTGGCGCCCGAGGTGTCGGCCCCGTAGCGCAAGCCCTTGAACACATGCACACCGCCCGACTTCAAGCCACGCACCTTGCCGTCAGCGGTCTCGACGGTGGAGAAGATCGGGTCATCGGTCATGGCGTTGATCCGGTTCGACATCAACAGGCCGCTTGATGCGGCGGCCGAGAGCATCCATCGGCGGCGAGACACGCGGGTTGGGCTTTGTTTCATGGGTGTTCCTTCAGGTTTCAATCTTGTTTTCATCCGACACGAACCGTTTGGGGTGATGCGGCATCGTTCATGGCATGCACTTCACACATCCGTTCGGGCTGAGCTTGTCGAAGGAAGCCTCCGCGCGCTTCCCACACCCGTTCGGGTTGAGCCTGTCGAAGGAAGGAAACCCCGGCCACATCGGAGCAGCACTTCGACAAGCTCAGTGCGAACGGGGTTTGGGGTGATGCGGCAACGTTCATGACATGCACTTCACACATCCATTCGGGTTGAGCCTGTATTTCCGGCCATCCTGAGCCTGTATTTCCGGCCATCCTGAGCTTGTATTTCCGACCGTCCTGAGCTTGTATTCCCGATCGTCCTGAGCCTGTCGAAGGAAGGAAACCCCTGGCTACATCGGAGCAGCACTTCGACAAGCTCAGTGCGAACGGGGTTTTGGGGTGATGCGGCAACGTTCATGGCATGCGCCTCACAGACCCGTTCGGGCTGAGCTTGTATTTCCGACCGTCCTGAGCTTGTCGAAGGAAGCCACCGCGCGCTTCCCATACCCGTTCGGGCTGAGCCTGTATTTCCGACCATCCTGCGCCTGTATTCCCGACCGTCCTGAGCCTGTCGAAGGAAGGAAACCCCTGGCCACATCGGAGCAGCACTTCGACAAGCTCAGTGCGAACGGGGTTTGGGGTGTCACGGCGACGCTCACCATGCATTGCCTCATTCAACTCACCACCGCCACACCACTCGGGTCGATCGAGAGCACCGATTCATGGCCGACTTCAAGCACGTGGGTCGGCGAGGCGTGCACCTTCAGCGCATCGCCGCCGTTCAGCGGGCGCACGAGGTAGTCCCAATACTCGCCGAGGTAGGTGCGCGCGATCACCGACACCGGCCCCATCAGCACGGCGCCATCGGTCAGCGCGCCCAGGCGCAGCGACTGCGGGCGGATCGACACCTGCGCCGAGCGCTGGTCGCTCCGGGTGCCGTTGATCAGCGGCACCGCGCCCGACAAGCCGGCGATCGTGACCTGCCCTGCGCGCAGCTCGCCGGTCAGCAGGTTGGTCTGGCCGATGAAGCCGGCCACGAAGGGCGTCTTGGGCCGGTTGTAGAGGTTCCACGGCGTGTCGATCTGCTCCAGCCGGCCGAGGTTGAGCACGGCGATGCGATCCGAGATCGTCATCGCTTCCGATTGGTCGTGTGTGACGTAGACCGTGGTGAACTTGAACTCGTCGTGCAGGCGCCGAATCTCGCTCGCCATTTCTTCACGCAGGTTCGCGTCGAGGTTCGACAAAGGTTCATCAAGCAACAGCACCTCGGGCCGCACGACCATCGCCCGCGCCAGCGCCACGCGTTGCTGCTGGCCGCCCGACAGTTCGGCCGGGTAGCGCTGCGCGAGTGGCCCGAGCTGCACGACGTCAAGCATCTCGGCCACACGCGCTTTCAGTTCAGCGGCCGGTGTGCGGCGCACGTTGAGGCCGAAGGCCACGTTCTCGGCCACGGTCATGTGGGGCCAGATCGCGTAGCTCTGAAAGATCATCGACATGCCGCGGTGCTCGGGCGGCACGGTGCGTTTGGCGCCCGAGATTTCGGTGCCGTCCACCGCGATGCTGCCGCTACTGAGCGCGATGAAGCCCGCGATCATGCGCAGCGTGGTCGTCTTGCCGCAGCCCGAGGGGCCGAGCAGCGTGACGAGTTCGCCCTTGGCCAGAGACAGGCTCAGGTCTTCGACCACCGGGGTGCTGCCGTAGGCCTTGTGGACGTGGTGAAGGGTGAGTTTCGACATGGGAAAGGCAGCCTCTTTCAAAAGCGTCAAGCGCGGCGCAGCATGAAGTCGCGGCCCGCGACGCGCATGCCCGCCGCCACCACCAGCGTGGTGATGAAGACCAGCACCACACCCATCGCCGCCAGGGTTTCGTAGTTGCCCTGCTCGCTCAGGTCGAGCGTCAGCACCGACACCACACGCGACTGCGGTCCGGTGAGAAACACCGCCGTTGACAGCTCTTTGGTACAGATCACGAAGACGAGGATGAACACGCCCGCGAGCGTCTTCTTCAGCAGCGGGAACACCACCTGGGCCAACACCGTGAGCCGCCCACCGCCGAGCACACGCACGGCTTCTTCAAGCTCGGGGTTGAGCGACCGCACCGAGGCGCCGAGCGCCGTGACTGCGATGGGCAGGAAGCGTGTGGTGAAGGCGACCACGATCAGCGCGCCCAACCCATACAGCGAAAACGGCGGCCCGGCATACGCGGCGTAAAGGCCGATGGCGAGGATCAAGCCCGGCACCGCCACCGGCGCCAACGCGAGGAACTGCACGAAGCCCGGGAAGGGCGTGATGCGCCGCTGCACCGCGTAAGCCACGCACAGCCCCACACCCACGCACACCAGCGCCGTGGCGCCTGAATAGAGCACGGTGTTGATGAGCGCCGAGCGCACGGTGACCTGCTGGAAAAAGATGTCGTGGTAGTTCGCCAGCGTGAGGTTGCCGCTGGCGATGCCGCGGCCCCAGGCCTTCGACAACGAAGCCAGCACCAGGATCACCAGCGGCATCACCACGGCCATCAGGGCAACCAGCGCCGCATAGGCCATCAACGGCCACTTCCACACGCCCACATCGAAGGGCCGGCGCTCGCCGCCTTTGCCCGACACCGACACATAGCCCTTGCGCGACAGCAGCCTGCGCTGCATCAGCAGCAACACCACCGTCAGCAGCAAGATGGGCATGGCGAACGCCGCCGCCTGGTTGATGCGCAGCGGGTATTCAAAGAAGGTGGCGATCTGCGTGGTGGCGAGGTTGATGCCGGCGGGAATGGCAATCAGTGCCGGTGTGCCGTACAGCGCCACCGATTCGAGAAAGATCAAGATGGCCGCGCCCAATATGGACGGCAACACCAGCGGCAGCGTGACCCGCGTGAGCGTGCGCAGCTTGCCGGCGCCATGAATGGCAGCGGCGTCTTCGAGTTCGGTGGACACGAGATCGAGCGCCGACTTCGTGAACACGTACACCAGCGGAAAGGTGTACAGCGCGATCACGAAGGCCAGGCCCCAGAAGCTGAAGATGTTGAGCGGGCCCCTGTTGCTACCAAAGACGCCGCCGAACACTTCAACCCACAGCCGGTTCAGCCAGCCGGCGTTCGGGCCGGCCAGAAGAATCCATGCGATGGCGCCCAGAAAGTTGGGCATCACGAACGCAGCCAGCACGCTCAGGTGTGTGAGCTGGCGCCCCGGCATGTTGGTGCGCGAAACCGCCAGCGCCAGCGGCACCCCCAGCAACAGCGCGATGCCCGTGACAGCGCCGCCCAGCAGCAGCGAATTCAGCATGGCCTGCACATGCCGGCTGCGGCCGAAGGCGGCGGCGTAGTGGCGCAGCGTGACGCCGCCATCGCTGGCGGCCACGCTGTCCCAGATCAACCGCAGGATCGGGTTGGCCACAAGAAATGCCAGCAGCACCGTCAACACGCCGAACAGCCACAAGGACGGATCGGCCCAGCGGCTGGGCACCCGCGCGCGCCATGCGGCGGGGGCCACGGGCAATGCGTCAGACGCCGAAAGCATCACGCCAGAGATCGACGACTTCGGGCAGGCCATCGACCACCTCTTGGGCCGAGGCGCGCAACAGGGTCTTGGCGTCGTCGAGGCCCAGCACACCCGGCCTTGGCTTGGCACCCGCGCGCTTGGGGATGCCGAAGCGTTCATACGAGAGCTTGTCGACCTCTTCGCTGCCCACCAGGAATTCCATGAACAGCTTGGCTGCGTTGGGGTGCGGCGCGTTGACCATGATGGCCGAGGGCGACATCATCAGCACCGGCCCCTCTTTGGGCGCGACCACGCCCAGCGGGTTGCCCTTGGCGGCACTCATGGCGGCCAGATTGATCGGCCCGGCGGCGATGAGGCGTTCACCCGAGGTGAGCGTGGTCACCGTGTCGATGATCGAGCGGCCCACCTGCGGTTTGTTGTCGGCCAGCTTCTTGAACCAACCCGCGCCGTAGAGGTTTTTCATCTCGATGGCCCAGGCGCCGACGAAGCCGCTGAAGCCCGGGTGGCCCACCGATGCGAGGCCGCGCCACTTGGGGTCGACCAGGTCGTTCCAGCTCTTGGGTGCGTCTTCGGGCTTGACCTTGGCGGTGTTGTAGATGAGCCCGACCATCGAGACGCTGGCGACGTGGAAGTAGCCGTCGCGGTCAAGGTTCTGCAGCCGTTTGTCGAGGTTCACCGACGCGGCCGGCGTGTGCTTCAGCAGCAGCTTGCGCTGCTTCAGGTCGAGGTAGTGCGCGAGGTCGGTTGACGAGAACACGTCGCAGTTGGCTGCCCCGGCCTGCAGGTCTTGGTTGAGCCGCTGGAAGGCCACCTGCGCGGTCGTGCGCACCACGTTCACCTTCACGCCGGGGAAGCGTGCGCTGAAGGTGCGCCCCAGGTTCTCGGCGTCTTCAGACGGCAGGTAGACGATGTACCAGGTGAGTTCACCCTCTTTGCGGGCCGCGGCGTGAAGCGCCTCAAGCGCAGCCTGCCCGGATTGCGCATGCGCCGTGGCCCAGGGGGCCAGCGCCGCCGCACCGGCCACCGTCGTGAACTGGCGTCTGTCGAGTCGCATGGGTTTTCCTTTTTTGGCGAGAACCGCCAGCCCGGGGAGGCGGCGTCTTTTGAGTGTACGAAGCAGCTCCATAAAAATACACACGGTGTTTATACGCATTCTTATGAACGCCATACGTACACCTGCGTGCATAGAATCCAGCCACCCAGGAGCCCTTCATGCCGCCCTCCGCTTCGTCCCGCATCAACCTCAGCGACAAGATCCGCGCCGCGCTCGAGGCCGAAATACTCTCGGGCCAACTGAGCGCCGGCTCGCGCATCGACGAGCAAGCGCTGATGGAACGCTTCGAGGTGTCGCGCACCCCGGCACGCGAGGCGCTGCTGCAGCTCATCTCGTCGGGGCTGGTGACCACGGTGCCGCGCCATGGCGCGGTGGTGGCCACGCTTTCGGTGGGCGAGTACGTGGCGATGCTTGAAATCTTGTCCGAGCTCGAAGGCCTGGCCGCGCGGCTGGCCGCACGCCGCATGCCGGCGGTGCAGCGCCGCCTGCTGCAAGAGGCCGACGAAGCCTGCCGCGCCGCCGCCAAGTCCAACGACCCCGACGCCTACGGCCGCGCCAACCGGCGCTTCCACGAAATCATTTACGACGGCAGCCTGAACGAGGTGCTCGCCCGCCAGTTGCGCGCCATGCGCCTGCGCATGCGCCACCCGCAAGGCACGCTGTTCGACCGGCCGGGGCGCATCCGCAACTCGGTGGCCGAGCACCAGACGGTGCTGCAAGCCATCTTGAACGGCGACGAAGACGCGGCTTATCGCGGCATGACGGGCCACATCTCCAGCGGCGGCAACGTGTTCGCCGACGCGATTGCCAGCATGCCGTTCGGCAGGCCCGTGGCGGCCCCCGCAGTCACACCAGCCGCCACGCCCGAGGTGGCGGCCGATGCGCTGGCGCTTACCTTGGCCGTCACGCAGCGTGCGGCGCGGCGCAAGTCGCCCTCGAAAGCCGGTTGAGCGGGGCCCCATGCAAAGC
>JAYSYW010000075.1:0-13636 GCA_043727255.1 Rhizobacter sp. | reverse complement strand
TGTGCCGGCGCTCATCTGCTTGACGATCCTGCAATAGCGTTCGGTGTTGGCGTCGTCCAGCGGGGCGTCGACTTCGTCGAGCAGACAGAACGGCGCCGGGTTCAGCTGGAAGATCGCGAACACGAGTGCGATGGCAGTCAGCGCCTTTTCGCCCCCCGAGAGCAAATGGATGGTGCTGTTCTTCTTGCCGGGTGGCTGGGCCATCACCTGCACGCCCGCGTCGAGAATCTCGTCGCCGGTCATCACCAGTTTTGCGGTGCCCCCGCCGAAGAGTTCGGGGAACATGCGGCCGAAGTGCATGTTCACCTGATCGAAGGTGCTGGAAAGCAGGTCGCGGGTTTCCAGGTCGATCTTGTGGATGGCGCCTTCGAGCGTGCTGATGGCCTCGTTCAGGTCGGCGTTTTGCGCGTCGAGGAAGGTCTTGCGTTCGCGTGATGCGGTCAGCTCGTCGAGCGCGGCCAGGTTCACCGCACCGAGGGCGGTGATCTCGCGGTTGATGCGGTCGATTTCGCCTTGCAGGCCGTGGAGCTTCACGTTGTTGTCAGCGATGTTCTGCGCCAGCGCTTGCAGGTCCACATTGGCGCCGGTCAACTGCTCCATGAACTGCGCGCCACCCAACTGCGCGGCCTGTTCTTCGAGCTGCAGCTTGGTGATGCGGTCACGCAGCGGTTGCAGGCTTTGCTCGTGCGCGATGCGTTGTTCGTCAGAGCGGCGCAGGC
Source organism: Rhizobacter sp. (assembly GCA_043727255.1). GTDB lineage: Bacteria > Pseudomonadota > Gammaproteobacteria > Burkholderiales > Burkholderiaceae_C > Rhizobacter. The sequence continues at coordinate 12,917 of JAYSYW010000075.1, read as the reverse complement.
GCATCGTCAGGTCGTCGTACTCACTGCGTTTGGCGCCGAGCGCCGCTTCGCGGTCGAGCCTCAAGGCCAGCGCCGCTTCAAGGCCCACTTGGGCCGACGCATCGGTCAAGCGGGCCAACTCTTCCTGCAACTGCGTGGCCGATTGCGCGTTGGCCGACACCTGCTGCACCGAGGTTTCGATGCTGCGCTGCAGTTCGCCGCGCCGCGCAGCCAGTGAACGCGACGCGAACTGCGCCTCTTGCGACTGGCGTTCCAGCGAGCGCAGTTGCTCGCGCGCATCGGTCAACTTGCGCTCGGCGGCGATCACCGCTTCGTCGAGTTCGGCGTGGCGTTCTTGCGTGACGCCGAGCTGCATGTCTAGCTCTTCAAAACGCGCTTCGCCGGTGGCGCGCCGTTCGTTCAATTCTTCAAGCTGCGCGTCGATCTCGCCCAGCTCGCCGTCGAGTTGTTCGCGGCGCGCGCTGGTCTGTTCGGCCTGCTGCGACAAGCGCATCAATTCAACCTGCAATTGGTGCGCGCGGGTCTGCGTTTCGCCGGCTTCGCGGCGCGCGCCCACCAAGCGCTGCGAGGCGTCGGTGTAGGCCGCTTCGGCGCGCACCAGGCCACTGCGCGCCTCTTCAGCCATCAGCGTCTGCGCGCGCAACTGGCGTTCCAGGCTTTCAATTTCCTGCGCGCGGGCCAGCATGCCGGCTTGTTCGGAATCGGGTGCGTAGAAGCTCACCGCGAACTGGCTGATCGCATGGCCCTCGCGGGTCATGATCACTTCGCCATGCGTGAGCTGCGCGCGCGCGGCCAAGGCATCGTCGATGTTGACGGCGGTGTAAACACCTTCGAGCCAGTCGTTCAACAACGCCTTCAGGCCAGCTTGGTCGTGGCCTTCCAGGCGCAGCAGGTCGCTCAGGCGCGGCAGCGTGTGGTGCGTGTTCGCAATGGCGGATTGCGGTGGCGTGTAGAAGGCCAGCTTGGCCGGCGGCGGGTCGGTGGCAAAGGCGCGCACGGTCTCGATGCGGCCGACTTCGAGCGCGCTCATGCGTTCGCGCAGGGCCGATTCAAGCGCCGTTTCCCAGCCCGGCTCGATGTGGATCTTGGTCCACAGGCCTTGCATGCCTTCGAGCCCGTGCTTGGCCAGCCAGGGCTTGAGCTTGCCTTCGGTCTGCACCTTCTCTTGCAGGGCGCGCAACGCGTCGAGCCGCGCGCTCAGGTCGGCCTGTTTGCCGGCCTCGACATTCACCTGTTCTTGCTTCGTGCGACGTTCGTCGTCGAGCGCCGGCACCTGTTCGTTCAGTTCATGAAAGCGCGCATCGGCCACGCCTTGCGCCTCATCGGCCACCGCGTGCTGGTTGCGCAGTTCAGCGAGCCGGTCCATGTCGGGCGACGCGAGTTGGCGGCGTTCGGCGTCGAGCCGTTCGCGTCGGCCATTGAACTGCTTGCGCTGCTCGTCGATGCTGCGGCTTTCGGCCGCCAGCACTTGAATCTGCTGCTGCACGCCCGTGACAGCAGTGCGCTGTTCGTTGGCGCGGTTTTGCGCGGCACGCACGGCGTCTTCCACGGTGGGCAGGTTGCCGGCTTGTTCTTCGGCCTGCGCTGCCAGGATCTCGCTTTGCTCTTCAGCGGTGGCAATCTGCTCGGCGATCTGCTCCAGCTCGTCTTGCGCCTGGGCTTGGCGGTCGGCCCACTGCTCGCTCTGCGCCTTCAGCTCGACCAGCCGCTGCTCCACACGCTGACGGCCTTCGACCACGTAGCGGATGCGTTCTTCGAGCCGGCTGACTTCAAGCGCCGCTTCGGCCAACGAGCCTTGCGCGGTGTGCAACTCGTCGCTGGCGGCGTAGTGGGCCTGGCGGATGGTTTCGAGCTCGGCCTCACCGTGGCGCAACTCGGCGGTGCGCGCTTCGAGCCCGTTGATCGCTTCGAGCACGTCCTTCTTCACGCGCTCTTGTTCGCTCGACGCATCGCGGTGCTTCAAGAACCACAACTGGTGCAGCTTCAGCGTGCCGGATTCCTGCAGGCCCCGGTACTGCGTGGCCACCTCGGCCTGCTTTTCCAGCTTCTCGAGGTTGCTGTTCAGCTCTCGCAAGATGTCTTCAACACGCGTCAGGTTTTCGCGCGTGTCTTTCAGCCGGTGTTCGGTCTCGCGGCGGCGCTCTTTGTATTTCGACACGCCCGCCGCTTCTTCCAGAAACAAGCGCAGCTCTTCGGGCTTGCTTTCGATGATCCGGCTGATGGTGCCCTGGCCGATGATGGCGTAGGCACGTGGGCCGAGGCCGGTGCCCAAGAACACGTCTTGCACGTCGCGGCGGCGCACCGGCTGGTTGTTGATGTAGTAGCTGCTGGTGCCGTCGCGGGTGAGCACGCGTTTCACAGCAATTTCGGTGAACTGGTTCCACTGGCCGCCAGCGCGGGCGTCTTCGTTGCTGAACACCAGTTCGACGCTGGCCCGGCTGGCGGCCTTGCGGTTGCCCGAGCCAGAAAAGATCACGTCTTGCATCGACTCGCCGCGCAACTCGCTGGCCTTCGATTCGCCCAGCACCCAGCGCACGGCGTCCATGATGTTCGACTTGCCGCACCCGTTCGGCCCCACCACGCCAACCAGTTGACCCGGCAACTGAAAGTGCGTGGGCTCGGCAAAGGACTTGAAGCCCGAGAGCTTGATGGAGTTCAGACGCATGGGGAGGAGCGGCCCGCAAGGCGCAACCCGAAGTCGGTTCGGCCTGGCCTAAGTGCTTGATTTGTTTGACGAATCCCGCATTTTTGCGGGGTTCCAGCGAGGCGCGATGATACCATCGCCCCCCTTCCGGAAACCCCTGCGAAACGCTCCGCTGCCATGGCCAAAACCGCCCCGAAACGCCCCGCTCCGAAGCCTGCTTCGGCGTCACCCGCAGCCAAGTCACGGCCGCTCCCGCCCAACCCGCCGTCAGCGCCCAGCAAAGAACTGCACGTCTTCGACAACCCGAGCCCGAAGCGCGACTACGTCATCCAGTTCCAGATTCCCGAATTCACCTGCCACTGCCCGCTGACCGGCCAACCCGACTTCGCGCACTTCACGATCGACATGATTGCGGACCAGCATTGCGTCGAACTCAAGAGCCTGAAGATGTACATGTGGAGCTTCCGCCACGAAGGCGCGTTCCACGAGAAGGTCACGAACGACATCTTGGATGACATCGTGAAGGTGGCCGACCCGCGCTTCATCCGCATCACCGCCAAGTGGTACGTGCGCGGCGGCATCTACACCAACGTGGTGGCCGAGCACCGCAAGAAGGGCTGGAAGCCGCAGCCGGCGGTGGACCTGCCGCGCCACGACGCGCAAAACGGCCTGCATGGCTGAGCTTTCAGGCCTGCGGCCCGCGTACCAGAAGTACGCGGTGACCGCCGCGCCGAGTGCCATCGACGGCATGGGCGTGTTTGCGGCCGAGCCGGTGCCGGCGCGACGCAAGATCGGCGAGATTCGCGGCGAAGCCATCAGCGTCGAAACCGCCCGCATCCGTGCCACGCGGCACGAGCGGGTGATGATCGTCGAGGTGTCGCCCACGCAGGCGATCGACTTCCACAAGTCGGCCGACCCCTTGCGCTTCACCAACCACTCGTGCGCACCCAACGCGCGGCTGTGCATCCGCCAGGGCCGCGTCGAGTTCTATGCGCTGCGCGACATTACGGGCGCTGAAGAAATCACGGTGAATTACGGCAGCAGCCACCACGACGGCGCCCGTGCCTGCGGTTGCGGCGCTCCGAATTGCGCGGGCTGGTTGTAGTTCACGACGGCGTCACAGCCGCTCTCTAGCGTCACAGGTCTTGTTTCAGGAGACCTCTCGATGCGCCACCTACTTTCCGGCCTTGCCACCCTGGCCTGCGCCCTCAGCCTCACCAGCTTCAGCGACTCGGCCCTGGCCGATGGCGGCCGCCGCGCCGAACGCGAGCGCTTCGACGCACCCCTCGTCATCGGCCACCGGGGTGCCAGCGGCCACCTGCCGGAGCACACGCTCGAAAGCTATGCGCTGGCCATCGAGCTGGGCGCCGACTTCATCGAGCCCGACCTCGTGGCCACGAAAGACGGCCACCTGATTGCGCGGCACGAGCCGAACATCACGAACACCACCGACGTGGCGCAGCGGCCAGAGTTCGCCGCGCGCCGCCGCACGATGGTGGTCGATGGCGCGACCGAGGAAGGCTTCTTCGCGTCCGACTTCACGCTCGCCGAGATCAAGACCCTGCGCGCCGTGCAGCCCATGGCCGACCGCCCGCAGCAGTTCAACGGCAAGTTCGACATTCCCACCTTCGCCGAGGTGATCGAACTGGCGCAGCGCAAGTCGCGCGAAGCCGGCCGTGTGGTGGGCGTGTACCCCGAGACCAAGCACCCCACCTACCACCAGCGCCTCGGCTTGCCGCTGGAGCAGCGCCTGTTGAACGTGCTGACGCGCTACGGGTGGAACTACCGCGAAGCGCCCGTGTTCATCCAGTCCTTCGAGCAGTCGAACCTGAAGGCGCTGCGCAAGCTGACGCGCGTGAAGCTCGTGCAACTGATCGACGCCAACGACGTCAACCCCGATGGCTCGCTCGACTTCACCGCACCGTACGACCGACCCTATGACTGGACGGCCTCGGGCAAGCCCGAACTGCTGGCGCGCACTTTCGGCTTCCTGGCGACAGACGCCGGCCTGAAGGAAGTGGCCAGCTACGCAGATGGCATCGGCCCCTGGAAGCGCTTCATCGTCAGCACCGTGGCCCAGCCGGGCGGCACCGGCCCGGGCGAAGCCAAGCTCAAGCTCGCTGCCCCCACCGACCTGATCGCCCGTGCGCACTGGGCCGGGCTGGTGGTGCATGCCTACACCTTCCGCAACGAGCAAAAGCGCCTGCCGAGCGACTACGCCGGCAAACCGGTCAACGAGTACTTGCAGTTCTATGCGCTCGGCATCGACGGCGTGTTCACGGACTTCACCGACACCGCCGTGGCCGCCCGCGTGCTGCACCGCCTGGCCACCGACACCGGGTATGCCGCCTGCCTGACGCGCGACGAACGCCGCCACTGCGACTGACAGCCCATGCAACGCAGCGGCCAGGGCAACACACCTGGCCGCATCCGGCCCCCGGGGGATGGGGCACAGGGCACAGACCGGCGCAGATAATCGCCCGATGAATCCGCTGCTGTCCCGGCTCCACCCCTACCCGTTCGAGCGCCTGCGCGCCCTCACCCGCGAAGTCACGCCGAACCCCGCGCTCAAGCCCATCAGCCTGGGCATCGGCGAACCCAAACACGCCACGCCTGAGTTGATCCTCGATGCGTTGACGAAAAACCTGAAGGGCCTGGCCGCTTACCCCACCACCGCCGGAGAGCCCGCCTTGCGCGAAGCCTGCGCCGCGTGGATGCAACGCCGCTACGGCGTGACCATCGACGCAGCCACCCAGGTGCTCACGGTGAACGGGTCACGCGAAGCGCTGTTCGCTCTCGCCCAAACCGTGATCGACCCGACGAGGGAAGGCGCCACCGTCGTCTGCCCCAATCCGTTCTATCAAATCTACGAAGGCGCGGCACTGCTGGCCGGTGCGCAAACCTTCTTTGCCAACAGCGACCCGGCGCGCAATTTCGCGGTGGATTGGGCACAGGTGCCCGAAGCCGTGTGGGCCAAGACGCAACTGCTGTTCGTGTGCTCGCCCGGCAACCCGACCGGCGCGGTGATGCCGCTCGATGAATGGCAGCGCCTGTTCGATTTGAGCGACCGCTTCGGCTTCGTGATCGCCTCGGACGAGTGCTATTCCGAGATCTACTTCCGCGACGAAGCACCGCTGGGTTCGCTTGAAGCGGCGGTGAAGCTGGGCCGTGGCGACTTCAAGAGCCTGATCGCCTTCACCAGCCTGTCGAAACGATCGAACGTGCCCGGCATGCGCTCGGGCTTCGTGGCCGGTGATGCCGCCTTGCTGAAGCAGTTTTTGCTGTACCGCACCTACCACGGCAGCGCCATGAGCCCGACGCTGCAAGCCGCAAGCGTGGCCGCGTGGAACGACGAACAGCACGTGATCGACAACCGCAACCTCTACCGCCAGAAGTTCGCGCAGGTCACGCCCGTGCTGGCCGAGGTGCTGGACGTGAAACTGCCCGACGCGAGCTTCTACCTCTGGGCCGGCGTTCCTTCCCATGTGACGGGCGGCGACGACGTGCGCTTCGCCTGCGAACTGCTGGCTCAATACAATGTGGCGGTGCTGCCGGGCAGCCTGCTGGCCCGAGAGGCGCAGGGCCTGAACCCCGGTGCCGGCCGCATCCGGCTTGCGCTTGTCGCAGGTGTGGACGAATGCATGGAAGCCGCGCAACGCATCGCCGCCTTCACCCGAAACTACCCTTCCTGAGCGCCCTGCGCCTCGCACATGACCCAACAACTGCAAACCACCATCGAAGCCGCGTGGGAAAACCGCGCCTCCATCACCGCCGCCAGCCACCCCGAGGTGCGCGAAGCCGTCGAACATGTGATCGCTGAACTTGATGCAGGCCGCATCCGCGTGGCTGAACGCCAGAGCGTGGGCCAGTGGACGGTGAACCAGTGGATCAAGAAGGCCGTGCTGCTGTCGTTCCGCCTGAACGACAACCAGGTCATGCAGTCCGGCGACCTGACCTTCTTCGACAAGGTGCCCACCAAGTTCTCGGGCGCCAGCGAAGCCGAGTTGCGCGCCACTGGCGTGCGCGTGGTGCCACCCGCCGTGGCCCGCCGTGGTTCGTATCTGGCGAAAAACGTGATCCTGATGCCCAGCTACGTGAACATCGGCGCGTATGTCGATGAAGGCGCCATGGTCGATACCTGGGCCACCGTGGGCTCATGCGCCCAAATCGGCAAGGGCGTGCACTTGTCGGGTGGCGTGGGCATCGGCGGCGTGCTCGAACCCCTGCAAGCCAACCCCACCATCATTGAAGACAACTGCTTCATCGGCGCACGCTCTGAAGTTGTTGAAGGCGTGATCGTCGAAGAGAACTCGGTGATCTCGATGGGCGTGTACATCGGCCAGAGCACCAAGATCTATGACCGCGCCACCGGCGAAGTGACCTACGGGCGCATCCCGTCGGGCTCGGTCGTGGTCAGCGGCAACCTGCCCAGCGCCGACGGCAAGTACAGCCTGTACTGCGCCGTGATCGTGAAGCGTGTGGACGCGCAAACGCGTTCCAAAACCAGCATCAACGACCTGCTGCGCAGCTGAACGGCACATCAGCCACAGCGACACAGCAGCGGTTGAAGTTCACCAACTGAAGGGGCAGCGATGACGGCGAACCAGGGCGGCAACATGGAGCGCGTGCTCCGGCTGATGGCGGACAAGAACGCCTCGGACGTGTACCTGTCGGCGAACACACCGATCCTGATCAAGATCAGCGGGCAGATCCTGCAACTGAGCGACCAGCCGCTGAGCCCCACGCAGCCGCGCCAACTGCTGGCCGAACTGCTGACACCCACGCAGCTAGAAGACCTCGAAGACACCGGCGAATTGAACGTCGGCATTGGCATCAGCGGTGTGGGCAGCTTTCGCCTCAGCGCCTTTCGCCAGCGCGGTTCGATCGCTGCGGTGTTCCGCCACATTCCGCACGACATTCCGGCGCTTGGCACCCTGGGTTTGCCGCCGATTCTGAACACGCTGGTGCTAGAGAAGCGTGGGCTGATTTTGATGGTGGGCGCCACAGGCACCGGCAAGAGCACCACGCTCGCCGCCATGATCGAGCAGCGCAACCAGCAGATGGCCGGGCACATTTTGACGATCGAAGACCCGATCGAATTCATGTTCAGCAACAAGCGCTCGGTGGTGAACCAGCGCGAGGTGGGGCGCGACACGCAGTCGCTGCAGGTGGCGTTGAAAAACGCGCTGCGGCAGGCGCCCGATTGCATCTACATCGGCGAAATCCGCGACCGCGAAACCATGACCTCGGCGATCTCGTATGCGTTGTCGGGGCACTTGGTGGTGTCCACCTTGCACGCCAACAACAGCTACCACGCGCTCGGTCGCATCTTGTCGTTCTACACACCAGAGTCGCGGCCCGCCTTGCTGGCCGACTTGGCTGCGGGCCTCAAGGCCATCGTGTCGCAACGGCTGCTGCGGGCATCGAACGGTGGCCGCCGGCCCGCCGTTGAGGTGATGCTCAACACCAAGCTGGTGTCGGAACTGATTGAACAAGGCGACGTGAACGGCGTGAAGGAAGCGATGGAAAAGTCGCTGGCCGAAGGCTCGCAGACCTTCGAGGCTGACCTCGCACGGTTGATCTCTGAAGGCGTGATCACCCGCGATGAAGGCCTGGCCTATGCCGATTCGCCCACCAACCTGATGTGGCGCCTGCAGAACGACATGGAGCCGACCTCGCGCATCGTGCCGAAAAAGGAAGAGCTCGACGACCAGGCAAGCTTCACCGAAATCACGCTTGATGTGCCGGGCGAAGAGGGACGCAACAGCGGGTTCAGGTCGACGCGGTTCTGATGCGAGCAGCGATCGACTCCTCCGCGTAACAAGTCTGGGTTCCGAGAAATAGGTTAGGGACAAGCCGAAGCGAAGCGAGCTGAATCTGGTGTTCATGCCCCGCGGGAGGCGTCGAGGAGCACAGGGCTTTGCGGCAGGCGCGAAGGGCCCTCAACAACTGACTTCGTGGCGCCTGTTTGAGCGCAGAGAGCGAAGCGAACGAAGCGAGTTCTACACGAGCCGCAAAGACCGAGCACCGCAGAGCAGTCCGGCGCAGCCGGACCGCCTCCGTCGGGTCGCCTTTGGCTTCGCCGAAACCTTCGGTTTTCTTTTGCCTACTTTTCTTTGGCGACGCAAAGAGAAGTAGGGCGGCTGTCGGGACGCCATCCCGACGCGGACTCGCCCAACGGGGAACGCAAGCAAAACCGAGCGGGACTTCGACAGGCTCAGTCCGAACGGGGCTCGGAGGTACACGAGGGGCTCCCTTCGACAGGCTCAGGGCGATCGGAATACAGATCAGCCCGAACGCGAGGGAGATGCTCGATGCCTTCAATCGCACGCCCCTCCCGAATCCACAACGACTCAGGGCAAACCCGTGCACCAACACCCCCGCGCAAAGCACCAGCAAGCCCAGCCCAACCGGCAAAAAAGACCGCCCACCTAGAATCACGCCCCATGTCCGCCACCCTCCACCTCGTCGAATCCCTGATCAGCCGCCGCTCCGTCACCCCTGACGACGCCGGCTGCCAGGCGTTGATCGCCGAGCGTTTGGCACCGCTGGGTTTCGCTTGCGAAACACTCAGCTTCGGCCCCGACAACTTCCGCGTCACCAACCTCTGGGCCGTGCGCCGGGGCGCCCCCGGCAGCAAGCTGTTGATGTTCGCCGGCCACACCGACGTGGTGCCCACCGGCCCGCTGAACCAGTGGCGCAGCGACCCGTTCGTGCCCAGCCACCGCGAAGGCAAGCTCTACGGGCGCGGCGCGGCCGACATGAAGACATCGATCGCGGCGATGGTTGTCGCCATCGAAGAATTCATCGCCCAGCACGGCACCCAATGCGGTGGCATCGCCCTGCTCATCACCAGCGACGAAGAAGGCCCTTCGGTCGATGGCACGGTGAAGGTGTGCAACGTGCTCAAGGAACGAAACGAACACGTCGACTACTGCATCGTCGGCGAGCCGACATCGGTGAACACGCTGGGCGACATGATCAAGAACGGCCGGCGCGGGTCGCTCTCGGGCAAGTTGACGGTCAAGGGCGTGCAAGGCCACATCGCCTACCCGCAACTGGCAAAGAACCCGATCCATCTGGCGGCGCCAGCCCTGGCCGAGCTGGCCACGATCGAATGGGACCGTGGCAACAGCTACTTCCCGCCCACGAGCTTTCAGGTGTCGAACATCCACGGTGGCACGGGGGCCACGAACGTGATTCCGGGCGAGTTGGTGATCGACTTCAACTTCCGCTTTTCGACCGAGGCCACACCCGATTCGCTGAAAGCCCGCGTGAACGCGGTGCTCGATGCCCACGGGATCGACCACAGCACTGCCTGGACGCTGGGCGGCGAACCTTTCCTCACCCCGGCCGGCGCGCTGTGCTCGGCCTTGAGTGAAGCCATTCGCGCCGAAACCGGCGTGAGCACCGAGCTGTCCACCACGGGCGGAACATCCGACGGCCGTTTCATCTCGAAGATCTGCTCGCAGGTCGTCGAATTCGGGCCGCTCAACGAAAGCATTCACAAGATCGACGAAAACGTGGAAGTGGCCCACATCGAGCCACTGAAAAACATCTACCGAAAAACGCTGGAAAACCTTTTGTTATGACTCTGATCGACTTCATTACTGCGCAAAGCGCCCGCCTCAAACAGGCGGGCGTTTCGTTTGGGCACGGCACAACCAACGCCTTCGACGAAGCGGCCTGGCTGGTGCTGTTCGCACTCGGCATGCCGATGGACCAACTCGAAACCAAAGCCAAGCGTGAGCTGACTGACGAAGAGATGGCCAAGGCCGAAGCCCTGGTCAACCAGCGCATCGAAACCCGCATGCCCGCCGCTTACCTGACGAAAGAAGCCTGGCTGCAGAACGTGCCTTTCTACATCGACGAACGCAGCATCGTGCCGCGTTCGTTCATTGCCGAGCTGCTGGCCGATGGCGAAGGCGACGGCCTGCTTGATGCCTGGTTGTCGGACCAGACGCACAAGGTGCTCGACCTGTGCACCGGCAACGGCAGCCTGGCGGTGATTGCCGCCATGGCCTACCCCGAGGTGATGGTGGATGCCGCCGACATCTCCGATGACGCGCTGGCCGTCGCACAAATCAACATCGACAAACACAAGCTCGGCAAGCGCATCACGGCGATGAAGTCGGACCTGCTGGCGAGCGTGGGCGAGTCGTACGACCTGATCCTGTGCAACCCGCCCTACGTCAATTCGCAGAGCATGGCCAAGCTGCCCAAGGAATACCAGCACGAACCCGCGCTGGCCCTGGCCGGTGGTGAAGACGGCATGGACTTGGTGCGCCGCATCGTGCGCGACGCCCCCGCACACCTGAACCCGAACGGCGTGCTGCTGCTCGAAATTGGCAACGAACGGCCGCACTTCGAACATGCCTTCCGCCGCCTTGAAGTGGCTTGGCTCGAAACCAGCGCGGGCAACGACCAGGTGCTGCTCGCCACGCGCGATGCCCTTGTGCGCTGGAACCGTGTGCCGGAGAAAAAACAATGATCAACATCAAAGGCGTGACCCTGCGCCGCGGCGCGAAGATCGTGCTGCAAGACGCCAGCGTGATGCTGCAACCGGGCGAAAAGATCGGCCTCGTGGGCCGCAACGGCGCGGGCAAGTCGTCGCTGTTTGCGCTGCTCACACACCGTCTGCAATCAGACGCGGGTGACGTGAGCATTCCGCCGCGCTGGCGCGTCGGCGAGGTGATGCAGTCGATGCCCGAAACCGACCAACCCGCCACCGACTACGTGATGGAAGGCGACTCGCGGTTGATGGAAGCCAACGCCGCGCTGGTCGCCGCCGAAGCCGCCGATGACGGCCATGCGATGGGCGAAGCTCACCACGAGATCAGCGAAGCCGGCGGCTTTGAAGCGCGCCCGCGTGCACAAGCTTTGCTGATGGGCTTGGGCTTTCGCAACGACCAGCTCGACCTGCCGGTGAACAGCTTTTCGGGCGGCTGGCGCATGCGGCTGCAACTCGCCCGCGCGCTGATGTGCCCGGCCGACTTGATGCTGCTCGACGAACCCACCAACCACTTGGACCTCGACGCCCTGGTGTGGCTGGAAGCGTGGCTGCAGCGCTATGAAGGCACGATGCTCGTCATCAGCCACGACCGTGAATTCCTCGATGCGATCACCCGGGTGACGCTGCACCTCGACGAGACCCGGCTGACCCGCTACACCGGCAACTACACCGCGTTTGAAGAGATGCGGGCCGAGCGGATGATGCAGGCGCAGGCCAGCTTCGCCAAGCAGCAAGAACGCATGGCGCACTTGCAGAAGTTCATCGACCGCTTCAAGGCCAAGGCCAGCAAGGCAAAGCAGGCGCAAAGCCGCGTGAAGGCCTTGGCACGCATGGAAAAGCTGGGGCCGGTGCTGACCAGCAGCGACTTCCAGTTCGAGTTCCGCGAGCCGCAGAGCCTGCCCAACCCGATGTTGGCGTTCTCGATGATGAACTGCGGCTATGCCGGCGTGCCGATCGTGAAAGACATCAACCGCTCGGTGCTCGCCGGCCAGCGCATTGGCATCCTGGGCGCGAACGGCCAAGGCAAATCGACCCTGGTGAAGACGATCGCGAAAGAGATCCCGTTGATCTCAGGCGACATGACCGAAGGCAAGGGCTTGTCGATCGGCTACTTCGCCCAGCAAGAACTCGACGTGCTGTCGCTCGACGACGGCCCGCTGATGCACATGATCCGCCTGGCGCGCGACGTGGGTCCGCAGGCGCGGGAACAAGAGCTGCGCGACTTTCTGGGCTCGTTCCGCTTCGTCGGCGAGATGGTCACGCAAGCCGTGGGCACGCTGAGCGGCGGCGAAAAAGCGCGACTCGTGCTGGCCATGCTGGTGTGGCAGCGCCCCAACCTGCTGCTGCTCGATGAACCGACCAACCACCTGGACCTGACGACCCGCGAAGCGCTCTCGATGGCGCTGAACGAGTTCGAGGGCACCGTGATGCTGGTCAGCCACGACCGCGCACTGCTGCGCGAGGTCTGCGACGAGTTCTGGCTCGTCACCGACGGCGCCGTGAAGCCTTTCGACGGTGACCTCGACGACTACCAGCGCTGGCTCTTGCAGCAAGCGCGCGAACAATCGCGCGAAGCGACGCGCGAGCAATCGAAGGGCGACAGGGCGCAGCGCAAGCGCGGCACGGCGTTGCCGGCACCCGCGGCTGCGCCCAGCCTTGCCGCTTCGCCGTCCGCGACGACGCCATCCCGCGGCCCGGATCGCAAGGCATCGGCGGCTTCGCGGCAGCAGCACAACGATGCCGCCAAGCCCCTGCGCAAAG
>JAYSYW010000074.1:0-5806 GCA_043727255.1 Rhizobacter sp. | reverse complement strand
CCCAAAGACCGAGCACCGCAGAGCAGTCCGGCTTCAGCCGGACCGCCTCCGTCGGGTCGCCTTTTCTTGGTTACTTCTTTTGGCGACGCAAAAGAAGTAACTCGGCTGCCGGGCCGAAACCCCGGCGCCGAGCAACGAGCCGAGAAGAAGGCCCAGCATCAGCCATCAGCCATCAGCCATCAGCCATCAGCCATCAGCAATCAGCCATCAGCAATCAGCAATCAACAACAGCCAACCAGCCAGCTCACCCGCCAGCCTTCAACACCAACCTCTCCACCTTCCCTCCCCCACCCCAAACAGGCACATCCCGAACCCCCTTCCAAGACGCCAAGAACGAGCGATAAGAAGGCGAGAACACCAACCCCGACTGCCCCGTCGAATGCATGAAGCGCGACTTCGACGGGTCGCCCAGGTCGTAGATCGCCCGCAGCGAAGGCGCGTGCTCGGTGCGATACGGCTGCCCAATCAAGGCATCCGGCCGAAGCACCACTCGCGACACATTCAGCGTGAAGCTGTCGCCCCCCACCGGCGTGCGCAGCTCAAACCAGCGCGCCAGCCAGCGCACCTGGCTGAATGGCCGGTGCTCCGCGCGTGCGATGTGAGCGCGGCCCCACTGCCACTTCGCCACCTCGCTGCCTTGCGCCGCTTGCAGCTCATCCAGTGCCCGCCCGAACGCCGCGTCGATCTGCTGCTGGCACGACTCCACCACGGCTGAAGTGGCCTTGTCGTCGCACCACCAGGCATCGTTGCGGTCGAGCACGCCTTCGAGCGCATCGCGGAAGCCCCGCTGCGCCAACTGCCTGTCGTACAGCGACACGCCCATCTCGTCGGCCAGCAGGGCTTGCGTCAGGTGGCGCGTCCAGGCCCAAAAGATCAGGGGCGCGGCTTTGTCGGCCGCCATGCCGCCGTCAAACGCCGCCAGCTCGCGCTGCGCCGCCGCCGCGAGCGCATGGGTTGACTTCGCCCTGCGAATCACCGGCACCAGCCGCAATGCGGCCAGCGACACCTCATCGGCCTGCATGGCACGCAGGCTGTTGATGTCGTGCTGGGGCCGCGCTTGCAGCAACTGGCTGATGCGCTGGCTGCGGTAGGGCAAGGTCCATTCGCTGGTGATGAAGTGCGGGTAGTCGGGCCCGTGGATGCGCTCGTTGGCGGTGGCCAGCCAGCCTCGGGGGGCTTGCAATTCGCGCGGGGTCTGGTCGGCTGGCACGAAGCCGACCCAGTCGTAGCGCGCTTCCCAGCCCGGTGCGGGCACCAGGCCTTTCAGGTCGTGGTCAGCGCCACGCACGGGCACGCGCCCGGCCGACACGCGGGCGATGCGGCCGGTGGTGTCGGCCACCACCACGTTTTGCATCGGCGCCACGTAACGCGCCGACGACTCCACGAAGGCTTCGACCGAGCTGGCGCTGTTGGAAGCCAGCGGTGCTTCAACCAGGTCGGCCGAGGTGTCAAGCGCCGTCCAGCGCAAGGCCAGGGCATAACCCGGCTGGCCCGGGGCGCCGGTCAAGCCGTCGCTCGCGCCACCAAAGTCTGAGATCACCGGCCCATGCCGGGTGGCGCGCACGGTCACCGCCACGTCGGCGCCGCCGCGCACCTTGATCCGCTCGTCGAACAGCTCGAAACGCGCCCAGCCATCGGGCGTCTGGTATTGCGCCGGGTCGTCGGGGCGGATGCGTTCGAGGTAGAGGTCTTGCACGTCGGGGGCGGTGTTGGTGAAGCCCCAGGCGAGGTGTTTGTTCTGGCCCAGCACCACCGCCGGCAACCCGGGCATGGTGGCGCCGGCCACTTCGAAGTCGGGTGCATACAGACGGGCGAAGTACCACAGCGCGGGCGTGGTCAGCTTGAGGTGGGGGTCGTTGGCGAGCAGGGGTTTGCCGGTGGTGGTGCGGCTGCCGTCGAGCACCCAGTTGTTCGAGCCCACGCCCTCCAAGCCCGATTCGGGCGCGGCCAATAACGCTTGCCGGCCCAGGTTGGCATCGACCTTGAGCGAACGGAACAGCCCGGCGTAGTCGGCCGTGGCCAGCGGTTTGTCGCCGGGGTATGGCGGCAGCAATTCGTTGATGCGTTCGACCGGCAGCTTGAGCGCCAAGCGCATGCGCAGCAACTCGGCGGACCAATTGCCGCCCAGGTCCCACGCCATCATGATGGCCCAGGCCAGGCTGTCTTCAGGCGTCCAGGGCTCGGGCTGTACGCCCAGCAACACCATTTCGGGCGGACGCGCTTTCATCGCATGGCGCAGGTAGGCGTTGATGCCCTCGGTGTAGGCCAGCACCGCCGCGCGGCTGTCGGCACTGGCGGCCGCCCATTGGGCCGCAGCGGTGCGGCGCACACCCAGCGCACGCAGGAACTTGTCGTTCTCGACAGCTGCCGGCCCAAAGGCTTCGGCCAACCGGCCCGAGCCGATGCGGCGGTGGGTTTCGAGTTGCCACAGCCTGTCTTGCGCGTGCACGAAACCCAGGCCAAACAGCGCGGCATTGCGCGAGGGCGCGTGGATGCTCGGTATGCCGTGGGCGTCGCGTTCGATGCGAACGTCAGCACCCAGGTCGGGCAGCCTCAGCACGCCTTCGGTCTGGGGCAAAGCGTAGTGAACGTAAAGGCCAAAAGCACCGGCCACACAGACCATGGCCAGCAGCATCAGCCAGGCCCCGCGTCGCATCCATTTCATTGTTTTTTCTCCCTTGGACATTGGTGAAGTTACCAAGGGTAGGCCGCTGCCGACGGCCCGCGCATCAGGGTTTGACCACCTCCGCGCCCTGCCCCACCCGTGACGGAATTGGCAGGTGAAGCCCCCGCTGTTCGGCACTTTAAATCTGGCACCAATTCACAAAATGGACGAAACACATTCACACAAGTACGCAAAGTGCAGACCGAAGGTGGGAGGGAACTGTTGATGACCTGGATCGCCATGCCGCTCAAAACCAAGGCCAACGACGCAACGCGTCGGTCGGCCACCACCTCGCGCACCGAAACCTGCCCACCTTCGCGTGCCCGCGCCGCAGGGGGCTCGCGCCGCCTGCTGATGTCGATTTGGCATGCCTGCGTGGACGCGGTCTGGCCCGGTCGCCTGCCGGCCGATGTGTTGAGCAGAAAGAAGCAGCGTGAACGTGAACTGGTGGTGCTGGCGGCGGCGAAAAACGAATTCGAGGCCACGCTGGCCGACATGCTGACGGTTGAGGTGAACCTGCTGCAAGCCAAGGTGCAGGCCGCGCGCTCATTGCAGGAGCTGTGGCACCTGCGGGTCGGCGTCTTCGGCGCCGTGTCGTGCCATCACAGCCAAGACGAAGCCGAATACCGCTTGGCCCGCTTGAACCGGCACTTCCCCACGCGCTCGGCGCGTTCCGGCTTTGCCCCGCTGGACGACGCCTCATGACCCAGCCCGCCCCAGCCCCTGTGCCCGACCCCGCCTTCCGGCACGACCCGGTGTGGCTCATTTGCGGCACGCCGCAAGAGCGGCTGGCCCGGGTGGCGGCGCGACGCGCTTTCGTCGAGATGAAACAGGTTTTCATGCTGGCCACCGCCAACTTGGCCGGTGCCAACGCGGCACTGCTGTGCCACCGGGTGCGCCAGGCCGCCGACGTGACCGAGCTGTGGCGGCTGCGCGAGTCGGTGCTGGCGGCGTTGCCAACCGACACCGAACGCGGCCAGCGCTATCGCCGCGAGCTTCACGAGCAACTTGACGCGGCCTTTCCGCAAAGCGGCCACGACACCAGTTTCGTGCCGCTGTAGCGCGGCCACCGCTGGGGCCTGGGGCTATCGGGCGAGGAAAGTTATCGGGCCAGGAAATCGGCCTTGCCCAGCTCGACACCGTTGTGGCGCAGCAGCGCGTAGGCGGTGGTGATGTGGAAAAAGAAGTTGGGCAGCGCGTAGTGCTTCAGGTAAGCCTCGGCCTTCATCACCATCGAACCGTTCATCCTGGGCACGGTGATGTCTTTGTCTTCGCAGCCATCCACCTGTTCTGCGGGCACCGAGTGCAGGAAGTTGATCGTCGCGGTGATGCGTTCCTGCAGCTCGCTCAGGCTGGTTTCGTTGTCGTCTTGCTTGGGCGGCGCGATGCCTGCCAGCCGCGCAACACCGAACTTGGCCGCATCGCAGCCGATCTGAACCTGCTTGGTGAACGCCAGCATGTCGGGCGCAAGGCGCGCGGCCAGCAGCACGGCCGGGTCGAACTTCTTGGCCTTCGCGTGGGCTTCGGCCTTGTCGATCCATTTCGACAGGTTGCTGAGCATGTGCACGAAGACGGGCACGCTGGCCGAATGCATGGTGATCGACATACGGGGGGTCTCCTGAGTTGAAAGTTGCGCCCCCATGACGCGGCAAGCCACGTGCACCCCCAAGGGGGCCAGGCAAACGGGGGGCGACCCTGCGTTTTCCTTGCGAGGCGCGATGCTACTGCCCTCGGCCGCAAGCCGGGCAACGGGCACAATCGACGGTCGCCCCCCTCTGGAACGAGCACTTCACCGCCTGTGAACATCATCATCCTCGACGACTACCAGGACGCCGTGCGCAAGCTGCGCTGCGCGCAGGTGCTGGAGCCCTACCATGCCAAGGTCTTCACCAACACGGTGAAAGGCATCGGCCAGCTGTCGGTGCGGCTGCGCGACGTGGAGGTGCTGGTGCCGATCCGCGAACGCACGCAGTTCCCGCGTGCGCTGCTTGAAAAACTGCCGCGCCTGAAGCTGATCGCGCAGACCGGCCGCGTCGGTTCGCACATCGACATCGAAGCCGCCACGCGGTTGGGCATCGCGGTCGCAGAAGGCGGCGGCTCGCCGGTGGCGCCGGCTGAACTGACGTGGGCGCTGATCATGGCGTCGATGCGGCGGCTGCCGCAGTACATCGGCACGCTCAAACATGGCGCATGGCAGCAGAGCGGCCTGAAGGCGGCGTCGATGCCACCAAATTTCGGCATTGGCATGGTGCTTTCGGCCAAGACGCTGGGCATCTGGGGCTACGGCAAGATCGGCCGCCTGGTGGCCGGCTACGGCCGCGCCTTCGGCATGCAGGTGCTGGTGTGGGGCAGCGACCATTCGCGCGAGCGCGCCGTTGCCGACGGCTACCAGGCCGCCGACAGCTGCGAGAGTTTCTTCGAGCGCTGCGATGTGCTGAGCCTGCACTTGCGTCTGAACGAACAGACGCGCGGCATCGTGCGCCTGGACGCGCTGTCGCGCATGAAACCGACGGCGCTGATCGTCAACACCTCGCGCGCCGAACTGCTGGAAGACAGCGCGCTCGTCGCCGCGCTCAACCGTGGCCGCCCCGGCATGGCGGCGGTGGACGTGTTCGAGAGTGAACCCATCCTGCAGGGCCACCCGCTGCTGCGCCTGGAAAACGCCGTCTGCACGCCACACATCGGTTATGTCGAGCAGGACAGCTACGAGATGTACTTTGGTGCGGCCTTCAACAACGTCATCAACTTCATCCGCAACGAGCCCAGCAACATCATCAATCCCGAGGCCCTCAAGGTATTGAGATGAGACCCCCCCGGAGCGCCTTCTGCGCCTCCCCCTTCAGGGGGGCGCCGCTGGCGGCCCGGCGGAGCCGGTTCCGCGGCGGCCGCTTGGCTCCTCCGGATTCATGCGGCGAGGGTGGTGGCTGCCGGCACGGAGAGTGGAAGTGAACCTGCCTGCGGCCAGCCGCGCTCTGCTGGCGGGCAACTTCGCCATTGCTTGTGGCGTGATGGTGGTGGCCGGGTCGCTGAACGACCTGGTGGCTTCGCTGCAGCCTTCATGCTGCTGGCGCTGGGGCTGAGTGTGTGGCTGGGTTTGCGCATGCGCAATGGGGTGGCGCATGGTTGAACCTGCCGCGCTCG
>JAYSYW010000073.1:0-13638 GCA_043727255.1 Rhizobacter sp. | reverse complement strand
CGTCATCACCTTGGGCGTGTAGGCGCCGGGGTCGATGTCGTAGGCGTTGAGCAAGAACACGAAGTCGCGGTCCACCTCGTCGATGAGCGGGTGGCGGGTGCCCTTGCGCGGTGCGGGGTGGGTGATCCAGAAGCCCATCATGCCCATGGCCATCTGCGTCATTTCGTCGGCATGCGGGTGGTACATGAAGGTGCCGGGCCGGCGCGCCACGAACTCGTAGACGAAGGTCTTGCCGGGCTGGATGGCCGGCTGTGTGAGCCCGTTCACGCCGTCCATGCCATTGGGCAGGCGCTGGCCGTGCCAGTGCACGGTGGTGTGTTCGGGCAGCTTGTTGGTGACGAAGATGCGCACGCGGTCGCCTTCCACCACTTCGATGGTCGGGCCGGGCGACTGGCCGTTGTAGCCCCACAGGTGGGCCTTGAAGCCAGGCGACATCTCGCGCACCACCGGCTCTGCAACGAGGTGGAATTCCTTCACGCCGTTGTTCATGCGCCAGGGCAAGGTCCAGCCATTGAGCGTGGCGACGGGGCGGTACGGCCGGCCGTTGGGTGGCACCAGTGGCGGCATGGTGTCGGGCTTCGTCTGCAGCACCGGCTCGGGCAGCGCGGCCATGGCCACTTTGCTGACGGCGGCGGTGCTCACGGCAGCCGTCACGGCGCCAGCGCCGCCGATGAAGGAACGTCGGGAAACCATGGGCTGGTCTTTCATGTCAGTGGCCGCCATCTGCAGGCGATGCCGTGGCCGCTGGGGTGCCACCTGGGGCAGGCGATGCGGCATTGCCCAGGCGGGCCGGGCCGATCAAGGCCATGTCGAGTTCGGCTTGCGCAAGCCAGAAGTCGCGCAGTGATTCGATGTAGCCGTTCACGCTGGTGATCTGCGCGCGTGCATCGGCCAGCAGCTCGAACACGCCGATCAGCATGCCGTTGTAGCGAAGCAGGTTCTCTTCGGCGATGCGTTGGCGCAGGGGCACCATCTCGTCGCGGTGGTGCTTGGCGATGTCATAGGCCGAGCGGTACGCGCCATAGGCTTCACGCACTTCGGAACGTGCGTTGATGGCGGTTGCAGCCGCGCGGTGCACCGATTGCATGTACACACCTTCGGCCCGCGCCACGCGCGCGCCGCCCCAGTCGAACAGCGGCAGCTCGAAGCTGATTTCATAGCCGCGCTGCGTGGGCGCTTCGTTCGACGAGTTGCGGGCCAGGCCCAGTTCAAGCACGTTGATGAAGCGCGTGGTGCGCGTGAGGCCGAGGCTGTGGGCGGTTTGTTCGGTGTGGCGCTTGGCGGCCTGAACGTCCACACGCTGCGCGAGCGCGAAGCGTTCGATGTCGGGTTGGTCTTGCGGCGCCGGGGGCAGGTCGGGCAGGCGCTCGGGCAGCTTGAAGCGGGTTTGTTCACCCCACAGGCCCAGCAGTCGTGTGAGCCGCTCGCGCGTGGCCAGGCTTTGCTGCTGGGCACGCGCCAGGCCTTGCGTGGCTTCGGCATAGAAGCTCTGTTCACGCATCTGCTGCAGCTTGTTGAAGTTGCCGACCTGCGCCATGCGGCGTGCCAGTTCAGCGCTGGCTTCTGCGGTCTGCCGCACCTGCAGCTGGTAGCGCACGCCTTCTTCGGCGGCCAGGGCGTTGATGTACGCCTTGCGGGTTTCGGCGGCCAGTGCCAGCACCTGCGCAGCCGCTTCGCCCTGCGCTTGTTCGACACGCCGCGACTCGATGGCGCCGACCATCGGCATGGCGATCAAGCGGGCCAGGTTGAGGTGAACGCCGCGTTCGATCTCGACCTCGTCGCCCCGTGTGAAGCGGCCGAAGCTGAAGCCCGGGTTGGGCAGCCGGCCGGCTTGCACGCGTTCGGCCTCGCTGATGCCGAGCGTGTGGAACGAGGCCTGCAAACCCCGGTTGTTGAGCAAGGCGACCTGCACCGCGTCGTCCATCGACAAAGGCTTTGCCAGCAGTTCGGCCACGCGCCGGCCGATGGTGTCTTGGTCGGCTTCGTTGCGCGACCAGCGCAGGTCTTTGCCGAGCCGGGTTTTGGCGACATCTTCAACAGGGCCAAAGCCACCATCGGGGCTGAAGCTGGCGCAGCCGGCCAGCAGCAACGCGGCCAGGGCCTGTGCGCTGCGGCGCAAGGGCGTTGAAGCGCGAGAGAGTGAAAGCGTGGGCATGCGGATCAGTGGTGCTTGTGGGGAGTGCCGCTGGGAGGTGGCATGGCTTGGGGTACTGATGCAGCCGGGGCCACCGCCGCAGGGGCATTGGCGTTTGTCGCTTCGCGTGCATAGCCGCGCCAGCCGCCGATGCGGCCCACGGTGTCGTTCGATTCCTTCCATGGCTGAACCACCAGTTCGCCACCGCTGCGGTAGCGGGCGAAGGCGGACTCATGCATGGCGGGCGGCACCGGCGCGTGGGCATCGAGCGGGTTGGGGCGGGCGGGTTTGTTTGCGGCCGGTGGGTTGGCGATGGCTGCGCCCGAGAGCATCAACCAGGCGATGGGCCAGAACCAGCGGAGGGGAAGCTGAAGCGGCACAGCAGCGGTCATTTGCTGGCCGCCGTGGCGCGCAGGGCCGGTGCCCGGCGCTGCTTGGTGCCGCCTGCCAGCGGGCGACTTTTCGGGGGCTCGGTGCGTGTGGTGAAGCCGGTGTTCGCCAAGCCATCAAGGATGGGGCAGTCGGGCCGGTCGTCACCGTGGCAGCAACTGGCCAGATGTTCGAGCGTGGCCTTCATGGCCAGCAGTTCTTGCGCCTTGCGTTCCAGCTCTTGGATGTGCGCCTGCGCCAGCAGCTTGACCTGCCGGCTCGGCCGCCCCCGGTTCTGCCACAGGCTGACAAGCTGGCCGATGTCGGGGATGGAGAACCCCAAGTCGCGGGCGTGGCGCACGAAGCGCAAGGTGTGCACGTCGGTGTCGTTGTACTGGCGGTAGCCGGCTTCGGTGCGCGCCGCCGCTGGCAGCAGGCCCACCTCTTCGTAGTGCCGGATCATCTTGGCCGATACGCCTGAGGCCTGAGCGGCCCGGCCGATGTTCATGGGTGTCATGGAGGTCTCCTTTTGGGTCGCGGTGTGCACAAGTCCCTGGCTGACCCGATCGGGATGCTCAAGGTTCCCTCGGTGGGAAGGTCAAGCACCAGACGAAAGGTTTGCCGGCCGTGGGGTCATCGCCGCCAGGGCTTGAGTTTCCAATGGGGGAAGCTTGACAGTCTGTTCCCGGTCAACCCCAACCAAGGAACCACCATGATTGCTTTTGAAGTCAATGACATGACCTGCGGCCACTGCGTCGGCGCCATCACCCAGGCCTTGAAAGCCGCCGACCCCCACGCCGTGGTGCGCATCGACCTGCCCACCCACCGGGTTCACTTGGAGCCTGCGGCCGCGAACGCGGCTGAACTGCGTGCGGCCATCCAGGAGGCGGGCTACACGCCGGTGGCTGTGCCCTGACGCTGGCGGTGGTGCCTTGACGCAGGCGGCGGTCCGATCCTTCGGACCTTGTTTCTTTCAGCCCTTGCGTCGCTCAGCCTTTGCGCGCCACCAGATGAAAGCAGCGCGCGACGCCCCGGTACGGGTCTTTGAGCCCGGCCAGCCATTCGGCTTCGATCACGAGCTGCGGGTCGGGCGCCACCACCGCGCCGCTGAGGTGGTCGGTGAAGATGCCGACGCCGTACCAGGCCAGCATGGGTGCGCCTTGGGCTTCCAGGCAGGCCCGCACTTCGCGCAGTGGCGGGTCTGACGTGGGCAGGTAGGCGGCACCTGCTTCGCAGCCCATCTTCAGCCCATCAACCGCCTCTTGCCAGTGGCCTTGCAAGCCGGCGCGCATGGCCACCGCGTCGGTGTTGAGCGACAGCACCGACAGCAGCCCGCTGGGCCGCGTGGCCTGCACCAGTGCGCTCAGCAGCGGCATCGGGTTCTCGAGGTACATCAACACGCTGTGGCAGCACACGAGGTCAAAGCCACCGCCCACACGCGTGGCTGCTTCTTCGCCCGGGCCTTGCACCAGCCGCACGCGCTGGCGCACGTCAGCGGGTTCTGCGGCCAGCACTTCGGCGGCCGCGTTCAGCATCACCGGGTCGATGTCGAGCAGCGTGACTTCATGGCCGGCTTGTGCCAGCTGAACGGCTTGCCGCGCCTGGCCGCCGCCGATGTCGAGCACGCGGGCGGGCGTGGGCCCCAGCAGCCGCAGGTGCGCGAGCAGCGCGCGCGTGACGACCGCGAAGCGCAGCGCGCCATCGCCCTGCAGGTAGGCCGCCGCCAGCGCGGCGGCGTGTTCCGTCCAGTGGTTGCGCATGGGGCTTCACACGCTGCACAGGCGCGGGCCATCAGGGCCGATCAGGCCGCAGCAGTCTTGCGTGTCGGGTGGCTCGTCGGGTTCATCGGAGCCGGGCGCGAACACGTCTTCGTCGCGGGCGTGCAGTGGGTGGGGCTCGGTGGAAGGCTGCAGCTTGGCCAAGTCGATCGGGTGCGGGCAGTCGTCGATCCAGACCTGCCCGCCCCGGGCGATGAGGTCGAGGTGGATCTGGCACTGGTAGCCCATCAAGGTTTCGTCTTGGTTGTGCTGGCCGAAGCCCAGGTGCACGCCGGGGCAGCGCTCGTTCATGTGCGAGTTGAGCGCAATCGGCTCGCCCACGCCGGGGTTGGTGCCAAAGCCCAGCTCGCCCACCTTGTGCGCATGCTCCATCGCAAAGCATTCATCGAGGAAGCGTTGCAGGCTGGGGTCGGCACACGTGACCGACACGGCGCGGCCCGCTTCAAGGCGCACCGTCACAGGTGATCGGTCCAGCCGTGCGTCGCGTGAGGTGACGGTGTTGATGTTGAAGGCGAAGTCGGCCACGAAGGTGCCGCTCACGTTGGCGGGGCAGGTTGCCACTTCACCGGCAGGCAGCACGACGGTGCCGCCGGGGCGGGCCGAGCCGCGGTTGCTGATCCAACGCAGACGAGGGTCGAGCGTCACGTCAAGCTCGGTGCCGCTCGCGGTGCTGATGTGCAGCCGCTGTGCTGGCATGCATTGCGCGAGCAGGGTTGCGTTGCGTGCCGACAGGTCTTGTGGTGTGGCGCACAGCGCGTCACGGAATACCTCAGCGCTCGCGCTGATCATGCGCAGCACCACGCGCTTGTTCCTTGGGTAAACCGACAAGGCCGCATGCAGTTCGTTGGTGTGCGACATGGTGTCGCGCTCGAAAGACAGCACCACCAGCCGGTCTTGCACAGGGGCCGAAGACAGTGCCTGCGCCAGGCGTTGCGTGAAGCCGGGGTCGTGCAGAGGTGCCATCCAGACACGCCGCGTCTCGATCTCACGCAGCTCCAACCCCGCCGATGCCCAGGCGGCGGGCTCATGGCTGTCGCTCGTGTAGAGAACGACCACCGTGTCACCCCGCCGCACATGGGCGTACTCGTCCAGGAGCGACTCAACGCCGCGCCAGATACGGTCGCTGAACATGGTGGGCCCCTAGCCGAGCGCCGAGCCCGTGTCGAAACCCGCCTTGGAGGTCTTGTAGCTGATCTCCCAAGCCACTGCGGCGCCCGCGCGTGCGGCTTCGCTGCCCAGCTCGGCGAGGCCGACCTTCGATGTCTTGTAGCTGATTTCCCAGGCGACTGAGTCGCCGACCTTGGCGAGGTCGGTTGCCTGTGTGCGCAGGTCATTCACGCTGAAGTTGCCAGCGGATGCGCTGCCCATTTCCTTGACTACGGTGGCGGTGACCCGTGACACCAGTTCGTTGATTTGGTCCTTTGATGCGTCTGCCATGGTGAGCTCCCGTTTGAAGATGGTTGGCGCGGGGCAGAGCACATTCCTCAACCCGGCCTTGCGGCCGGTATGTCAGCTTGTCCCCAAGCCCCGCTCACAAACAGTAGGCGACGCACCGTGGCATCGCAACGCTCACGCGGGCAGCTCCCCTAACCCTAGGTGCAAGCAAGGAACCGCAGGTGCTTGCAAGGGTCAGCGGGGCTTGTGGATCAAAGCCGGCGCACCTTCACCGACTTGCCCTTCACCTTGCCAGCGTTCAAGCCACGCATGGCGTCTTTGGCGATGTCACGGTCCACGGCCACGTAGGTCGAAAACTCGTTGACGTTGATCTTGCCGATCTGCTGCGCGGTGTAGCCG
The DNA here is from genome assembly GCA_043727255.1 of Rhizobacter sp. Lineage (GTDB taxonomy): Bacteria > Pseudomonadota > Gammaproteobacteria > Burkholderiales > Burkholderiaceae_C > Rhizobacter. The sequence continues at coordinate 7,563 of JAYSYW010000073.1, read as the reverse complement.
AGGTCTTTGGTCAACGCGCCCAGCACATCGCCCGGGCGGATTTTTTCTTTGCGGCCGCCCAGGATTTGAAGCGTCACCATCGGCGGGCGCAGGGGTTCTTCGGTGCTCGCGGTCAGCTCGCTCAACGGGTGCCAGACGCTGGTGCTGCCTTGCATCTCGTCGATGCGGCCCACGCGGCCCATCTCGTCCATGCTGGCCAGGCTGAAGGCCCAGCCTTCTTCATCGGCGCGGCCGGTGCGGCCCACGCGGTGGGTGTGCACCTCGATGTCTGGCGTGATGTCCACGTTGACCACGGCTTCGAGCTGCGCGATGTCGAGCCCGCGCGCGGCCACGTCTGTTGCCACCAGCACGCTGCAGCTGCGGTTTGAAAACTGCACCAGCACCTGGTCGCGTTCACGCTGGTCAAGGTCGCCATGCAACTCGAGCGCCACGATGCCTTGCGCCTGCAGCACCGCCACCAGTTCGCGGCAACGCGCCTTGGTGTTGCAGAAGGCAAGCGTGCTGGCAGGCCGGTAGTGGTTGAGCAACAGGCCGACCGCATGCAGCCGTTCGGTCTCTTTCACCTCATAGAAGCGCTGGCGGATCTTGTTGGTGGCGTGGCGCTCGGTGAGCTTCACCTCTTGCGGGTCGCGCATGAAGCGGCTCGCCATCTTCATCACGTCTTCAGGGTAGGTGGCCGAAAACAGCAGCGTCTGGCGCTGCTTCGGGCAGTGCTTGATGACGTTGGCGATGTCTTCGGCGAAACCCATGTCGAGCATGCGATCGGCTTCGTCGAGCACCAACGTGTTCAGCGCGTCAAGCGCCAGCGTTTCACGCGCCAGGTGGTCGAGGATGCGGCCCGGCGTGCCCACCACGATGTGCGCGCCATGCTCGAGGCTGGCGATTTGCGGCCGCATGGTGGCGCCGCCGCACAGCGTCATCACCTTGATGTTGTCTTCGGCGCGCGCCAGGCGGCGAATCTCTTGCGTCACCTGGTCGGCCAGCTCGCGCGTGGGGCACAGCACCAGCGATTGCACCGCGAAACGACGCGGGTTCAAGTTGGCCAGCAGCGTCAGCGCGAAGGCGGCGGTCTTGCCGCTGCCGGTCTTGGCCTGGGCGATCACGTCCTTGCCGGCCAGGGCCATCGGCAGGCTGGCGGCCTGGATCGGTGTCATCTGCGCATAGCCCAGCCGTTCCAGGTTGGCCAGCACCTGCGGCGGAAGAGGAAGGCTGCTGAAAGACGGGCCGGCGGGCGTGGTGGGGAGGGTCTGGGTCATGCCTGGATTGTGGCGGAGCGCGTTTTTGGGCCTGTGCCGATGCAGCCTGGCGCGGTGGCCGAGGGGGGCATGTGCCCTTCACCGCCCCAACCCCCTCACACCGGGGCCCCTGGCGCCGGCCTGATCGCGGCTCTGCGGCTCCTGCGGTTCTCGCCAAATAGAATGCGCGCCCCTGCATTGCTCCGAACCCGTTCGGGCTGAGCTTGTCGAAGCCCAAGCCCGGAATGGGCAGCCACTTCGACAGGCTCAGTGCGAACGGAGATGGATACCGGATTTGAACCCTTCGCCGCAGGCCGACTCTCGGCTTGCCCGGCCGCTTGTGTCTTCTGGCCGGCAACGCAGTTGCCGCACGCCGCTTTTCCCTCCTTTGCTGAAAGACAGCCGGCCGTGCCGGTTTCGTACCCCATTGCCCATGACGTATTCATCCATCCGCCAGGACTGGCTCTCCAACGTCCGTGGTGACCTGCTCGCCGGCCTTGTTGTGGCGCTGGCGCTGATTCCAGAGGCCATCGCCTTTTCCATCATCGCGGGCGTCGATCCGAAGATCGGGCTCTATGCCTCGTTCAGCATGGCGGTGGTGATCGCATTCGCGGGCGGGCGGCCCGGCATGATCTCGGCCGCCACCGGGGCCATGGCCTTGGTGATGGTCACGCTGGTCAAAGAGCATGGCCTGCAGTACCTGCTGGCGGCCACCCTCTTGACCGGCGTGCTGCAAATCGCCGCCGGCCTGCTGAGGCTCGGTTCGCTGATGCGCTTCGTGTCGCGTTCGGTGGTCACCGGCTTCGTCAATGCCTTGGCGATCCTGATCTTCCTGGCGCAACTGCCCGAGTTGACAAACGTCACCTGGGTTGTCTACGCGATGACGGCGGCGGGCCTGGCCATCATCTACGGCCTGCCGTACCTCACGAAGGTGGTGCCCTCGCCGCTGGTCTGCATCGTGGTGTTGACCGGCGTGGCCATGGCCCTGGGCCTGGACATCCGCACGGTCGGCGACATGGGCGAGTTGCCCGACAGCCTGCCGATCTTCCTGCTGCCCGACGTGCCGCTGAATCTTGAGACGCTGAAGATCATCTTGCCGTATGCCGCCACGCTGACGGTGGTCGGCCTGCTGGAATCGATGATGACGGCGCAGATCGTCGATGAGATGACCGACACCTCCAGCAACAAGAACCGCGAGTGCGTGGGGCAGGGCACGGCCAACATCACCACCGGCTTCATCGGCGGCATGGCGGGCTGCGCCATGATTGGCCAGTCGGTCATCAACGTGAAATCGGGCGGTCGGGGCCGGCTCTCCACCTTCGTGGCAGGGCTGTTCCTGCTGATCCTCGTCGTCTTTCTCGGCCCCTGGGTCAAGCAGATTCCGATGGCGGCATTGGTCGCCGTGATGGTCATGGTCAGCATCGGCACCTTCCGGTGGGGCTCGATCCGCAACCTCCGGGCTCACCCACCCAGCTCGACCGTGGTGATGCTTGCCACCGTGGTGGTCACCGTTGCCACGCACGACCTCGCCAAGGGGGTGTTCGTCGGCGTGCTGCTGTCGGGCATCTTCTTCGCGCACAAGGTGGGTCGGCTGTTGCGCATCGACCGCCGCAGTGAAGACGAAGGCCGCCAGCGCACTTACACGGTCGTGGGCCAGGTGTTTTTCGCGTCGTCCGAAGCCTTCATCGGCGGCTTCGACTTTTCGGAAGCGGTGGAACACGTGCGCATCGACGTGAGCCGCGCGCACTTCTGGGACATCACCGCCATCAGCGCGCTCGACAAGGTGGTGCTCAAGTTCAAGCGCCAGGGCGCGGCGGTCGAAGTGGTCGGCATGAACGAGGCCAGCACCACGCTGGCGAACCGTTTTGCGATCCACGACAAACCTGGCGCAGAACAATTTGGGCACTGAAAAGGCCACCTGAACAGGGCTTTTGCCTGCATTGACGGCTGACGGATGGCCGATTTCAACAATCAGCCAGCCTTTTTCAGAAGCGGCAAGACACCGTTCGCCTGGCCGGGCACTGTGCGGCACCCTCACTTTGTGGATGCCCCCCGTGCGAACTTCACTGCTCCTCGTTCTGACCGCCGCCGCTGCGGCCACCGTGCTCACCGGCTGTGCCGCGTTGCGCATCGACCGGGCGGTACACACGTCCACCGGCTTCACCAGCCAGGTGTTGTGTTCCAGTGCTTTCGTCTCAGGCTTGGCACCCGACAAGGTGTTTGCCGACACGGTGCAGCCCATCCCCGGCATGCGGCTCGTCAACTGGGGCATGAGCCACCGGCTCGACCCCGCCAAGCGCGAGGTGACGGCCAGCGTGGCGGGCATGTTCGAGAGCCGCGCCGTCTACCGCGACGGGCTGGGCTGCATGCTGGTGCCAGCCGGCGAGCCGGTCGAGCCTGTGGCGTTGGCACCGCTGCCGGTCGTGCCGGTCGCGCTGCCTGAAATCGCCGGCCCGGCGGTCGTCGCACCCTCAGACCCCCGCCTGCAGGCCGCCCTTGACCGCGCTTTTGCCGAGCCCGCCAAACCACCGTTTCGCCGCACCCGTGCGGTGGTGGTGTTGCGCGACGGCCAGGTGATCGCCGAGCGTTATGCGGCGGGCTTCGGGGTGGACACGCCGGTGATCGGTTGGTCGATGACGAAGTCGGTGGTCAACGCGATGGTCGGCATTCTGGTGCGCCAGGGCCGGCTGAACATCGACCAGCCGGCGCCAGTGCCCGAGTGGCGAGACCCCGCCGACCCGCGCCATGCCATCACCACCGACCAGTTGATGCGGCAGACATCGGGCCTGGACATCGACCAAACCAAAAGCGGCTTCGACCGCGACAGCCAACTGGTTTACCTGGAGCGTGACAAAGGCGGTGCGGCCGCCACCGCCGCGCTGGCAGTTGCCCCCGGCACGCGCTGGAACTACAGCGACGGCCAGTACCTGCTCGTGTCGCGCATCGTGCGCGACACCGTCGGCGGCAAGACCGATGACGTGCTGCAGTTCGCGCACCGCGAACTGTTCGGCCCGCTTGGCATGCGCCACGTGACCTTGGAATTTGACACCACCGGCACACCCATCGGCTCGAACATCATGTTCGCGTCGGCCCGCGACTGGGCCCGCTTCGGGCAGCTCTACCTGAACGACGGCATGGCGGGCGGGCGGCGCATCTTGCCGGCCGGCTGGGTGGCGCGCAGCACCACGGCGAGCCCCGGCACCGGCTATGGCGCCGGCTTCTTCAACAACAGCCTGGATGGTTTGGTGGAGGCATGGGGTGTGCCGTGGGGTCCGATGAAAGCACCGGCCGGCACTTACTTCGCGCGCGGTTTCCAGGGCCAGATCACGGTGGTGGTGCCGTCTGAAAAGCTGGTGGTGGTTCGGCTCGCGTCGTCACAGGTTCGGGAAGACGACACGCAAACCGCCAACCAATTGGTGACTGACGTGCTTGCTGCGCTGAAAACACCGTTCTGAAAAATCCGCGCTCATGCCTCAGCGTTGATGAGCTTGCGGCAAGCTCAACTTGAGGCATGACATGCGGCACGGCATGTTGCCGGCCGAACCGTGCTCAGAAGCCATTGCCGTTCACCAGCTTGCGCAGGCCGTCTTCGTTGAGCACGTGCACCTGCCGGTGCTTCACCTCAAGCAGCCCGTCGTCTTGAAACTTCGAGAAGGTGCGGCTGACCGTTTCAAGCTTCAGGCCAAGGTAGCTGCCTATTTCTTGCCGTGTCATGCGCAGCACCAGCGACGAAGGTGAAAACCCCCGTGCGTGCAGCCGCTTGGTGAGGTTCAGCAAAAAGGCGGCCAGTCGTTCTTCGGCACGCATGCTGCCCAGCAGCAGCATCACGCCGTGGTCGCGCACGATCTCGCGGCTCATGATCTTGTGAAAGGCGTGCTGCAGTTCAGTGAACTCGCGTGACAGCACTTCGAGTTGCGCATAAGGAATCACGCAGACCTGTGAGTCTTCAAGTGCGATGGCGTCGCAGGTGTGCTGGTCTTGGCTGATGGCGTCCATGCCCATCAACTCGCCCGCCATCTGAAAGCCGGTGACCTGACTCTGCCCGTCTTCGGTCGAGACGCAGGTCTTGAAGAAGCCGGTGCGCACCGCGTACAGCGCGTCGAAGGGGTCGCCGGCGTGGAACAAGGCCTTGCCTCGCGCCACGGTCTTGCGGCTGCCCACCAGGGTGTCGAGCCGGTCGGAATCCACCGGGTTCAGGCCCAGGGGCAGGCACAGCTCACGCAGGTTGCAGCTTGAACAGGCCACCTTCAATTCGTGCAGCTTGTTGGGCGCTGGCGTGCGGTCGATGATGGTGGGGTCTGAAGGGTTTTGGGAATCAAGCATGAGGGGCCTCAAACAATGAATCAATTGTTCGGCGCGGCCCCCTTCGGCTGCTTGAGATGGATCAAGGTGCAAGGCGCCGATGCCGCGCAAAGTGCCGCCATGACGACCTTGGCCCCTCCCTCCATTTCGTGCGACGTGCTGGAACGCTTTGACGTGACCGGCCCGCGCTACACCTCGTACCCCACGGCCGACCGCTTTGTGGAGGCCTTCACCGCCGACCACTACCGCGCAGCGTTGGAACTGCGGACTCATGGTGTCGGCGCGGCTGGCGGCTCGCGCACGCCCTTGTCGCTGTATGTGCACATTCCGTTTTGCGAATCGGTTTGCTACTACTGCGCCTGCAACAAAGTCATCACCCGCCACCACGAGCGGGCCGACGACTACCTTCAAGCGCTTGAGACCGAGCTGGAACTGCATGCCCGCGTGCTGGGCACCGGCACGCCGGTGTCGCAATTGCACTTCGGTGGCGGCACGCCCACCTTCCTGAGCGACGCCGAGTTGCAGCGGCTGATGCAGGCCATCCAGCGCGTGTTCAAGCTGGTGCCTGGTGGCGAGTATTCGATTGAGATCGACCCGCGCACCGTGTCGGTGGAGCGGCTTGCCCACCTGGCCTCGTTGGGCTTCAACCGCATCAGCCTGGGTGTTCAAGACTTCGACCCCGCCGTGCAAAAGGCGGTGCACCGCGTGCAGCCTTACGAGCAGGTGGCAGAGCTGATGGCTGGGGCGCGCCGCATCGGCTTCGACTCGATCAACATGGATTTGATCTACGGCCTGCCCAAACAATCGGTCGAGTCGTTCAACCGCACTTTGCAACAGGTGCAGGGCCTGCGGCCCGACCGCATTGCGCTCTACGCCTACGCGCACCTGCCCGAGCGCTTCAAGCCACAGCGCCGCATCGCGCAGGACGAGTTGCCTGCGCCGCACGACAAGGTGGCCATGCTGGCCGCCGCGCTGGGCACCTTCACCACCCGGGGCTACGACTACATCGGCATGGACCACTTCGCGCTGCACGAAGACTCGCTTGCCGTGGCGCGGCGCCAGGGCCGGCTGCACCGCAACTTCCAGGGCTACAGCACGCAACCCGACTGCGACCTGATCGCGCTTGGCGTGTCGGCCATCGGCCGTGTGGGCACCACCTACAGCCAGAACGCGAAGTCGTTGCCCGAATACTTCGACGCCTTGCGCCAAGGGCAATTGCCGGTGGTGCGCGGCCTGGCGCTGGAGCGCGACGACCTGATCCGCCGCGCCGTCATCATGGCCATCATGTGCCAGGGCCACCTGGTTTATGAGTCGATTGAATCGTCGCACTTGGTGGACTTCCGCCAGTACTTCGCAGCCGAACTCGAACGCCTGCGGCCGCTGGCTGAACAAGGCCTGGTGCGCCTGGAAGACGACGGCCTGCGCGTCACGCCCATCGGCTGGTACTTCGTGCGCGCAGTGGCCATGGTGTTCGACAAACACCTGCAGGCCGAACGCAGCCGGGCGCGCTTCTCTCGAATCATCTGACTTCAAGGCATTGACTTCGGATCACCCGATGTTCACCGGGCTCGTGTTCACCGCACTGCTGATGGGGCTGGCCGGCGGCCCGCACTGCGTGGCGATGTGCGGCGCGGCCACCACCGGCATTGGCCGCACCACGCGGCGCCTGTGGGCGTTTCAAGCCGGCCGCATCACCGGCTATGCCTTGCTTGGCGCGGCCGTGGCTTCATCGGCCGGGCTGTTGCAGTGGGCGGCTTCGCACCTCGTGCTGCTCAAACCCTTTTGGGCGATGTTTCATGTGGCCGTGGTGGCGCTTGGCATCAGCTTGTTGTGGCTGGGCAAGCAACCCGCGTGGCTTGACGTTGTGGCGCATCGGGTGTGGCAAACCCTGCGCTTGCACACGCTCAACATCGACAGTGCCCGCCCGCCCGCCGTGGCCGGGCTGCTGTGGGCCTTGCTGCCTTGCGGCTTGTTGTATTCGGCGCTGATGGTGGCTTCACTCAGCTCGCGGCCTTGGCAGGGCGGG
>JAYSYW010000072.1:0-33199 GCA_043727255.1 Rhizobacter sp. | reverse complement strand
GGCTCAGATCATCAACACCAATGTGGCTTCGCTGAATGCACAGCGCAACCTCAACACGTCACAGGGCCAGTTGGCGACAGCCCTGCAACGCCTCTCGTCCGGCTTACGCATTAACAGTGCAAAAGACGACGCAGCAGGTCTCGCTATTTCCGAGCGATTCACAACGCAGATTCGCGGCTTGAACCAAGCTGTCCGTAACGCCAACGACGCGATCTCGCTGTCGCAGACGGCTGAAGGCGCCCTGGGCAAGGTCGGCGACCTGTTCCAGCGCATGCGGGAACTGGCCGTGCAGTCGGCCAACGGCACCAACAACACGCAAGACCGCGACAACCTGCAGGCCGAATTCACGCAGCTCAGCGCTGAAGTGACCCGCATCGTCGATGGCACCCGGTTCAACGGCACGGTGTTGTTTGACGCCGCCGCCGCCGCCACACCGTTTTCGTTCCAGATCGGCGCCGGCACCGACGCCACCGACACCATCATGATCAGCTCGGTGGACTTGACCGTCACGTCCACCGCGGTTTCGGCCCTGCTGGTCAGCGGCGCTGACGGCACCGCCGCCCAGGCATCCATGGCGGCGCTCGACACGGCCATCATGGACGTGACCACCGCCCGTGCCACCTTCGGCGCTGCACAGAACCGTTTCGATTCGGTGATTGGCAGCCTGCAGGTGTTTGCCGAAAACCTGTCGGCCGCACGCGGCCGGATCATGGACGCCGACTTCGCCGCAGAAACCGCCGCGCTGTCGCGTGCGCAGATCCTGCAACAGGCCGGCAACGCCATGGTGGCGCAGGCCAACCAGCTGCCTCAGCAGGTACTTTCCCTGCTGCAGCGCTAACAAAATCTCACGCGGCTGGCCTAAAGTTCTTGGCACAGGGTGCCGAAAACGGGATATCCAGGCTTGCTTGGTTGTCCCGTTTTTTGTATTTCCGGACCGTGGTCGGGGTGAGTTAAACCCCGCACGCAGTCCGCAACCTGAAAGGCATTGCCATGGCGAGCATCAGTTCCGCAGGCATCGGAAGTGGCCTGGATGTTGAATCGATCGTCACGAAGCTCATGACGCTTGAGCAGCGTCCGGTTCAGCAACTGCAAACCCAAGCTTCGACGATCCAGACCAAGATTTCCGCTTTCGGTCAGTTGCAGTCGGCTGTCTCCACGTTCCGCGACGCCGCGCTCAAGCTCACCCAGGCAGACACCTGGGGGGCGGCCACCGCCACGTCGAGCGACCCGACAGCCGTCACCGTGGCGGCCGGCAGCGGTGCCGTGGCCGGCAGTTACGCCGTCGAGGTGCAAAGCCTCGCGGCGCCGCAAGCCGTGGTCAGCGCCACCTACGAGTCTTCCGACACCCTGGTGGGTGAGGGCAGCATGCAGGTGTCGTTCAGTGGCCAACCCGACTTCCCGCCGCTCGACATCGCCATCAGTTCGTCCGACACCCTGGCCACGGTGCGCAACAAGATCAATGCGGCTGGCGGCGGCGTGACGGCCGTGATCGTCAACGACACCACCGGCGCGCGGCTCGTCATCAGCTCCAGCAAGAGCGGCACCGAAAACGCGTTCTCGATCTCCGGCGGCGGTGGCGGCGCGGCGTTCAGCTTTGATGAGACGCAGCCAGAGTCGTCTGCCATGACGCTCACGCAGCCAGCCACCAATGCGCGGGCCACCATCAACGGGCTGGCCATCACGTCGTCGAGCAACACGCTCACCGAAGTGATGGACGGCCTGACGGTGACTTTGAACAAGCTCACCACCGGCCCCACGCAGGTCAGCGTGGCGCAAGACAAGGAAAGCGTGAAGAAGACGTTGCAGACCTTCGTGGAGTCGTACAACGCGATGGCCTCGATGCTGGTCACGCAAACCAAGTACGACGCCGCCACCAAAACGGCCGGCAAGCTTCAAGGCGACAGCACCGCCGTGTCTTTGCAGCGCCAGCTCCGCAACGCCTTGACCGACGAAACCTCGGCTTCCAGCACCTTCTCGTCGCTGCGCTCGATCGGCCTTGAAGTGCAGGCCAATGGCAGTTTGAAGGTCAATGAAGCCAAGCTCACCACGGCGCTGAACAACCCGACCGAGATGCGCAAGTTGTTCTCGGCCAGCAACATCGCTGACTCGACGCAAGACGGGGTGGGCACGCGCCTGCGCCGCCTTGCCGACAACTTGCTGGGCACGGAAGGGGCGCTGACCACACGCAGCGCCGGCCTGACCAGCAGCCTCACGTTGAACCAGAAGCGGCAAGAGGAGATCTCGACCCGCCTGGCGCTCACCGAGGCGCGGCTGCGCAAGCAATACAGCACGCTCGACACGCAGATGGCAGGCCTCACGTCGCTCAACAACTACATCTCGCAGCAGATGGCGGCCTGGAACAAGAGCTCGTCCTGATCGTCCCTGATCACCCCTGAGTTGCGTCATTGAGTTGCGTCGTTGAGTTGCGCCACTGAATCGCGCCCGCCGTTCGCGGTGCAAACACCCCGCAAGGGGTGTTTGCACGTTCAAAAGGCCCGCTTGGGGTCACCCCGGAACTTGAGCGCCCGAAGGGCCTGATAAGCCCCTTCTTCCCGGGCCTTCCGGTGTGACGCAAGGGATAACGCGGGGCTCAAGCTCGCCCCCCCATGAACCGATAACAAAACATCAGGTTCCATGCAGAAAGCACCGACCGCCATGTTCGCTTCAGCCGTTCACGCCAAATCCAACAGCCGCCAACTGGGCGCCTACCGACAAGTCGGTGTCACCACCGCTGTGGACGGGGCCTCGCCCCACCGCTTGGTGGCAATGCTCTTCGAGGGCTTGCTCGACACCCTGGCCCAGGCCCGAGGCGCAATGCGCAACGGCAACATCGAAGCCAAGGGCGAGGCCATTGGCCGCGCAGTCCGCATCATCGAAGAAGGCCTCAAAGGCGGGCTCAACTTGAAAGAGGGCGGGCGCCTGGCGGCCGACCTCAACGACCTGTACGCCTACATCACGCTGCGTCTCACGCAGGCCAACCGCCACAACGACGAACAGGCCATCGAAGAGTGCGCTCAGCTCATCGACCCGCTGTACCGCGCCTGGGCTGAAATGGCCGGCAAGGTTTCCCCATGAACCTGCGCAAGCGCATGCACTCCGACTTTTCATCCCAAGCCCTGGGAGACGCCATGAATTCCGCTTTGCTCAACTATTACGAGGCCATCGAGCAGGCCAGTGCCGACATGCTGGTGGCCGCTCGCCGTGGCGACTGGGACCAGGTCGTGAAGCTGGAAGGCGCCTGCGCGCTGCTGATTTCGCAACTGAAGCATGCGGCCTCGGCGCAGCAACTGGGTGTTGAAGAGGCGCAACTGAAGTCGCGCATCATGCAGCGCATTTTGATCAACGATGCCGAGATTCGCCAGTTGGCCGAACCCTGGCTTGAAGACCTGGACAGCCTGCTGGCAGGCCGCCCGAAGAGCATCCACTGAGACAACAACAAAATCCTATACCGCAGGGGGATCGCTTGGACACGTTGCCAATGCCGCTCGAATCGCTGGCCGCCGCACATGGCGGCCTTGATGACTTTCGCATTTCAGTGCGGCCCGAATTGCTGGCCATGCTCAAGCGCCTGGCCGATGGCAACGTGCTCGTCAACCTGAATGGCAGCGACGGCACGGTGTACACCACCACGCTCTGGTCGATCGACGCCACCCGCAACGTGTTGAGCTTCACCGCCGACGACACCAGCCAGGTGCAAGACCTCATCGACGCCGAAGACGCGGTGGCCGTGGCCTACCTCGACAGCGTCAAGCTGCAATTCGACGCCCAGGGCCTGGTTCTGGTGCATGGCAATTCCTGCGTGCTGACCTGCGCCATGCCACGCGAGATGTTTCGCTTTCAGCGCCGCCATGCCTACCGCGTGCGCCCGCTGTTGCGCGCCACGCCCACGGCCAACATGCGCCATCCCATGATCCCCGACATGCAATTGGCCTTGCGTGTGCTCGACCTCAGCATCGGCGGCTGCGCGCTGTTCCTTCCTGACGACGTGCCGCCGCTGCAGCCTGGGGTGCTGCTCAATGGTGTGCAGCTCGACCTTGACGTCGATACCCGCATCGTCACCTCGCTGCGCCTGCAGCACGTGACCGCCATCAACCCCGACTCGCGCGGCGTGCGCCTGGGCTGCGAGATCGCCTGCCCCACCAGCGAAGTCACGCGCAACCTGCAGCGCTTCATCGACCAGACCCAGAAGCGCCAGCGCCTGCTGGCGCCCTGACACCACGCGGCTGCAACCGCTGCCTCGCCACCTTGTGGGCGCGGGCGGTCCACCGTTCCGTGCCGCTTCAGGCGCACGTTGAACGCGCGCGACTCATGCGGGAAAACGAGCGCACTTGGCAGCGTTCCACCAGCGACTTGCTACAAGCAGACTGCACCCCCACCACGCACCATTCGCTTCTAATTCGGCTGAGTGCAGCCGGTTGCCGGGGGCACCTCCGAGTCCGCCCGGTTTGGCGCCGTGGTCGTGCTGCCAATGAGCGGCGAGCCGTTCGAGCTGGAAACTGAAGGGCACAAGGTTCAGCGATACCCATTCCTGCGCGTTGCTCTACGGGAAAACGATGGGCGGCATGGCGCATCGCCCAGCCACTGAGTACAAGTGTGCGGAGCGCTTGGCACCCACCATGCGGGCGATCGGTCCGAGGGGCGCAGCCCCTGGTGGCCCGACGCGTTTTTGGAGTTGAAAGAGCCATGAGCGGAATCATTCACATGTCGGGGCAACCCAGCGCCTTGCGCCGGGTGGTCATGGGGCTTGCGCTCGCCGCCGCAGCGGCAGGGGGCGCGCAGATGGCGGGCCTGTTTGACGCGGCGGCCCCGGCCGCGCCCGTGGCACCCAGCGCCCTCACCGCGCCCGTGGTCCCGGGCAGCCTGCGTGACTTTCCGGATGTCCGCTTCCGCCTGCTCGAAGTGGGGCCTGGCGCAGGCCCCACGCGCACGGCACGCATCGAGATCGAAGGCCGCGTTGCCACTCACCAAGTGGGCCAGGAAGTCTTCCCCGGCATCGTGCTCAGCCAGTTGGCTTCCGATCACATGGTGCTGAGCTTCGGCAGCCTCACCCGCAGTTGGCCGTTGGTGCGCGATACAGCCCAGCTTTCGAGCGGCTTGCCGCTGGCCACGGCGCCCGCCGCCACGGCCGAAGAGCGCAATGCCAAGGTGGACGTGCGCCGGCTCACCCATTCGCGCTTCATGACCGCCCAGTCGTTTCTCGGCGAAGTTGAACTGGCGCCGCACCCGCGCGGCGGCTTCGTGGTTCAGGCGATCGTTGCCGACAGCTTGTACGAGCGGGCCGGTCTGCGTGTGGGCGATGTGCTGTATTCGCTCGACACCGCCAACAGCACCAAGATCAACGACACCTCGATGGAAGAGGTGATGCGCCAGACCCACTACGAACTCGACGTGTTTCGCAACGGCACGCCGGTGCAGTTGCGCTACCGCCTGCCCACCAGTGACCCCGAGCCAGAAGGCGGAACGGCCGCCCCCCAAGCCCTTGCCGCACCCGAAACCGGCTCGGAAGCCGACCCGATTTCCTCTGGTCGTTGAATCCGCCGAGTGATGCGGCTCGCGGAGTGCGGCTCGCTGAGGCCTGCTTCGCCGTGTGAAAAATGTGTCCTTAACCCCCTCGGTCGGCGGGTCTTCCCCAATGCGGAATGGGCGGGGGCGTCCTATCGTTTCGCACGGGCATTCAGAATTAATGCAAGCGCGGGCTGGACCGGCTTGAAAAGTTTTACCTCCCGCTGATGCCCGCTCCGTTCACCCGTGCCTGTCTCGAAAGTCCCCCGATGGAAGCCCTTGAACTCAACGCCCGCGTGCAGGCTCTGCTGGGCGAACCCACTCAAGGTCAGCTCTACCTCTTTGACTACGGGTTCGTGTATGCCGGAACCTGGGGCCATGAAGAGAGCACCACCCGGTTCGCCGCAACCATCGTGTTTTCGTTGGACGACCTGGTGTTTCAGCTCACGGCGGCAGGCCAGACCGGCTCTGAGACCGCTGTCGCGTTCAGCCCTTTCGTGAAGCGCGCCCTGTCGGCCCCGCGCTCGCTGATCGTCAGCGTGGGCATTACCCCGCGCCATCCGTTCTACCGCGCCTTCCGCGACCTGGGCGTCGAGGGCATGCTGCGTTTGAACCGGGCCGATTTCGCCCACCTGGACAAGGGCTTCCTGCAAGCGGCTGAAGGCGTGCTCAATGGGCACGATGCGCAGGCCTTGTGCCGGGCCGTCTGCGAGACCTTCGCCACCAAGGTTCCCGCGCCCGAGCCGCTGGACAAGCGTGTCGAGCAGGTGCTGGAACTGCTGGACATGCGGCCCAACTACCCGCTCGAAGAGCTGTCGCAAGTGATCGGCCTTTCATACGACCGCCTTTCACACCTGTTCTCTGAACAAATGGGGCTGCCGCTGCGCAGCTATGCGCTGGGGCAAAAGATCCACCGCGCCACCCAGTTGACGGGGCGCGGCATGAGCTTCACCGAGATTGCGCAGGCAGCCGGGTTTGCCGACTCGGCGCATTTTTCGCGGGTCTGGGTCAAGAGTTTCGGCGCCTCGCCGAGCGCGTTTTTCGGCCGCTCGGCGATGCGCGTGCACAACGCCCTCACGCAGTTCGACCAGCACCTGCCGCTGGACTGATCGGCGATCGATCTTTGATTGCCGATGACATGAGGCGCCCCTGCGCGCCTACACCGTCATGTTCATGATTTCCGCATAGGCCTGCACCAGCCGACTGCGCACCTGCAGCGTGGCCTGGAAGCCGATTTGCGCCTTCTGCATCGCCACCATCGTCTCTTCCAGGCTGACGGTGGGGTTGCCCATCTGCACCTGCTTTTGCATCTCGCTCGCTTGCGCGTGGGTGTCGCTCACCGAGCGCAGCGCCTGGCTCAAGGCCTGCTGAAAGCCGGCACCCTGCACCTTGTTGTTCGTGACCAGCGGTTGCCCATTGGTCCCCAGGCCAGCGCGGGCGACGGCTTCTGCGAAGTTGAATGGTTTGAGGGTGACGTTCATCGGGTGACCCTAGAAGCGGCAGTTGGACACACACGAGTGTGTCGTGATGGGGTGCGCTGGCAAGGAGGAGCAACGCAGCCAGCGTGCCCCAGCGCGGCGCAATCGTGTGTGTAGCGCTCTCACTTCAGTGGAGAAGTTGGTCGTGAGCGTGAACATCTGGGTTCCTTTGGTTGCGCCTGCGTGAGCAAGCGGTCAACTGCCGCTTCTAGGGTCAAGCCATGCCGCACATAACAGCGCCGCATGCTCCGCACTGTAGAGACACGGGTCTTCAACGATGGTGCGAACTGACGGGGCTTTGGCGGGTTGTTTCGCCCATTCCAAAAGGTCAGGTATTCAAATAATCGATTCCATTGGGGCGCTTTCCGCTGGCCCCCCTTCACTCTGTTTGAAGACACATGGACAACGCGGTCACTCTTGCCAACCCTTCGGCCCTCGCCGCCCCCACGGGCTTCGGTGGGCGACTGGCTTCCATGCCGGTGAAGAGCCGTGTCAACCTGGGCCTCGGTGCCGCGGCGCTGGTGGCTGTGCTGGTGGCGCTCACGATGTGGAGCAGCCAGGGCGACTACAAAGTGCTGTACGCCAACCTGTCAGACAAAGACGGCGGCGCGATCATTGCCCAGCTCTCGCAGATGAACGTGCCTTACCGCCACTCGGAAGGCGGCAGCGCCATCCTCGTGCCAGCGGCACAAGTTCACGACTTGCGCCTGAAGCTCGCATCGGCGGGCCTGCCCAAGGGTTCGGTGGTGGGCTACGAACTGATGGACGGCGCCCGTTTCGGGCAGACGCAATTCCAGGAGCGCCTCACGTTCCAGCGCGGCCTTGAAGGCGAGCTGACGCGGTCGATCACGGCCATGCCTTCTGTGCAAAACGCACGCGTGCACCTCGCGCTGCCCAACCAGAATGGGTTCTTCCGCGAACAGCAAAAGCCCAGCGCTTCCGTGATGCTTTCCCTCCACCCCGGCCGCACACTGGACCGCGCCCAAGTGGCCGGCATCGTGCACCTCATATCGAGCAGCGTGCCCGAGATGAACCCCAAGGCCGTGAGCGTGCTCGACCAGACCGGCGCGCTGCTGTCGGGCAACGACGACAAGGGCCACGGCAGCGGTCTCGATGCGCAACAGCTGCAGTACGTGAACCAGATCGAGTCCACCTACAACAAGCGCATCCTCGACATTCTTGAGCCCGTGGTGGGCCGCGACAACCTGCGGGCGCAGGTCACGGCCGAGGTCGATTTTTCGCAGACCGAATCGACCTCTGAAGAGTTCAAGCCCAACCAGGGGCGCAACGCCGAAGCCTCGGTTCGCAGCCAGCAAAGCACCGAGCAAATGGGCAGCAGCCCGGCCACGCCAACCGGCATTCCCGGTGCCACTTCAAACCAGCCGCCGGTGCCCGCCACCGCGCCGGTGAATGGCGCCGCCCAGCCGCTGCAAACCGCGCAGGGCGGCCAGTCTGGCGCCACCAACAGCCGCAAGGAAGCGGTGACGAACTACGAAGTTGACAAGACCGTGCGGGTGACGCGCAACGCCACCGGCACCGTGAAACGCCTGAACGCCGCAGTGGTGGTGAACCACCGCAGCGTGACCGACAAGAAGGGCAACACCACCAACGTGCCGTTGACGGCGCCTGAGCTTGAAAACCTGAACAGCCTGGTGCGCGAAAGCATCGGCTTCAAACAAGACCGGGGCGATTCGGTGAAGGTCATCAACGCGCCGTTCAAGTCCGAACCGCTGGTGGTGGACACCACGCCGTTCTGGAAGCAACCCGAAACGCTTGACCTGCTGCGCAGCGCGGCGGTGCCGGCGGCGCTGGCCTTGATTGCGATGCTGGTGGTGTTTGGTGTCATCCGGCCGGCGCTCAAGAGCGTGATGCCCCCCGAAGACAAGAAGGGCCAGACGCTCGACGCGGTGGTGGCCGATGACGAGGAACTGCCGCTGCTCGACGCGACCCACCTGGCCCGGCTGGAAGGGCCCGCTGTTTCGGCGCAACTTGAAGGTGCGCGCAACTTGGTCAAAGACAACCCCACCGCAGTGGCGAACATTGTTCGCAGCTGGGTGAACGGCGAAGCCGCCTGAAGCGGGTCAACAAGCAGAACCATGGACGCCAAAGGTCTGGAAGACGCAGCCATCTTGTTGATGTCACTCGGCGAAGAGGGCGCTGCGGAAGTGTTTCGCCAGCTCTCGCCCAAGGAAGTGCAAAGCCTGGGCGAGACCATCGCCCGCATGAAGTCGGTCCCGCGCGAACGCGTGGAAGGCGTGCTCATCCGCTTCTCCAACGAAGCCAACGAGCAGAGCATGCTGGTGACCGACACCGACGAATACGTGAAGGTCGTGCTGCGCCGCGCACTCGGCGAAGACAAGGCCAACCTGCTGATCGACCGCATCTTGCAAGGCGGCGACACCAGCGGCATCGAAAGCCTGAAGTGGATGGACGCCGGCTCGGTGGCCGAACTGCTGCGCAACGAACACCCGCAGATCGTGGCCGCGATCCTCGTGCACCTTGACTTCGACCAGGCCTCGGACGTGCTCAAGTGCTTCACCGAGCGCCAGCGCAACGAAGTGCTGGTGCGCATCGCCACGCTCGACGGCATTCAGCCCGCGGCGCTGAAAGACCTGAACGACGTGATGAGCAAGGTGCTGGCCGGTGGCGACAAGCTGCGCAAGGCATCGCTCGGTGGCGTGAAGACGGCGGCCGAGATGATCAACCTGCTGGGCGGCAGCGTCGAGACCTCGGTGCTCGACTACATCCGCGAGGCCGACAACGAGTTGGCCCAGAAGATCATGGACAACATGTTCACCTTCGACGATCTGGAGAAGATCGACGACAAGGGCATCCAGCTCTTGATGAAGGAAGTGCAGTCCGAGTCGCTGGTGATCGCCTTGAAGGGCGCCACACCCGAGATGCGCGAGAAGGTGTTCCGCAACATGTCGAGCCGTGCGGCCGAAACGCTGCGCGAAGACCTGGAAGGCCGAGGCCCGGTGCGCGTGAGCGAAGTCGAAGCCGAGCAGAAGGAAATGCTGAAGATCGTCCGCCGCCTGGCCGACGAGGGACAGATCACCCTGGGTGGCGGTGGCGATGACGAATTCCTCTAAATCCGGGCCACGCCAAGTGCCGCCGCCCCCGGGCGCGGCCAAGCCATCGGCCTACAGCCGCTTCATTCCGCGTGAAGAACTCAGCTCGTTCGCGGCCTGGAACCCGGGCTCGTTGTCGGGTGGCGATTCGGCCCCCATGGGCGTGCAGCGCCCCGAGCCACCGGCCCCGCCCGAGCCAACGCCCGAAGAGCTGATGACCGCGCAAGTGAACGCGGCCCGCCACGCCGGTTACCAAGACGGCTACCGCGACGGCCTGGTGGCACTTGAAGGCTTCAAACAAAGCTTCGCCATGCAGATCACGCAGCAGATGGGCGCGTTGACGCAGGCTTATGGCACGCAGCTCGAAGACCTGCAGCAAGACATGGCGCGCGCGCTGGCCGTGACCGCCACCCACCTTGCCAAACAAATGGTGCGCGGTGAACTCACCACGCAGCCCGAATTGGTGGCCGTGGTGGCCACCGAAGCCATCGACACGCTGTTGCTGAGCGCCCGCCACATCACGTTGCGCGTGAACCCCGACGACCAGACGCTGGTGCTGCAAGGCGCGGGCGATGTGCTGGCAGCGCGCGGCGCACGTGTGCTGGCCGACCCCGGCATCTTGCGCGGCGGCTGCCTGGTCGAGTCCGACATCGGCGTGATCGACGCCACGATCGAAACCCGCTGGCGCCGCGCGGCCGCCACCCTCGGCTGCGACCAGGGGTGGGGTGAGGGCGACGACATCGGCGAGCCTGACGACACCGGGAGCGAACGCGCATGAACACATCACCCGCTGAAAGCCAGGCACTCGCCAGCACCGAGAAGTGGCAGCGCTACCTGGCCGAGTTGAAGACGTTCTCGAAAGAGGCGATTCCGCTCGAAACCCAGGGCCTGCTGGTGCGCGTGGCCGGGCTGGTGCTTGAAGCGGCGGGCATTCGTGTGCCGGTCGGTTCAGTCTGCGAAGTGCGCATGGAAGGCCAGCCGCCTGTGCTGGCTGAAGTGGTGGGCTTTTCGGGCGACCGCGCCTACCTCATGCCCACCGGCGAGATTCATGGCCTGGCCAGCGGCGCCCGCGTGGTGCCGCGCCCGTCGCCCATCGTGCCGCTGATGCTGGGCGCCACGCACCACCCGTGGCGGCGCGGCGAAGACCGCACGCTGCACCTGCCTGTGGGCGACGGCCTGCTGGGCCGCGTGGTCGATTCACATGGCCACCCGATGGACCGGCGCGGCCCCTTGAGCCATGTGCACAACGAACCGCTGATCCGCCGCCCCATCAACGCGATGGACCGCGACCCCATTCGCCAGCCGCTCGACACCGGCGTGCGCGCCATCAACTCGATGCTGACCGTGGGCCGAGGCCAGCGCATCGGCCTGTTCGCAGGCACCGGCGTGGGCAAGTCGGTGCTGCTGGGCATGATGGCCCGCTACACCGCGGCCGATGTGATCGTGGTCGGGCTGATCGGTGAACGCGGCCGTGAAGTCAAAGAGTTCATCGAAGACATCCTCGGCGAAGAAGGCATCGCGCGTTCGGTCGTGGTGGCCGCGCCGGCTGATTCGCCGCCGCTGGTGCGCATGCAGGGCGCCAACTACGCGACGGCAATAGCTGAACACTTCCGCGACCGGGGCCAGCACGTGCTGCTGCTCATGGATTCATTGACCCGCTACGCCATGGCGCAGCGCGAGATCGCACTCGCCATTGGCGAGCCGCCTGCCACCAAGGGCTACCCGCCCAGCTGCTTTGCCAAGCTGCCGCAACTGGTTGAACGCAGCGGCAACGGCATTCATGGCGTGGGCTCGATCACCGCGTTCTACACCGTGCTGTCCGAGGGCGACGACCAGCAAGACCCGATCGCCGATGCGGCCCGAGGCATTCTTGACGGCCACATCGTGCTCTCACGCGAGCTGGCCGAGGCCGGCCACTACCCGGCCATCGACATCGAACGTTCCATCTCGCGCGTGATGAACAACGTGAGCCCGCAAGAGCACATCGATGCCGCGCGGCGCTTCCGCCAACTGCACGCCAAGCACAACAAGGCGCGCGACCTCATCCAGCTCGGCGCCTATGCGCCCGGCCACGACGCCGAACTCGACACCGCCGTGCGCCTGCACCCGCAGATGTCCGAGCTTTTGCAACAAGACATGCACCAGCCCGCCACGTTGGTGCGCAGCGTGGCGCAACTGCGCTCCGTGGTTCAAGCCTGACCGGCGTGCCGGTCTGACGACGACAAGGAAACCTTGCGATGAACAACCAGAACCCCTCCCTCGACCCGCTGATGGCCCTGCTGGGCCAGGCCGAACGCGAACGCGACGTCGCCTTCATGGGCGCGCAAAAGGCCGCCGAGGGGCAACGCGCGGCGCAACTCCAGACCGAACAACTGCTGCAGTACCGCGTTGAATACGAAGGGCGCTTCCGCGAGCAGTTCAAGAGCCACCAGGGCATTGCCGCGCTGCAGGGCTACCAGGTGTTCGCGCAGCGACTCAGCGAAGCCATCGAACAGCAAGCCCGTGTGGTTGCACATACCGACAAGCGCCTGGCCCAGGCCCGCGCGGTGCTGATGGAGCAAGAGATGCGCGTGGCCTCGGTGCGCAAGCTGCTGGAGCGCAGGCTGAATGAAATCAAGCTCGGCTCCGAACGCCGCGAACAACGGCAGACCGACGAGTTCGCCACCCGCGCCGCGTGGTCGCGCCTGGCCCGGCCCAGCAGCTTCATGCCTGCGCTGTGACTTGCGCTGTGACCTGCGCCGTGACCCGCGCTCCGCACCGCAACGAGATCGAACACCAGCCCCTCACATTCATCGCTTGAGCCTCAACGCCTGAGCCCCTGCCCATGTCTGCATCCATCTCTTTCAACCCCGCCGTTCCGAGCGCCCCGTTGGCCCCGCCCACCGCCCCGCCGGCACCCGGGGGCGACAAAGACTTCGCCAAGATGCTGAGCCAGCGCCAGGCCGAAGCCCAACGTGCGCCGTCTGAAGAACCCAAGGCCCCGGCCAAGCCCGAAGCCCCGGCCGCCAAGACCGCCAAGCCCGCCGCCGACAAAGCCGCACACGGCGACAAGCCGGCGTCCACAGCCGCCAGCGAGCCCGCCACCTTGGCCGAACCCACCGACCCGGTGGCCGATGCCGCCACAGCCCAGGCGGCCGGCACGCCCAGAGAAACCGAACCTGCGGCACTCGACCCCGCACTGACCGACTGGATGGCCGGCCTGCACCGCCCCGCCGAGGCCGCGCTGCCCGCCACGCCCGCAGCGGCTGGGCTGACCGGAGTGCCCGGGCAGGCCGTTGCCAACCCCGCGCTTGCACAAGCCGGCCCAGAAGGGTTGACCCCCGACGGCGCAGCCCCCGTTCGCGGCGGCCGGCCCACGCAGACACAAGGGCAAGGGCAAGGGCAAGGGCAAGGGCAAGGGCAAGGGCAAGGCGCTGAGGCAGTGCCCGGTGCCGTGCCATTGGCCGTGGCCAACGCAGCCACCACCAACATCACCCAAGCCGCAACCGGCAAGGCCGACCCCGCAGCCACCGACTTTGCAGCCGACTTCGCTGCCGGTTTGCGCGAAGCCTCTGCCGCGCGCGCCGAAGGCGCCAACGGCACGCCGAGCGTGTTTGCCGGCGCGGCGCCCAGCACCGCAGCCGGGCCAGCGCACAGCGCCAGCGTGCCGAGCGTGGCCTTGCCCACGCCGGTCAATTCACCGGAATTTCCGCAGGCGCTGGGCGTGCAGCTCAGCGTGCTCGCCAAGCAAGGCATTCAACAGGCCGAGCTGCACCTCAACCCGGCCGAGATGGGGCCGATCGCGGTGCAGATCGCGCTCGACGGCAGCAAGGCCCAGGTGGACTTCAGTGCCGCTTCGGCCGCCACCCGCCAGATCATCGAAGCCGGCCTGCCTGAGCTTGCCTCGGCGCTGCGCGAGGCCGGGCTCACGCTGACGGGCGGCGGCGTCTTCCAGCAGCCGCGCCAGCAACGCCAGGGTGAAGGCGGTGGCGCCAACCAGGGCGGGGCTTCGGGCCAAGGTGCGCAACGCATCGACGAGGCCACCACCGAACCGCGCCGCAGCGTGCGTGTGTCGGCCAGCGGCGTCGATCTCTACGCGTGATCTGCGCCTGATCCGCGTTTGAACTTCACCACGGCCGCTTCGGGTGGCTGAGGCGGGGTGGCGGTGTGGAAGGGCGGTGTGACGCTTGGAGCAGGTTGCCCGGGCTGCGCACGTGCGCTCCGGGCGTGCCGAGGGCGCCGCCCCGGTGCCTGTGAAACACCGCTTTCCCCCCGCTTTTCACCGCATCGCGCAAGGGCCTGCGTTTCCATAATTTCCTTCATGCAAGCTGCAACCCGTGCGGCTGCGTCGAAGGAGTATTGATGGCCACCGCCCCCGCTGATGTCACCGACAGCACCCCCGCGCCCAAGGGCAAGAAGAAGCTGATCATCATCATCGTGGCCGCCGTGTTGCTGCTGGTGCTGCTGGGTGGCGGCGCGGCCGTGTTCATGTCGAAGAAGAAAGCGGCCGCGGCTGCCGCGATGGAAGACGAAGAAGGTGTCGTCGCCGCCGACGGCGAGGAAGAGGAAGCGGTTGCGGAGTCGCAGGTGAAAAAGCGCGACACGAAGAACCACCCGCCGATCTTCATTCCGCTGGAAGCCTTCGTGGTCAACCTTGCCGACAAAGACGCCGAGCGCTACGCGCAGGTGGGTGTGACGCTGGAGGTCGAAGACCCGAAGGCCGCCGAAGAAATCAAGCTCTACATGCCCGCCATCCGCAACGGCATCTTGATGGTGCTGGCGCACAAGACGGCGGTGCAGTTGCTGGACCGCGAAGGCAAGGAAGAACTGGCCCGCGAAATCATGCGCGAAGCCGTGATCCCGCTCGGCGTGGACCTCGACACCGGGGCACCGTCCACCAGCAAGAAGAAAAAGAAGAAGAAGCCGGTCGAAAGCCCGGTCAAGCACGTGCACTTCTCGAACTTCATCATCCAGTGATGGCCTTCAAGAGCCCGTCCGCCATGAAGCACGCCAGTCCGATGCAAGCACCGTCCAAACGAGAAGTTCCGCAAGGTGCGCGCCTGTCCTATGCGACGGTGCGTGCGGTGTTCGCGGCCAATGCAGCCGTCGCAGCCGAAGGGCAGCGGGCCGAGCGCCGGGCCGCTCCCAAGCCGGTCCGCATCCCCTCGGGGGATCGGTCGATGTACCCATCGAGCGAGGGGCTCCGTGAGCAGGCCGAGCGCAGGGCCGCCCCCCAGCCGGTCCGCATCCCCTTGGGGGATCGGTCGATGTACCCATCGAGCGAGGGGTCGCCATACCTCCGGGCCGCTCCCAAGCCGGCCCGCATCCCCTTGGGGGATCGATCGATGTACCCATCGAGCGAGGGGCTCCAATGAGCCAGCAAATCCTTTCGCAAGACGAAGTCGATGCGCTGCTTCAGGGCATCACCGGCGAGAGCCAAAAACTCGAAGCGGAAGAGGTTCAGCAAGGCGGTGTCCGCAGCTACGACATCGCCAGCCAAGAGCGGATCGTCCGTGGGCGCATGCCCACGATGGAGATCATCAACGAGCGCTTCGCCCGCAACATCCGCATCGGGATGTTCAACTTCATCCGCAAGAGCCCTGAAGTTTCAATCGGCAGCGTGAAGGTGCAGAAGTACAGCGCCTTCCTGCGCGAGATCGTGGTGCCGACCAACTTCAACATCGTGTCGGTGCGGCCCCTGCGTGGCAGCGGCCTGATCGTGTGCGACCCGACGCTGGTGTTCGCCGTGATCGACGCGCTGTTCGGCGGCGCGGGCAAGTTCCACACGCGCATCGAAGGGCGCGACTTCTCGCCCACCGAGCAACGAATCATCATGCGGTTGATCGAGGTCGTGACGGCCGAGTACCGCAAGGCCTGGCAAGGCATTTACCCACTCGAGCTGGAATACCAGCGCTCGGAGATGCAGCCGCAGTTCGCCAACATCGCCACACCCAGCGAGATCGTTGTGGCCACCAGCTTCACGCTGGAAATTGGCGACACCTCGGGGACCATCCACTTCTGCATTCCGTATGCCACGCTGGAGCCGATACGCGACGTGCTGTATTCGACCATCCAGGGCGACAGCAACGAACCCGACCGGCGCTGGGTCAACCTGATGAAGCAGCAGATCCAGTCGGCGCAGGTCGAGGTGGTGGCTGAGCTTGCAACGGCCGATGCAACGGTTGAACAACTGCTGAGCTTCAAGCCCGGCGACTTCATTGAACTTGACCTCGTGGCCGGCATTCAGGCCAAGGTCACGGGCGTTCCCATCTTCGATTGCCACTACGGCATTTCCAACGGCAAGTACGCGTTGAAGGTCGATCAAATGTTGTCCACCTCGACGATGGGGTGGCTTGGAGAAAACAATGTCAACTGACAACGCAAACCCGCAAAGCGAAGAAGACGCAATGGCCGCCGAATGGGCGGCGGCGCTGGAAGAGGCCAAGCCCGCGAGCGCGAGCGAAGTCACCACCGATCAGGTGTCTCCGGTCGCCTTTGACAATTTCTCGGGCAGCACGGCGGCTGGCGCCGGCAACGACATCAACATGATCCTGGACATACCCGTCCAGTTGACCGTGGAGCTGGGCCGCACGCGCATCCCGATCAAACACATCTTGCAGTTGGCGCAGGGTTCGGTGGTGGAGCTTGATGCGCTGGCCGGCGAGCCGATGGACGTGCTGGTCAACGGCTACCTGATCGCACAAGGCGAGGTGGTGGTGGTGAACGACAAGTTCGGCATCCGCCTGACCGACATCGTGACGCCGAGCGAGCGCATGCGCCGCTTGAGCCGTGGCAACTGAACCTGATCGAAGAGGCACGACTTCATGGCTTCGAGCGGATTGACTTCGCTGCTGTGGTTCATCGCAATCATCGTGATGATCCCGGTGGCGCTGTGGCTGTTCAAGCGCACGCCGATGGGTGGCGGTGCAGCGCACGGGGTGATGCGCAGCGTGGCGATGCTGCCGCTGTCGCCGAGCCAGCGCGTGGTGACGGTGGAAGTGGGGCAGGGCGACGAGCGCCGCTGGCTGGTGCTGGGCATCACGCCGCAAAGCATCACCACGCTGCACACCATGGCGCCTCAGGCCGAGTTGCCGGCTTCACCTGGCATGCAGGTTCCGCCCTTCGCGGCTTCGTTCGCACAGGTGCTTTCCAAGCTGCGCCGCAACCCGGGGGCTGGTGGTGAGCACTGATCGTCTTTTTTCTTCGCGCGGCGTTGGCCGCTTCGCATGGTTTGCCGGCCTGACGGTGTTGTCGGCCATTCCTGCAGTGGCTTTAGCCCAGGGCGCGCCGGCCACGGGCAGTGCGACCTTGCCGCTGCTGGTGGGCCAAGGCCCCACGGGCACCAGCTACTCGGTGCCGATTCAGACACTGCTGTTCTTCACGGCACTGAGCTTCTTGCCGGCGGTGCTGTTGCTGATGACGGGCTTCACCCGCATCGTGATCGTGCTGAGCCTGTTGCGCCAGGCGCTGGGCACGCAGTCGGCGCCACCCAATCAAGTGATCATCGGTCTGAGCTTGTTTCTCACCTTCTTCGTGATGAGCCCGACCATCGACAAGGTGTACGCCGAGGCTTACCAGCCCTTCGCTGAAAACCGCATCGCCTTCGATGAAGCGTTGAAGCGTGGCGAGCTGCCGATGCGTGAGTTCATGTTGAAGCAGACACGCCAGTCCGACGTGGCCTTGTTCGCCAAGCTTGCCAAGGTGGACGCTGGCGTGAAAGCCGCCAACGTGCCTTTCAAGGTGCTGGTGCCGGCCTTCGTGACCAGCGAGTTGAAAAGCGCCTTCCAGATTGGCTTTCTCATCTTCATCCCCTTCCTTGTGATCGACATGATCGTGGCGAGCGTGCTGATGAGTCTGGGGATGATGATGTTGAGCCCGGTGCTGGTGGCGCTGCCGTTCAAGCTGATGCTGTTCGTGCTGGCCGATGGTTGGAACCTGTTGCTGGGGTCGTTGGCGGCGAGTTTTGCTACATGACGGCCCCCACGTCGCTTCGCTCCTGCCCCCCGAGGGGGCGCCTCGCTGGAGGCCCGGCAAAGCCGGTTCCTCGGCGAGTTGCTTGATTGGCGTTCGCTTCGCTCCGCCCTTAATCACGACGAACTCATCATGGATTCGCAACAAGTCTTCACCCTGGGCCAACAAGGCCTGTACCTGCTGTTGATGGTCTCCGCGCCCATCTTGCTGACCGTGCTGGTGGTGGGCCTCATCGTCAGCATCTTCCAGGCGGCCACACAGATCCACGAGGCCACGCTGTCTTTCGTGCCGAAGATCATTGCCGCCGTTGCTGTGCTGGCAGTAGCCGGGCCGTGGATGCTGACAACGCTGGTCGAATACCTTCAACGCATGCTGCAGTCGATTCCCTCTGTGGTGGGTTGACACGGTGCCCCCACGTCGCTTCGCTCCTGCCCCCCAAGGGGGCGCCAACTCGACGGCCGGGCAAAGCCCGCTCCGTGAGTTGTTGCTTGAGGTACTTCGCTTCGCTGGTGTGTGCCGCATGTTCGCTCTGGGCCTATTGAAGCCCCGGCGCCAGCCATGCTGACCTTTACTGAGGCCCAGCTCATGGCGTGGATCACACCGCTGCTGTGGCCCTTCCTGCGCACGTTGTCGTTGTTCACCACCATGCCCGTGCTGTCGCAGCGCAGCGTGCCTTTGCGGGTGAGGGTGTCGCTGGCGTTCCTGATCACGGTGTGTGCGCAGGCCTCGTTGCCCGAGATGCCGGTGGTGCCGCTCGATTCGCCGCTGGCCGTGCTGATGGTCATTCAGCAAGTGCTGATCGGCTTGTCGCTGGGCTTTGCGGCACGCATCGTGTTCGCATCCATTGAATTCGCGGGCGAACTCATTGGCCTGCAGATGGGCCTGAACTACGCCGGTTTCTTTGACCCCGCCACCGGTGGCCAGGCCACCGCGGTGAGCCGCTTCTTCAGCACCATGGTGTCGTTCCTGTTCATCGTCATCAACGGCCACCTGCTGTTGATTGCCGCGCTGGTGGCGAGCTTCCAGGTCTTTCCGGTCGGGCCTGAGCCCTTCGCCTTTTTGCGCGCGTTGCAGCCGCAGGTCTGGGGCGCCGAGATCTTCAAGCTTGGCCTGTGGATCGCGCTGCCGATGCTCACGATGCTGTTGTTCGTGAACCTGGTGCTGGGTGTGATCTCTCGCGTGTCGCAGCAGATGAACATCTTCGCCATCGGCTTTCCCATCACCCTGGGTGTGGGCCTGGTGGGCATGCTGCTCACGTTGCCGATGTTGGAAGCGCCTTTCACGATGGCGCTCGAGCAGATGCTGGCGAAATTCCAGTAGCTCCCCAGTCGCTTCGCTGCCGCCTTGCAGGCCGCGCTCGGCCAGTGACCCAGCCCTGCGCCAGGCATCGGCCCGGCAAAGCCGGATCCTTGGGCGTGGCTTGGGGGTGCAGCTGCCAACTGCAAGGGCGCCCGAAGGCGCCCTTGCAGCATCGACTCGGGCTCAGATCACGGCGTGGCGAACGTCGCCAACCAGGTCAGGTTGGCCTTGATGCCCCAGTTGGTCGAACCGCTGCGCCACGTGTTGTCGGTGCTGCTTTGCAGGCCGATGCAACCACCGACGCGTTGGTAGCAGTGGTCAGCAGAACCGTCACCCACAGCGCTGTCTTTGATCATGATCCAGCCGCTGCCATTGGCGTTCAGGCACTCGTAGGCGGTGGAGCCGCAGCTCTTGCCGGTGACGGCTTCGGTGGACGAGCGCACGGTGATCGCGGTGCCGCCCGGGAAGATGTCGCTCTGGCCGTTGACGACACGCAGGTTGGTGCGCGTCAGCTTGACGGTGCTGCTGTTGTTCATGCACGAGTTCATCACGTACGTGGTGTACAGGTTGTGTGAACCCATGCCGTAGGCGGCACGCACGCGGGTGTCGTAGTTCTTCGCGTTGATGGCGATCACCGAGCCTTGGCTGAAGCCGGCCACGACGATTCCCTTGGAGCAGTCGGCCGTGGCGCGTGCGCACAGCTTGGAAACAGCGCTGCTGGTCGAGCCGCTGTTGTAGATGTACTTGGCCTTGGCCAGGATCTGCGAGCAGGTGCCGAAGAGCGAGGCGTCGTATTCAACGGCGGCAGCCACGAAGCCCTTGGCCGACATCTCGGCCACAGCGGCCATGGCTTGTGCGTTGTAGTAGTTTTCGGTGGTGCCCACGGTATAGATAAACACAGGGTGCTTGACGCCATCGCTGGGCTCGGTGCCCTTGATGTTGTAGCGGCTCAGACCGGCTGAATAGTTGGCGGTGAAATCACCAGCCAGGGTGGCCGTGCTGACGATCAAACCCGTCAAGGCAACGGCGGCGAACTTCAGGGACGAGAAGGTGTTCTTCATGGGAGTCTCCAGGTTGTTTGTAGTTGAAATCCCATTGCTTTGAGGCAATGAACCAACGCGGCGGAGTGTGAATTTCCGTCTTGAAACTCAATTGAATGCAGTCGCCGACGTTGGGGAATTTCCTCCCCCGAGGCAACCCTGACTCACAGGCTGTGCTTCCACCACCCACGGTTATTCCGAGGGACATGTGCACCAAGGCCGCTGGCGCGCAGACCCCGGTGCCGATGCATGAAATCCGTCACGAAATTTGCGCCCAGCCACCAAGGCGGGCAGAACCCGAGGCTGCGGCAGGCCGGATTTGACGGCCGTTCACCCCGTTGATCCGGCTCAAGTTTTGCGGCTGGCTCGGAACAATCAACGTGCCACCCACACCGCCACGCCATGGCTGACCAAGACCGCAACTTACCCGCCTCGCAGCGAAAACTCGACAAGGCCCGCACCGAAGGCCAGGTCGCACGCTCGCGTGACCTCGGCCACTTCGCGGCCATTGCCGGCGGCGGCGCAGCCTTGGTGGCAATGGCCCCGCAAATTTCAGACTGGCTGCGCCAGATGCTTGCCAGCTCGCTGCGTTTCAACCTGACCACCGTGCAGAACCCCGACGCCATGGGCACGCGGCTGATGGAACTGACCATCAAGCTGATGTATGTGCTCGTGCCCACGGGCGCGTTGATGATGGCCGTGGCCTTGGCCAGCAGCGTGGTCACCGGCTGGGTCTGGACCTTCAAGCCGATGGAGCCGAAGTTCAGCAACCTCAACCCGCTGTCAGGCATCGGCCGCGTGTTCTCGAAGCAGCAGCTTGTCACGGCGTTGAAGGCTTCGCTGCTGGCTTTGATCCTGGGCGGCATTGGCGCGCTGTACCTGAACGCCAACATCGAGGTGTTCGCCTCCGTCATCACCATGTCGCTGCCCATGGCGCTGTCGCAAGCGGGCAGCACCATCCTCGGCGGCATGCTGCTCTTGCTGCTGGCGCTGGCGCTGTTTGCCGCCATCGACCTGCCGCTGCAACTGCGCATGCACCGCGACAAGCTCAAGATGAGCCACCAGGAAGTGAAGCAGGAGCACAAGGAAGTCGAAGGCAATGCCGAGGTCAAAGCCAAGGCCCGCGCCCGCATGCGTGAGATGTCGAACCGCCGCATGCTCGCCGCCGTGCCCAACGCCGACCTCGTCGTGATGAACCCGACCCACTATGCGGTGGCACTGAAGTACGACGAAGCCAAGATGGGCGCCCCGCGTGTGGTGGCCAAGGGCGCCGACCTGATGGCCATGACGATCCGCGACACCGCCCGTGGCGCCAAGGTGCCCGTGCTGCAGGCCCCGGTGCTGGCGCGTGCGCTGTATGCGCATGCCGAGATCGACCGCGAGATTCCGGCCGCGCTGTTCTCGGCCGTGGCCCAGGTGCTGGCCTACGTGTACCAGTTGCGCGCCGCGCTCACGGGCCGCGCGCCCATGCCGGGCGAAATGCCGCAATTGCACGTGCCCGACGAACTTGACCCCCACCACCCGTCCGCGACGAAGCGCGTGGGACCGGCCGACGCCGAGGAGACTGACGAATGAATGCCTTGATGTTGCGCCTGCAAAACCTGCTGGGTCCGCACACCACGGCGGTGAAGGCGCTGCTCGCGCCGGTCTTCATCATCATGGTTCTTTCCATGATGGTGCTGCCGCTGCCGGCCTTCGCGCTCGACCTGCTGTTCACCTTCAACATCGCCATCGCCTTGATGGTGATGATGGTGTCGGCCTACATGCTGCGGCCGCTCGACTTCTCGGCCTTCCCCACGGTCATTCTGTTGACGACATTGCTGCGCCTGTCGCTCAACATCGCCTCCACCCGCGTGGTGCTGCTCGAAGGCCACACCGGCCCGGGCGCGGCCGGCAAGGTGATCGAATCGTTCGGCCACTTCTTGATCGGTGGCAACTTCGCGGTGGGCTTGATCGTGTTCGCCATCTTGGTGGTCATCAACTTCATCGTGGTGACCAAGGGCGCCGAGCGCATCGCCGAAGTCGGCGCGCGCTTCACGCTCGATGCCATGCCCGGCAAGCAGATGGCGATCGACGCCGACCTGAACGCCGGCCTGATCGACGAAAAAGAAGCCAAGCGCCGCCGCCAGGAAGTGGGCGACGAAGCCGAGTTCTTCGGCTCCATGGACGGTGCCAGCAAGTTCGTGCGCGGCGACGCCATCGCCGGCTTGCTGATCCTCTTCATCAACATGATCGGCGGCTTTGTGATTGGCGTGGCCCAGCACGGCTTGACCGCCGGGCAGGCGGCCGACAGCTACATCTTGCTGGCCATTGGCGACGCGCTGGTGGCGCAGGTGCCGGCGCTGCTGATCTCGGTGGCGGCGGCCATGGTGGTGTCGCGCGTCGGCAAAGACCGCGACGTGGGCACGCAGATCTCGGCGCAGGTGTTCAGCTCGCCGCGCGTGCTGGCCATCACGGCCGGTGTGATCGGCCTGCTGGGCATCATTCCTGGCATGCCGCACGTGGTGTTCTTGCTGATCTCGGGCGGCCTGGGTTACGCGGCCTGGCTGATGAACAAGCGCAACCTGCGTGCGAAGAACGTGCGGGCCGCGCCCGCCGCGCCGGTTGAGCCCAATGCCGAAGCCACCTGGGACGACCTGCAGCCGGTGGACACGCTGGGTCTGGAAGTCGGCTACCGCCTGATCGCGCTGGTGGACAAAGCCAAACAAGGCGACCTGCTGCAACGCATCAAGGGCGTGCGCCGCAAGTTCGCGCAAGACGTGGGCTTCTTGCCGCCGCCTGTGCACATACGCGACAACTTGGAGTTGAAGCCCAGCATGTACCGCCTGACGCTGCGCGGCGCGGTGGTGGGCGAGGGCGAAGCCTTCCCCGGCATGCTGCTGGCGATCAACCCGGGCGGTGCCACCACCAACCTGATCGGCACCAAGACCACCGACCCGGCCTTTGGTTTGCCGGCGGTGTGGATTGAAGAACGCCAGCGCGAAGCGGCGCAGATGAACGGCTTCACGGTGGTCGATTGTTCGACCGTGATCGCCACGCATTTGTCGCACCTGATGCAGCTGCACGCGGCCAAGTTGCTGGGCCGCGTGGAGGTGCAGCAACTGGTGGAGCACGTGACCAAACTGGCGCCCAAGATGATCGAAGACGTGGTGCCCAAGATGGTCAGCATTCCGGCGCTTCAGCGCGTGCTGCAACTGCTGCTGGAAGAGGGCGTGCACATCCGCGATATGCGCTCGATCGTCGAGAGCCTGGCCGAGCATTCGTCCACTGTCACCGACCCGCAAGAGCTGGCGCGGCGCATCCGCATCCACATCGCCCCGGCGATCGTGCAGCAGATCTACGGGCCGGTGCGCGAGCTGGAAGTGATTGCGCTCGAACCCGAGCTGGAACGCATCGTCACGCAGGCCCTGAACTCGCCGCACGGGTCGGCGCTTGACCCAGGTGTGGCGGACACGCTGGCGCGCAGCGCGGCTGAGTCTGCCAAGCGGCAGGAAGATTTGGGCCACCCGGCTTGTTTGCTGGTGCCGGACATGATTCGTGCCCCGATGGCGCGGTTGTTGAAGCGGGCTGCGCCGCGGTTGAGGGTGCTGGGGCACAGCGAGATTCCGGAGACGCATTCGATTCGCATCGGGTCGATCATTGGGGCTTCCAGCTGAGGGGGGCGTTTCGTTGACGCATCCCCACGCCCGTTCGGGCTGACCTGTATTCCGATCGCCCTGAGCTTGTCGAAGGGAGCCTCCTGCGTATCTCCGACGCCCGTTCGGACTGAGCCTGTCGAAGGCTCGCTCGGTTTTGCTGGAGGCTCACCGCTGGACGAGTCCGCGTCGGCTGCGTGGTGTATCGAAGGGGCGCACATCCCCACATCCCCACATCCGTTCGGGCTGAGGTATCGAAGCCCCCGCGGACCTCGGACTCCCGTTCGGACTGAGCTTGTCGAAGTCCCTCTCGGTGTTGGATGGGTCCCCGGCCGAGGCAGCTCGCGGCGGTAACTGCGGCGTATCCCCAGCCCCGTTCGGGCTGACCCTTCGATACCTCAGGACAGGGTTCGCTTGCGCGAATCGAAGCCCCTTGCGTACCTCCGTGTTCCATACGGACTGAGCTTGTCGAAGTCCCGCTCGGTTTTGCTGAGGTTCCCCGCTGGGGGAGTCCGCGCCGGGAATTCGGCCCGGCGGCCGAGTTATTTCTTTTGCGTCGCCAAAAGAAGTAACCAAGAAAAGGCGACCCGACGGAGGCGGTCCGGCTGTCGCCGGACTGCTCTGCGGTGCTCGGTCTTTGGGGCTCGTGTCGAACTCACTTCGCGCCCTGCGGGCGCTGCGTTCAAACAGGCGCCACGAAGTCAGTTGTTGAGGGCGCTTGCGCGCCTGCCCCAAAGCCCTGTGCTCCTCGACGCCTCCCACGGGGCCCTGAACACCAGACTCGGCTCGCTTCGCTTTGCCGGGGTCGTTGGGCTTCGCCCTTGCCCCAATGCGGGAGGGGGTTGGCTCTGCACTTACCTTGTTCCCCAGCCCGTTCTTCTCGACCCCGTTCGGGCTGACCCTTCGACAGGCTCAGGACTGAAGGCAAGGCTGTGCCTTGTCGAAGTCTGGTGGTGGCGTGCGCTGCACTTCGACAGGCTCAGTGCGAACGGAGGTTGAGTGAGGTTTGTGGATGCGACGGAGCGGCGCGCTGCACTTCGATGCACCGTCAGGTGCACCCTGTCCTGAGCTTGTATTCCCGATCGTCCTGAGCCTGTCGAAGGAAGGGTCAGTGCGAACGGAGGTGGGGGTTGAGGGGCTGTGCGTGTGCGCATGTCTATGGCTATGCCCGTACCTGCGCTTGCGCTTGCGCTTGCACTTGCACCTGCACTTGCACTTGCACTTGCACTTGCACCTGCACCTGCACCTGCACCTGAGCGTGTACCCATGCCTGTTGTGCCTGCGAGTTCGCAGTGGATCCCTTGACCCACGCAAGCGAAGCGAAGCCTCTTCACGCCGATGCGCAGCGAGGCGAGGCTTGTGTTGGGGGCCCCGTGGGTGGCGTCGAGGAGCACAGGGTTTTGTGGCAGGCGCGAAGCGCCTTCAATGACTGACTTCGTGACGCTGTTTGAGCGCAGCGCCCATCGGGCGCGTAGCGAGTTCGGCACGAGCCACAAAGACCGCGCACCGCAGAGCAGTCCGGCGTCAGCCGGACCGCCACCGTCGGGTCGCCTTTTCTTGGTTACTTCTTTTGGCGACGCAAAAGAAGCAACTCGGCTGCCGGGCCGAAACCCCGGCGCGGACTCCCCCCGCGGGGAACCCAGGCAAGACCGAGCAGGGCCTTCGACAAACTCAGTCCGAACGGAGATGGAGGTACACCGGGGGCTTCGATACCTCAGCCAGAACGGGGATTGGTGATTGGCCCTTTCGTCAAGCTCACAACCGAAGGCAAAGCAGGGACTTGTCGAAGGATCAGCACGAACAGAGACCGAGGTACGCCGGGGGCTTCGATACCTCAGCCCGAACGGGGATGGGGGATCGGCGCACATCCTCGCGCGGACTCCCCCAGCGGAGAGCCCATCCAAAACCGAGCGGGACTTCGACCAGCTCAGTCCGAACGGAACATGGAGGTACGCAAAGGGGCTTCGATTGGCACAAGAGAACCCCGTTCTGAGGACTCGAAGGGTCAGCCCGAACGGAAGTGGCACGGTGCCGAGCAGCCCCAATCCGCCACCCCTCACGCCGCCACCTCCAACTCGTCATACAACGACTCCAACGAAGCCGTACACCGCCGAATATCAAACCGCTCCCGCGCAAACGCCACCGCCTCCCCCGACATCCGATCCGCCAGCCCATCCTCAGACAGCACCCGCTCCAGCGCCCGCGTCAACGCCGGCACATCACGCTCGCCAAACGCAAACCCGGTCACGCCGTCGCGTATGCCTTCGGTCGCCCCGCCACGCGCAGAGGTGACCACCGGCACCCCACAGGCCTGCGCTTCCATCACCACGATGGGCAACCCCTCGGCGTCGCCATTGCTGGCCGTCACGCTGGGCAGGCAGAACACGCGCGACTGGTCCATCTCACGGCGCACCGCCTCGCTGTTCAGGCTGCCCTTGAAGACCACCGGCAAGCCCAGGGCCTTGGCACGCGCCTTCAGCGCAGGCAGCAAGGGGCCATCGCCCACCATCACCAACTCGGCGTCGGGCACCCGCGCGCGCACCGCCGCGAAAGCCTCAACCAGATGCTCACCACCCTTCTTCTCGACCATGCGGCCCACGAACAAGATGCGCGGTGGGCGGCTCGACAGCAAATCACCCACCGGCTTGAAGCGCTCCACGTCGATGCCGATGTAGCGCACCGAAATGCACTCGGGCAACAGGCCATAGCTGATGGCACGCTCGCGCACCGCATGGCTGACGGCGATGAAATGCAGCTTCGGCTGGCGGCTCAGCGCCAACAGGCGCTCGGGGTACTGGCGGGCCGCAATGCCGAAGCCCGGCTGCTCCCACCACTCGCGGTAGATGTTGATGTCAGAGCCATGCAACGTCACCGCCACCGGCAAGCCCAGCCGACGCAGCGCCGGCCAGATGGCGACCGCTTCGGTGCCGAAGTGCACGTGCACGAGAGACGCCTGTTCGGCGCGCAGCCGCCCCACCATGCCCAGGGGCGCCACGTCGATTTCGCGCAGCAGCTTGCAACCCAGGTCACGCCAGCGTGGGAAGCCGCCGCCGCGCAGCAGCCGCACGTCAAGCCCGTCGAGCGACAGGCCGTTGACGCGGTGCCTGCCCACCAGCACCGGGCGCCAACGCGCGCACGCCAACACCTGCTCCTTGATGAAGGTCTCGGAATACGGCAGCAGGTCTGACTTGTAGACGAGGACGTTTTTCATGGGCGCTGCCGCATCAGGGCCACGGGTTCGCTGTGGCCCGCCACCGGCTCTTGCGCACGCAGTGCGGCCACGGCGTTGAGCAAGGCCGTGCCTCGGTCTTCCCAGCGGAAGCGCGCGCGTGCCGCGGCCAGCGCGTCACGCTGCATGGCATTCAGCCGATTGGTGTCACCGATGGTGGCCACGATGTCGCGCACCAGCGCTTCCACGTCGGTGCTGCAGACCATGGCCGCGCGGATGTCGGTGGGCAGGCCGGCCGCCGCATGCGTGAGGGTGGCCACCGGCACGCGGTTGAAGATGTAGTCGAGGAACTTGAGCTTGAAGCCACCGCCGATTTCCTCAGGCACCGCCGCCAGGCGCGCGTTGGCGAAGTGCGGCGCGATGTCGTTCACGAAGCCGTGCAACACCGTGGCGCGGCTGGTCTTCGTCAGCTCATCGCGCAGCGCGTCGGGCATCGAGCCAATGACGTGCAAGGTGATGCCGGCGGCGGCAAACGGCGCGTCGGCCACGGCCACGAAGCGCCGCAGGTTTTCTTGCTTGGCCACCCACTGGTACGAGCCCACCATGACCACATGGCGCGGCAAGGTCTCGGGCATTTGCTCGCGGGTGGACACCACGCCGTCGTAGCCCGGCTTGAGCACCACGCTTTGGGTGTGCGGCGCGTCTTTCGCGAAGAGCGCGGCGTCTTCCTCGGTGATGGAGGAAATGATGTCAACGTTGCGTGCGAGGTGGCGCTCGAAGGCGCGTGTCTTGATCCAGTTCTGCCACAGCCCGAAGCGCCGTGGCAGCGAGCCCCGGAACTCGCGCACCAGCGACGCATAGACCGACACCTCGTGGTCCATCGCCGTGTGGATCATCACGGGCCGCTTGCCCTTGGGCAGGCGCTGAAAGTAAGGCAGCGCGAAGCCCGTTCCGTATTGGTCGAACACGACGAAGTCCCAGTGCTGCTGGGCCAGTTTCGCCAGCAGGCGCCGGTAGCTTGCCGTCGCGTGGATGGCGGCCACCAGCGGCATGGTGCTGCACAGCGCACGCAAGAGCCCATGGCGCTGGCCCGACACCGTGAGCCACTGAACCGGCCAGTCGGCCGGCACCGTGGGCGTGCTGTCCGCTGTGGATTGCGGTGCGAACCCGGTCACGGTGAGGTCGGCACCGGCATCGGCCACGGCACGCAGCAGGCGCGCGGTGTAGATGCGGTCGCCAGCGTCCATGGGGAAGGGCAACTCGCGGGTGATCCACAGCCCACGGGGGCGGCGGGTGGCCTGGGCCGGCAGGGCGGCATTCATCGCAGCCCCTTTGCCGCGGCCTTGCAGGCGCTGAGCGCACAGACGCGGGCCCAGTGAACAACGTGAACGGAGATCAGTTTCATCCTAGGCTTCTTTCGTGGGCGAGCCAGCCCAGGGACGGCTCGACAGGTAGGCTTCAAAGCGTTTCTTTTGGGCAAGTGCGGGGCGCTCGACCCAGTGCCAACTGAAGGCGGCACACGTGCCAGTCAACACAAGGGCGACCAGCGCACCGGGCACACCAACGATGCCCAGGAACATGAGCGTGTTGACCAGCGGCATGTGGAACAGGTAGATGCCGTAGGAGAGGTCGTGCCCACGCAGCCAGCGCGCAGCAAGCCCCGGGTACGAGTAGGCGAACGACAAGCAGGCGGCACTGGTGGCCAGGGCGTTGAGCAGGCCGATTTCGTTGCCGGGCAGGTGCAGCAGCGGCGGCAGGTCGATGACGAACGAGAGCAGTCCCACCCCCAAGGCAAGCCCGCCCCACAGCGGGAAGCGGTTTTCCACCCAGGGCCGCAAGCGGGCAAATTCGAGGTGCGCGAGCGCGCCCAACAAGAACATCCACAACCAGCTGACCATCGACACCGGCGAGACGGTGAGCACCTTGAACAAGGTCGCGGTTTGCGGGCTTTTGCGGTCCAGCAGGTGCGCGGCGGTGAACACCACAAACGACACCAAGGCTGCAGTGAGCAACACGCCACGCACGCGCTTGAGCTTCCACCCCATGGCAAACAACAACGGGGTGGCCACGTAGAAGCCCATTTCGATCGGGATCGTCCAGAGCGCCGGGTTGATCACACCGAAGCCGTAGCCGCGCAAAAACTCGGGGTGCCACACCTGCAAGAAGGTGGCCTGCATGATGAACCAGCCCACCGCCGTGTCGATGTTGCGCAGCATGGGCTCGCGATAGAACAGCATCAGCAGCACCATGCTGAACGACACCGCCAGCCACAGGCCCGGGAAGATGCGAAGCGCACGGCTGGCAATGAAGCCGGCCAGTCGTGGGTTGCGTTGCCATGAGCCGCTGATGAGGTAGCCGCTGATGAAGAAGAAGATGGGCACACCCGGAAATACCGACAGCGTGACCAGCCATTGCTCACGCCCGGGAAGCCCAGGCATCACGGTGAAGAGGTGCACCACCACCACTTGCACGGCCGCGAACAGGCGCACGAGGTCGAAGTTGTTGCGCTGGGCCGCGCCCATGGGCGTGAACTGAGCCTGACTCATGCGGGCACCCCTTCACGCACGCCCACGGTCTGCGCCTGCCGCAGATGCGCACCCAGCCGCACCGCCATCGCCACCAGCGTGAGCGTGGGGTTGGCATGGCTGCAGGTCGGAAACACCGACGCGCTGGCGATGAAGAGGTTGGGCAGGTCGAACACGGCGCAGTTGCGATCGACCACACCGCCGCTGGCCTGCGCCGCCATGCGGGTGGTGCCGATGTGGTGGCCGCCCACGGGGATGGACTTGGCCACTTGCTCGCGCAGCGGCGTGGCCCCGAAGTCGAGGGTGCAGGCGCCGCCGGCTTCGACCTGGGCTTGAAGCACGCGGTAGGCGCGGCAGATGCTGTCGATGTCGTCTTCGCAGAAGCGCCAGTTGATGTGCACACGGGGCACGCCGAGTGCGTCGCGTTCAGGGCCGAGGGTGATGCGGCTGTCGTGCAGCGGGGTCTGTTCGGTGTTGAACATGACCGAGTGGCTGCCATCGGCGTTGGCCACCAGCACGTAGGGCAGCTTGCGTTCGGCCAGCACGCGGCGGCGCAGCCAGTCGGCGCTGAAGCTGGCCAGCGAAGGCAGGCCGAAGGCGATGTTGCGCAGGTGGGCCAGCAGCACGCGCTCGGGCACGTCGTCGGTGCCGTGCTGCAGGATGCGCCGGTACTCGGGGATCAACATGCGCTTGGCGAGGTACACGGCCGACAGCACCGAGCTGCGGTGCGCCGGGTCGGCCACGTTCGGGTAGTGCAGGCGGAAGCCGATGTTGAGCAGGCGCTCGCGGCGTTGCACGGTGGGGTCGATCAGCAACTTGCGGCGCGCGTAGATGCCGTCGTGGGTGGTCTCGAAATCGAAGGCCACATCGTGCCGCTGGGTGCGCAGCACACCCACCACGCCTTCGACGTGGCAGGCGTAGAAGCGGCCCACGCAGTCGCTGCGGTTGCCCAGGCCCACGCCGGTTGGGTCAGACGCCAGCAGCAGGCGTGGCACTTCGATGCCGCCTGTGGCGAGCACAAAGCGGTCGGCCTCCACACGTTGCAGCGGGCCATCGGGGCCAAGGCGGAATTCGAGGGCCTGGATGCGGTCGGCGTGCGGGTCTTTGATGAGCCGCACCACGTGCGCATCGCCCAGCACGCGCACGTTGCGCGACGCCGCCAGGCGCTCGCCGTAGCGCGCGCCGAAGTGGGTGGGCAGGCTGTAGCGCTCGATGGCGTCGGGGTTGACCTCGCCGTGCGCCAGGCCGGGGACGGTTTCGCGCTGCGTTGTGAAGGCCTGGCGCGCATCGAACTCGAAGGCACCCGCGTCGCAGTAGCGCATGGCGGCCGGGTAGTGGCGCGCCACTTCGTCATAGCCGATCGGCCAGCCGCTGTGGGGCACGTGGTCACGTGGCTCGAAGTCGATCGGATCGAAGGGAATGCAGCGCCCGCCCCAGATGGCGGTGGAGCCACCGAAGCCCTGGCGGCGAAAGTACCCGGGCGGGGGGTGCACGCCCTCGCTGGTGCCTTCATACGAGTCGTGCGTGGGCTGGTTGTGCGGCTTCAACGGGCCGGCTTCGAGCAGCAGCACGGGCAGGTTCGAGCCATCAAGCTCGCAGGCGAGCGTGATGCCGGCCGCGCCTGCGCCGACGATGCACACAGCCGCCTTCAGCGGCTGGTTGGGGGCAACCTCTTGCGGTGTCATCCAGCTCACGAGATCGCCCTCCGCCATGCCGCCACGTTTTCTCGCAGGTGAACGGGGTTGGTGGTGCCGACGATCAGGCCGCCCAGCGCAGGCAGGCCCAGGCTGTGGCGCAGTTGCTGGGCCAGCACGTCTTCATGGCTGCCCGTGCCCGACACGCCCGAAGCGCCCGAAGCGAAGCCGCGCAGCACCGCCTGCTTGCCACGCTTGGCCAGCAGGTCGAGCAGGTCACGGCTCGACGCCTTGCTGTCGAACGCGAACTGCACCACCTGCACCGCCACCACGTCGGCCGCCGCCCAGGCCACGGCCAGTTCGTCGCACGACACGCCGAACGCGCGGAACTTGCCCTTGTCGCGCATGCGGCCGATGCGGTCGAGCAGCGCGTGGTCTTGCAGCACGGCCATGTCGGGGCTGTGCAGATAGAAGATGTCCACGTGATCGACGCGCAGGCGCTTCAGGCTGTCGTCGAGCGAGCGTTCGATGGCATCGGGCTCGAAGCAGCGGGCCACACCGCGCGCGCGCTGGTCGGCCACCTGGCTGCGCAAGCCACGCCGGTGCGCGGCAAGAAAGCGGATCGGCCCTTTGAAGTGCGCCAGCAGCGCCTGCCGGCCGGTGAGCCGCTGGCCGGCCTTGGTGGACAGGCACACCTGGCTGCGGCGCCCTTCGAGGGCTTCGCCGATAAAGCGTTCGCTGTCGCCTTGGCCGTAGATGCTTGCGGTGTCGAAGTGGCGGATGCCGAGGTCGAAGGCTTCTTCGATCAGCGCCACGCATTGGCGGCGCGACAAGGGCGTGAGTGCAGAGCCAATGCGCGCGCAGCCCAGCGCCAACGCTGAGGTGGTGATGCCGGTGGTGCCCAGGGTCAGGTTCATGTGCGTGAAGGTTTCAGTCTCGGTTTGCATGGCGGTCAGGCCAACCAGGGGTTGGCCACGTCGGGCGCAATGTCGGAGTGCACGATGCGTGCGGGGTTGCCCATCACCAGGCTGTGCGCGGGCACGTCGCGGGTGATGAGGGCGCCGGCCGCGATGCGGCTGCCGCGGCCCACCCGAACGCCGCCCACGATGACCACATGCGGGCCGATCCACACCTCGTCTTCGATCACCGGATAGCCCGTGCTGCGGCTGCCGTCGGCGGCAATGTGGTCGGCACGGCCCAGTGTCACGCCATGGAAAAGCGTGACGTTGCTTCCGATCACCGCGCCCGCATTCACCACCAGGCCCCAGCCGTGGTCGATGCGCGCGCCGGGGCCGAACTGCACGCTCCAGGGCAAGTCCATGCCGGCCCAATGGCGCGCGGCGCGGTGCAGCACAACCCACAGCGGCAAGGACCAGCGCCAAGCCGGGTTGCGCGCCACCGCCTGGGCCATGCGCAGGGTGAACAGCGGCCGGTGGCAGCGGCGCAGCAGCGCCGAGAGAAGGATGTGGGGAAGCGAGGTTCGGCCCGCAACCCGTGTGATGTCAGATTGAAGTTCCCGCCACAAGCGTGACGTCATCGAGGCCCTCCGAAAGATTCCAGGTAGGCCTGGGCCGCAAGTGGCTTGCTGCCGTCAGACAGCTTGCTGTTGTAGACGCTGGCCGGGTAGTCGAAATAGTTGTGATACAGCACGCGGTTGAGCTTGATCCAGGCGGCCATGCTGCGAACGAAATACGCGTCGTCGCCGCCGCCGAAGCCATCAGGGCGCGTGCCAGTGCCCCACTCGGGGAATGACATCGGCTTGCCATGTGCCATGGCGAAGTTGGCGTGCCACTTCAGGCCGGCCGGCGCGTTGAGCAAGACGCTCCACAGGTCGGGCTGCGGTATCTGGTGCCAGTTGCTGTTGTAGACATCACCGCCGATGTAGTCCACGTAGGC
>JAYSYW010000071.1:0-5829 GCA_043727255.1 Rhizobacter sp. | reverse complement strand
GGCCTCGTCTTCGACTGGAACACCCTGTACGGGCAGACCAAGCCCGCACGCATCAGCCTGCCCACCTATCCGTTCGCCAAAGAACAGTACTGGGTGCCTAAAGCCAATCGGCTGCAGGTAGGTGCACCCAAGCCAGCCGTGAGAGCAAATGTCGCCAACGACTTCGACCGCGAGTTCATCGCAAAGATGCTCAGTGATTTGATCGATGGAAGCATTGACGTCGAAGATGCGATGTCAAAAACCGATTGATCTGGGTTCGACCTAATTTATAGCGAGTGCACCATGCGTCTCTTGAAAAAATACATCTTTGAAGAAGTCAAGCTGGGTCGCCTGCCGATCGACAAGGCCACTGGGTTGCTGGGGCAACTGCAATCGTTGAATAAGCCGGAATCTCAGCACCTTCATCCGCTGCTCCACCGGAACACATCGACGCTCAATGAGCAGCGGTTCAGCTCCACATTCACGGGCGACGAGTTCTTCCTGGCCGACCACTTGGTGCAGGGCCAGCGCGTGTTGCCCGGCGTGGCACACCTGGAGTTCGCACGAGCGGCGGTGATGGCAGCGCTCGAAGGCGAGGCCGCTGGCCAGATGGTCCAGTTGAGCAACGTGGTGTTCGTGCGGCCGGTGGTCGTGGGCGCGCAGCCCCTGGAGCTGCATATCGCACTCGATGCCGACGAAGACGGCTCTATTGCGTTCGAGATATACAGTGGCGGTGTCGATAGCCAAGAACAAGAGGCGGTCATCCACAGCCAAGGTCGTGCAGTGCTGGTGCAGGCCAACGGGGCGCCATCGGTCGATCTTGATGAGTTGAATGCACAGCGCATTGAGCGCGAAATGCAGGCGGCGCAGTTCTACGAAACCTTCGGGCAATTGGGACTGGGCTACGGTCCGGCGTTCCAGTCGCTGCAACGCGTGCGGGTGGGCCAATCCCACGTGCTGGGCGAACTGAGCCTGCCCTCGGCCGCCGGGGACACGCAAGACCAGTTTGTCCTCCACCCCAGCTTGCTGGATGGCGCTTTGCAGGCTTGCATTGGCTTGCTGTGGTCTGCGGTGGACGGCCAAACGCCCAAGTTGGCTTTGCCGTTCGCGTTGGAGCGGATGGAGGTCTATTCGCCGATACCTGCGCGCGCAACCGTCGTGCTGAGCCACAGCGCAGGCAGCAACTCGCAAAGTGCCACTCAGAAGATCGACCTCGACATCGTGGACGGCACGGGTCGGGTTTGCGTGCGGCTCTGTGGCTTGAGCACCCGCATCTTGAACGGGGCCGTCGTGATGGCGGCAACCAAGGCGGCGGCGCTCCCAGAGGCTGTGCTGATCGGTGAGTTGACGCTGCGGCCGGTGTGGGACGTTGTTGCACCTGTGACAGGCGAGATCTGGCCGAAGCCTGGTCAGGGGCTGGTGATCATGGGCGGTACAGCGAACCAATTGCAGGCATTGCAGGCGCAGTATCCACAGGCCCGGGTGTTGGCATCAGGCCAATTGGATGATGCCGTCGAGCAACTGCAACAGGCGGGGCCGTCGGCGCATTTGCTGTGGGTTGTGCCCGCCGAGTCGCAATCCGAGTTCGGGAACTCATCAATCATTGAGGCTCAGCAGCAAGGTGTGGTGCAAGGCTTTCGCCTCATCAAAACACTGCTGGCTTCGGGCTACGGCACCAAGCCGTTCGGCCTGACGGTGCTGACCGAGCAAGCGCAAAAAGTGGCTGGCGACACGCGCGTGCATCCCGCGCATGCAAGCGTGCACGGCTTGATCGGCTCGGTGGCCAAGGAGTACCCCAACTGGAGCATCCGGTTGCTCGACATGCCCGAGCACCCGCAGCCATGGCCGTTGGCAGAAATCATGGTGCTGCCCGCGCAGGCACAGGGCGACGCCTTGGCCTATCGCCACGGTCAGTGGTATCGGCAACGGCTGTTGGCCTGCACCTTGCCCGAGCCGCAGGCGTCGGCATGTCGCCCAGGCGGCGTGTACGTCGTTATTGGCGGGGCGGGCGGGATTGGCGAGGTCTTCACCGAACACCTGGTCCGCAACTACCAGGCGCAAGTCGTGTGGCTCGGCCGTCGTGCTGAAGATGCTTCGATCACGAGCAAGCGCGACCGGATTGCCAGCTTCGGGCCCAAACCGCTCTACATCGCTGCCGATGCGACCGATCGGGTGGCACTTGTCGCGGCGCATGAAGAAATCAAGGCCCGCTTTGGTGCTGTCCACGGGCTGGTGCACGCGGCCATCGTGCTGAAAGACAGAAGCGTCGCACGCATGGACGAAGAAACTTTTGCTGCCAGCTTGACGGCAAAGGTCGATGTTTCTGTGCATGCCGCTGGCGTGTTTGCGGCCGAGCCGCTTGATTTCGTGTTGTTCTTTTCCTCGATGCAGAGCCTCGTCAAGGCGCCGGGGCAGAGCAACTACGCGGCAGGTTGCACCTTCACCGACGCCTACGCACAAGCCTGGTCTCAGCACCTGCCGGGCCGGGTGAAGGTGGTGAACTGGGGCTACTGGGGTAGCGTGGGCGCGGTGGCGTCGGACGACTACCGCAAGCGTATCGAGCAGATGGGCATGGACTCCGTTGAGCCACCCGAGGCCATGGCGCTGTTGGAGCGGCTGCTGGCGTCTCCTGTCGATCAAGTGGCGTTTTTCAAAGCGGCCACTTCCAAGGCTGCGGCGGGTTTGGCTGTCACGGCTGAAGAACGGGTTTCGATTGCCGCTGGCGTGCCGCCCCTGGGGACAGGGCTGCCGATGCAGCCCGCACCAAGCAACGAGGCGACGCTGAAGCAAAAAGCGCAGGCTTTCGAGGCCATCCTGGGTGAGATGTTGTGGGGGCAATTGCACGAGCTGGGGCTGATTGCGGACCATCCGGTCGATGTCGATACCTGGAAGGCCAACGTGGGCCTTCCGGCGCTCTACGGACGTTGGATCGAGCAAAGCCTGACGGTGTTGCAAGAGCAG
The DNA here is from genome assembly GCA_043727255.1 of Rhizobacter sp. Lineage (GTDB taxonomy): Bacteria > Pseudomonadota > Gammaproteobacteria > Burkholderiales > Burkholderiaceae_C > Rhizobacter. The sequence continues at coordinate 2,889 of JAYSYW010000071.1, read as the reverse complement.
GGCTACTTGCGGGTTGAATCCGGGCAAGCTCCGGCAGGCACGCGCCGAATGGTGTCTGGAACGACGGACGAACCACGCATGGCGGAGCTCTGGGCCAAGTGGGAAGCGTACAAAACCACGGTATTGGATGACGCGCAGTTGCGGGCGCAGGTGACACTGGTTGATGTCACCTTGCGGGCCTTGCCTGGCATTCTGAAAGGGCGGCAGCCCGCGACTCAGGTGATGTTCCCGAACGGGTCGATGGCCTTGGTCGAAGGCATCTACAAAACCAACGACGTCGCCGATTACTTCAATGGGGTGTTGGCCGAAACGCTCGTCATGTACGTCGAAGCGCGCTTGCGCGCCGACCCAGCGGCTCAGTTGCGCATCATCGAAATCGGTGCAGGTACCGGGGGCACCAGTGCGCTGTTGTTCAAGCGTCTGGCACCATATGCATCGCACATTGCGGAGTATTGCTACACCGACATCTCCAAAGCCTTCTTGCTCCATGCGCAAGAGCACTACCTGGCTGATGCGCCGTACCTGGCACCGCGGCTGTTCAACGTGGAAGCGCCGCTGGCAGGCCAGGGTGTCGAGATTGGCACTTACGACGTGACCGTTGCCACCAACGTGCTGCATGCAACCAAGGACATCCGCCGCACGCTGCGCAACGCCAAGGCTGCGATGAAGGCGCAGGGCCTGCTGCTGGTGAATGAAATTGCGGGAAGCAGTGTCTTTTCTCATCTGACCTTTGGTTTGCTCGAAGGCTGGTGGTTGTACGAAGACGCACCCTTGCGTGCCCCGGGCTCGCCAGCTTTGTCGCCCGAAACCTGGTCTGCGGTGTTGCAGGACGAAGGCTTCACTTTGCCGACGTACCCGGCTCAGGCAGCCCATGGTTTGGGTCAGCAAATCGTTGCTGCGCACAGCAACGGGGTGGTGCGCCAGCTGCTGCCGACAAATCCGGAACGCGCGCAGCGCCCGGTGAAGACTGCACCAGTGGCCGCTGCGGCCGTGGTGGTGCCGGAACAATCGGACAGCGATGATTTGTTGTTGACCAAGGTCGAGAAGGCGCTGATTGAGGTCGTGTCCGATTTGCTGAGAATCGATCGGGACGACATTGGGTTGGACGTTGAGCTCAATGAGTTCGGGTTCGATTCAATCACTTTCACGTCGTTCGGCCATGCGTTGAATCAACGATATGGGTTGGAACTGACGCCGACGGTTTTCTTTGAGTTCACAACGCTTGCCGATCTGGCGAATCACCTGGTTAGCGCGCACCGTGAAGTGCTGGAAAAGACATTTGTCGTGACTCCCCGATCGGCGCCCAAGGCGGCGGTGGTCAGTGAAGCGCCAGCAGAGCCCGCACCCGGGCCCACACCCGTGCGTCGGCGTGCGCGCTTCACACGTGAGAAAACCCAGGCCAGCCCCGCACCTGCCACTGCCGCGCTCAGTGCTGAGCCGATTGCCATCATTGGCATCAGCGGGTGTTTTCCTGAATCGCCTGATCTGGGCACCCTGTGGAGCAACCTGCGCGCCGGGCGTGATTGCATCAGCGAGATTCCCAATACCCGCTGGGACTGGGACCGCTTGTATGGCGATCCGAACAAAGAAGACAACAAGACCAATGCCAAGCGCGCAGGCCTGATCGACGGAGTTGATCAGTTCGATCCGCTGTTCTTCGGCATCTCGCCACGCGAGGCGCAATCCATGGACCCGCAGCAACGGCTGTTGATGACCCATGTGTGGAAGGTCATCGAAGACGCTGGCTATTCGGCGCAAAGCCTCTCGGGCAGCAAGACTGCCATGTTTGTCGGCACGAGCAACAGCGGGTATGCCAACCTGCTTCGTCAGTCGGGCGAGAACGTGGAGGGCTATACGTCCACTGGTTCCGTGGTGTCGGTGGGCCCGAACCGCATGAGCTACTGGCTGAACCTGCACGGGCCGAGCGAGCCGATCGAGACGGCGTGCTCGAGCTCGCTGGTGGCGATCCACCGTGCGCTGCACACACTACACAGCGGTCAATGTGAAGCGGCAATCGTGGGCGGTGTGAACACACTCGTTTCATCTGACCTGCACGTGAGCTTCGGCAAAGCGGGCATGCTGTGCGAAGACGGGCAGTGCAAGACGTTCTCGGCGCGAGCCAACGGGTACGTGCGTGGAGAAGGCGTGGGCATGCTGATGCTCAAGCCACTGTCTGCGGCAGAGAGGGACGGAGACCACATCTACGGCCTGATCCGGGGCACCGCGCAGAACCATGGAGGGCGGGCAAGCTCACTGACGGCGCCGAACCCGAGGGCGCAAGCCGACCTGATCAAGACCGCGTTCAAACAAGCGGGCGTGGACCCGAAGACCGTGAACTACATCGAAGCGCACGGAACGGGCACCCCCCTGGGCGACCCGATCGAAGTGCAAGGACTCAAGAGCGCGTTCAAAGAGAGCGCGGCCCAAGAACTGCCGGCGGGCTACTGCGGCCTGGGGTCCATCAAAAGCAACATCGGGCACCTTGAACTGGCGGCGGGCGTGGCCGGCGTGATCAAAGTCTTGCTGCAGATGAAGCACAAGACCCTGGTCAAGAGCCTGCACAGCGAAGAGATCAACCCGTACATCCAGCTCGAAGGCAGCCCGTTCTACGTGGTGCAGCAAGAGCGGCCATGGGATGCGCTCAAAGACGAGCGAGGACAAGAGCTGCCCCGCCGTGCCGGCGTGTCGTCGTTCGGCTTCGGCGGCGTCAACGCGCACGTGGTGATCGAGGAATACATCGCACCCGCGCGCCAGAAGCTCGAAGTGACGCAGCAGAACCCGGCCATCGTCGTGCTGTCGGCCAAAGACGAAGTGCGCCTCAAAGAGCAGGCGCAGCAACTGGTCCAAGCCATCGAACAAGGGCTGGGGCAAGAAGAGCTGGCCGACATG
>JAYSYW010000070.1:0-13768 GCA_043727255.1 Rhizobacter sp. | reverse complement strand
GATGATAGGGGAAGTACCTGGGGCGCCGCTGGCGTCATCCCTTCTCGAACCGAGCCACACCCCGCACTACACCCCCGTTTTGCCAAGCGGTTCATCGCACCCGATGAGCGGCGGGCCCTGCCACCCATTGCATTTCATACTCGCCGCAACCCTGAGAGACCCAGCCATGTCAGCACCTCACACCTCAATGCGCCGCTCTTCCGCCCGTGGTTTCACACTGCTCGAAGTGCTGGTGTCCATCCTCGTTCTGTCGATCGGCGTGATCGGCATGGTGGGCCTGCAAGCCGCCTCACTCCAGGTCAGCCGCGACTCCGGCCAGCAGGCCGCAGCGGTTCGGTTGGCCAGCGAGTTGGGGGAAATGATGCGGGCGAATCCCTACGCTTCCTTGGCTGCCACCAGCCCCTACTTGATGAACACATTCAATGCGGTGCCCGCCTTCACGGCCAATTGCTTTGCGAACCCATGCGCCAACGCCAACCTTGTGGCCCAGTCGGACGTGAGCGATTGGCTGCTGCGCCTGCGTGGCAGCGATGCTGTAGATCCTCCGATCCGTGGGGAAGTGCCGGGCGCACACGTGGTGGTGTGCTCCGATTCCGCACCCTACACCGCCGCCGGCATTCCCCGGTGGGCTTGCACCGCAGGCGGCCCCATCGTGGTCAAAATCGGCTGGACGCGCGCCGGTCTCGACCGCAGCAGGAATAACTTCGACGTTGCCACCGTCCCCTCGGTGGTCGTGGCGCTGACGCCTGGCCCCAACACCAACAACTGAAGCGCGAACTTCCATGAAGCACGCTCAAACAACCCGTTCAGCACCCTGCCTGCGCACGCACCAGACGGGTTTTACGCTGGTGGAATTGATGGTTGCCATGACCATCGGGCTGGTGATCACGCTCGCCGCCATCGCCACACTAAGCATGTCTCGCACGGGGTTCACGGCCGCCGACAGCACCACCCAGTTGCGTGAAAACGCACGGTTCGCCACTGGTCTGATCAAGCGGATTGCGATGCAAGCCGGCTATCAGGATCGCACGCAAACGCAAGCCTGGACGGACGACAACATCTTCGGCTTCAATGACGGGCTGTTCGACAGCGGCGCCACTCCGGTGGCGGCCAACGGCAACCGCACCACAGGATGTACCTTCGGTGACCTGAGTTGCCAAAATGGCAGCGATGTGTTGATTGTTCGTTTCCAGGGCAGCTCCCCCTCCACCAGCGCAGGCGTGGCAGACGGCAGCATCATCAATTGCGCGGGGGTGCCGCAGCCGGAAGTCACGGTGACTGGCCAACGGATCTCCAGCGTGTTCCATGTGGGCCGCAGCGCAGCTGGCGAACCGACCCTGATGTGCAGCAGCGGCGTAGGCGCTAACTGGGTGACCGTTCCGCTGGTCCAGGGTATTGAGTCCCTTCAGGTGCTGTATGGCATTGACGACCCGGCCAACGGTGTACTCCAAACCCCCAGCGGTGAGCCACTCAACCTGGCCGACAGCTACTTGCGTGCCGACCAAATGACCGCCGCGAACTGGACCAATGTGCACAGCCTGCGCATCGGCATGGTAGTGCGCAGTGCCGCCAGCACTGCCGTGGACCGCAGCGCGGCAGCCCTGCGGCACTACTTCCCGCTGGGGCAAGGCTACGCTGCTGCGACGGACCCAGGCTCAGATATCACGGGACCAAACGATGGCCGCGTTCGCCTCGAAATCACGACCACGATCCACTTGCGCAACCTTCAAACGCCATGAAAGCCTTTCACCGTCCTCCACCCATTCGCCAGCAAGGCATCACCCTGGTTGTGGTGCTGATGATCCTGCTCGTGGTCACCGTTCTGGGCATCGGAGCGGCGCAGGTTTCGTTGACCGGCGAACGATCAGCGCGTGCCGACCGTGACTACCAAATCGCATTGCAAAGCGCCGAAGCCGCCTTGATCGACGCCGAATTCGACATTCGTGGGCCGAACACCTTCGTCGCCAACCGGATGGCCATCTTCGAGTCATCCACCGAAGGTTCTGAAGGTGCTTCGGCCCTTGGCTTTCCCGACTTGGGGTGCAATGACGGAAGCGGTAACCCACTGTTTCGTGGGTTGTGCCAACCGTCCCTCACCGATCAGCCGGTATGGCTTGAAGCCGGCCTCGACACCAATGTAGGCCGGGTAGCGGGCAACACGGTGGAGTTCGGCACATTCACCGGCCGCAACTTCGGCGCCGGCGCCGTGGGCGTGCAGCCGTCCAAGCCCCCCCGATACATCATTGAACGCAGGATCCTTGCCCAAGTAGGTGGTGCTGCTGAACTGACCGGCAAAAAAATCGCGGGCTACCAAATCACGGCCATCGGTTTTGGCCCCCGCCCCGAAATCCAGGCGGTTCTCCAGACCGTGTTCCGAAGGGATTGACCATGAAACTCCGTGAAATCATCTTGTCGGCAAAGCAGGGACTGTCCCACCCTTGGCTGCGCTGGGGCGGCCTGCCACTGTTGACGGTGGCGACCCTTGGTGTGGTGCTGGGGCAATCCACGACGGCTCCACTGGTTGCACTGGCCGACCAGCCGATGTACGCCCGGGGCGTACGCGCCAAGCCCACACTTTCGCTGGCTTTGTCGGTGGAGTTTCCAACCGTCGGGCAGGCATATTCGGCTTCAACGGCTTACGGCACTGCGACCGAGTACATCGGGTACTTCGACGCGAACAGTTGCTACACCTACGACGACACCAACAAGCGCTTCGAGCGCAGTGCCGCGGCAACGGCACGGGCTTGCGCTGGTGCCGGGTTCAGCGGCAATTTCATGAACTGGGCCACCACCTCGGCCATTGACGTGTTGCGCTATAGCCTGACGGGCGGCGACCGAATCACCGACACTTCCACGAAGACCGTGCTTCAACGCGCTGTCATTCCTGAGGGTTTCTACAACAGCTCCAATTTCAGCAGCAAGAGCATCTCGAATGCCTTGGCTCTCGGCGCTCTGCCCAGCGTCGTGCTGGGCTCCCACACCGGCAATGTCTATGTCGCCAATTGCCTGAACCGCGTGTTTTTCGGAACAGAGGCCACCGGCAGTTGCAACTCTCCAGGCAACAACAGCAACTTGGGTGCTTCCTTGGCGACATCCGGCCCGGTGAGCGCCCCGCGTCCCGCTGACTTCACCTTGTGTGCATCTGAGAATGGCACTTGCACCTTCACCGGCACCATGCAGGTGATCTATGGTTCGGACACCAATTCCACCGGCGGCACGGGGGCTTACGCCACTCGAGTCGCCGCATCATCCATCGCTTGCACCAACGGTGTCTTCGGTGACCCGGTCTACGGCATTGCCAAGCGGTGCTATTACCGTGCGGTGCCAGCGGCATCCGGTGCAACGGCCAACCAGACGATCGACTCGTACTACCAAACGCGTGTGTCGGTCTGCGATTCCACCTCAGGCACCTTGACCGACCCTCGCCCGGACCTGTGCGCACGCTACCCCAACGGAAACTACAAGCCCGTCGGTAATCTGCAAAGGTACAGCGATCGGATGCGCGTGGCAGCGTTCGGCTACCTGCGCGACGACACATTGGCTCGATACGGCGGTGTGCTGCGCGCCCCCATGAAGTATGTCGGCCCCCAGGCTTACGACTCGGACTTCAACCTGCTGTCGGGTGCCAACCCGACCCGCGAATGGGATGAGCAAACCGGTGTGTTCTATGAGAACCCGAACGCGTCCACCGAATTCGCCGTCAGCGGGGTTACGAATTACCTCAACCGTTTCGGCCGCACCGGCGCCACGCCGGGCACCTACAAAACAAATGACCCCGTTGGCGAGCTCTACTACGAGTCGCTTCGCTACATCCAAGGGCTGCCGCCCACCCCTGCAGCGACCTCTGACCTGACTTCCGGCGATGCACGCAAGGACGGCTTCCCCGTCTATGACACCTGGACGGACCCTCACCCCGCAATCACCGGGCTCGGCACCACAGGTGACTACTCTTGCGTTAAGAACAACATCTTGACCATCGGCGACGTGAACACCCATGCCGACAAGACCATCCCCGGCAACACCCGCACCAGCAGTGGCGACTTGGCTCGCGCGGCAAACGTCGCAGCGAACGAGCCCAACTTCGTCAACTGGACGCGGGTGGTGGGAGCCTTCGAGGCCAACCGGACCTCACAGACCTATTCCTTTCTAACCTACCCCACCCTGACAGGCGCACGGACGCTGACCACGCAGGCTGTGCAAAACCCCAACACGCCCAACGATCTCGGCAACCTCGACGAGGCAGTGCTCGGCTGCTGCAACAACAACTCCTACTACATGGCGGGGGTCGCTTACTGGGCCAACACCCACGACATCCGGGGCGCCACCTGGACGGACCAGCCCACACGGCAGCGCCCCGGAATGCGGGCGCGAACCTTCGTCGTGGACGTCAACGAATACGGCGCTCAGGACAATGCGAATACCCGTAGGAACAACCAGTTCTACTTGGCGGCCAAGTACGGTGGTTTCGATGACCGATCGGATCGAGGGAACCCGTTCTTCACCCGCACCCGCACAGGGACAGATGCAAGCGGAGCGCCGATTTATTCGGACGAAGTGAACAACTCAAACTGGCAGCGGGGCAACGCGGAAAGCGACGCGAAGACCTACTTTCTCGCCGGCAACCCGCGTGCGTTGCTCGATGCCCTTGACTCGATTTTTGAGCAGATCGCTACCGAGTCGAACAGCATCGCCGGTGGCGCCATCACCACCCAAACACTGACGGCATCTGGTGGAAGCGTCTTTCAGGCGACCTTCGACGCCAGCAACTGGAGCGGCGACATCCTGGCTTACGGGCTGACACTGAACAACTCGACGGTGAGTGTGAGTTCGACCGCCAACGTTGGCTTTCGGGCTGCGGAACGCCTGCGCACGCGAACAGCGGCTCGCACCATTGTCGTCGGGCGCACAGCGCCTACAGCCACCAGCGCGGCCACGAGTTTCGACTGGGACTCCATCGGTGATGACCACAAGGCCGCATTGCAACTGCCTGCGGGAGGCACGGTGGGTGTCACCCCATCGGATTCGGCGGCATCCGGGGCTGAGCGGCTGAATTACCTTCGCGGCACGCGCACACAAGAAGCTCCGTCAGGCCCATACCGGCGAAGAGGCAGCAGTGTGCTCGGTGACATCGTCAACTCTGGAGTCGTTTTCAAAGGGGCACCGTCACGAGGCATTGCCGGCGCCGCTTATGACGCTTTCTACAACGCGAATGAAAACCGAACAAAGGCGCTGTACGTCGGCGCCAACGACGGCATGCTGCACGCCTTCAACGCCACGACCGGCGACGAACTGTTCGGCTACATCCCCAGTTTCGTGGTCAGCAAACTCTCAGATCTCACGGCACCCACCTACACCCATCGCAGCTATGTGGATGCAACGCCGTTCGTGTCGGAGGCCAATCTCAATGCCAGCAACGAAACCAATACCAACTGGCGAACCGTTCTCGTCTCTGGCGCAGGCGGTGGCGGCCAGGGCGTATTTGCGCTTGATGTGACCAACCCATCATCTTTCACTGCAGCTTCGACGCTGTGGGAGTTCACTGACGCCAACGATGTGGACATGGGCAACGTGGTGGGTCGCCCTCAAATCCTGAAGGTTCGGACCAGTGCACCCACCGCAACGCCTGTCTACAAGTGGTATGCAGTGGTCGCCAGTGGTGTCAACAACTACGCCTCCGACGGACGGGCCAGCAATTCCGGCAACCCGGTTCTTTTCTTCCTGGAAATTGGCAAGCCGGTAGGGACCGCTTGGACCCAGGGAACCAACTATTTCAAGCTGGTGCTTCCGCAAGCGAGCAATGCAGTGGCCAAAGGAGCCGTCGCCTTCTCGGCCAACGGCGGGCCGGCTGACGACATAGCCAACCTGTATGTGGGTGATCTGCAAGGCAATCTCTGGAAGTTCAACTTCACAGCGCTGACAAGCGGCAATGGCACCGATGTCAACGTGTCCAGCGTTTTGAGTGGTGGCGGCTCCTTGACCGCGAGCGAGCCGATGTTCGTGGCGCAATCCGCATCGGGGGTGTTGCAGCCCATCACGATGGAGCCGTCACTGGTCTACGGGGTGAACCGCAAAATCATCGTTGCCTTCGGCACAGGGAAATACCTCGAGCCCTCCGACAACATCGGGCCTTTTGGCCAGCAATCTGTCTATGCCGTGCTCGACAGCAAAACAACCCGCATCGACAGTCGAAGCCGTTTGCGCGCTCTCACCCAGGACGGGGTGAGTCGGGAAGTGACCGGCGAGGTATTCACCTGGGGGGAGCCGACGTCAAGTACAGATGTCAACACCCGGCCTGGCTGGTACTTTGATTTTGAAGGTGGGGCTGCGACCGGTGAACGGCAGATCAGCGGGTTCACCGTGTTCGGCCGCAAGCTGCTCTTTGGATCGCTCATTCCGGCTGCCAGCGGGTGTTCCTCAGGCAGTGGCTACCACTATTCCGTTGAGCTTCTCAGCGGAGACGGAGATGCCACGGTATCCACCGTAGGCATTCCGAGCCCCCCCTTCATCATCAAGACCCCTGGCGAGACCACCTACACCAACAACACCGGTGGACACAGGCGCACGGAGCCCGGCGCGCGAATCGCGGGCGGGAGCGGTGGTCCCCCAACCTCCATTGGCCCCCCCGTCACAGATGACGCCATCATCGGACGCTTGAGTTGGCGCCAAATCCATAACTACCAAGAGTTGAAGAACTAGCCATGAAGTCAACCAACGCCGCCTCCCCCCACGATCAGGGGTTCACCTTGATCGAGTTGATGATCGTCGTCGCGATCGTCGGCGTAATAGCTGCCGTTGCTTATCCGTCTTATCAAGACTCGGTCCGCAAGGGTCATCGAGGCGAGGGGCGTTCGGCCTTGATCGAATTGATGCAACAGCAAGAGCGGCTGATGACGCAAACCGGTTCCTATCTGGTTTTTGCCACAGGGGCAACCACCACACCGTTCAAAACATACTCAGGTGACAGCCCCACTGCAGCTGCGTACGACCTCAGCGCGAGCCTTTGCACCACAACAGCCGGAGCCACACTGCCGGCCACCACTTGCATCACGGTGATTGCAACACCTCGCCGAGCTGACACGGAAGTCAATGCGTTGACGATCACCAGTTCCGGCCAGCGGACATGCACCGGCACCCGCCGCGAAATTTGTTGGAAGTAACCATGCAACCCACCTTTTCTCCGTCCAAATTGCCGCTCGGCCTTCGGCGGGTGGGTTTCACCGTGATCGAATTGATGGTGTCCGTTGGTATCGTGGCCATTTTGCTGACCGTGGCAGCGCCAGACCTCGTGGCGTATCAGCGCAACGCACAACTGACCAGCGCAGCCAACTCGTTCCTGTCCACGCTGTCGACCGCGCGTGCCGAGGCGATGAAACGAGGTTTGAATGTTTACATCGTCCCCCGGACGGCAGGCGAAAACTGGAACACCGGCTGGCGGGCGTTTGCGGACACAAACTTCACGGGCGCCGCCTTTGAAGAAGGCACCGATGTCGAACTGGCAGGAGAAGGAGCATTGCCTTCGGCCATCACGATAGGCGCGGATGCCGCAGCCGACGGCTTCCTGGACGGCAACGGCAACCGCTACGTCCGGTTCAACCCCGCAGGCTACCCTTCCTTGATCGGCGGTGGCTTTGCCGGTGGCGGTCTGGAATTGACAATTGGCAGCGGCAGCACACTGGAGAACCGCCGAGTTGTCGTGAACCTCGTTGGCCGCATGCGCGTCTGCAAACCCGCCATCGAAGCCGCCACCTGCACGGCCACCGGGTTCTGAGGGGCGTCGTGCGAACGCATTGTTGGCGCACCGGCAAGCCGGTGCGCCAAGTCAAGCCATCACCTCGGCAAGTCGCTCACGCCCATCAAAAACTCATCCACTGAACGCGCCGCTTGGCGCCCTTCGCGGATCGCCCAGACCACCAGTGACTGGCCACGGCGGATATCGCCGGCCGCGAACACCTTCGGCACGTTGGTCACGTAGCCGCCGGTGAAGTCGGTGGTGGCGACTGCGTTGCCCCGGTTGTCTTTCTCGACACCGAAGGCTTCGATCACGCTGGCCACCGGGCTCACGAAGCCCATGGCCAACAGCACCATGTCGGCAGGAATGACCTGCTCGCTGCCGGGCACTTCAACCATCTTGTTGCCCTGCCATTCCACGCGAACGGCCTTCAGCGCTTTGACCTTGCCTTTGTCTTTGCCTTCGCCACCGATGAATTCTTTGGTGGCGATGGCGAACTCACGCTCGCAGCCTTCTTCGTGGCTCGAACTGGTGCGCAACTTGACTGGCCAATAAGGCCACACCAGCGGCTTGTTCTCTTGCTCAGGCGGCATGGGCATCAGCTCGAACTGCGTGACGCTGGCTGCACCGTGGCGGTTGCTGGTGCCCACGCAATCGCTGCCGGTGTCGCCGCCGCCAATCACGACCACGTGCTTGCCGTCGGCACGCAGTTGGTCCTTCAGCTTGTCGCCGGCGTTGATCTTGTTCTGCTGGGGCAAGAACTCCATGGCGAAATACACGCCGTCGAGGTCACGCCCCGGTACGGGCAGGTCGCGCGACTGCTCAGCCCCACCGGCCAGCACCACGGCGTCGAAGTCTTGCTGCAGCTGCTCGGCCGAGATCGTTTCCTTGGCCCAGTTGGTGACCTTGCTGCCTTCAGGTAGTTTGCCGATCAACACGCCGGTGCGGAAGGCCACGCCTTCCTTTTTCATCTGCTCGACGCGGCGATCGATGTGCGTCTTCTCCATCTTGAAGTCGGGGATGCCGTAGCGCAGCAGGCCGCCCAGGCGGTCGTTCTTCTCGAACACCGTTACGTCATGGCCGGCACGCGCCAGTTGCTGCGCCGCTGCCAAGCCGGCCGGGCCTGAGCCCACGACAGCGACCTTCTTGCCGGTCTTGTGCTTGGGCAGGCGGGGCGTCACCCAGCCTTCGGCCCAGGCGCGGTCGATGATGGCGTGCTCGATGCTCTTGATGCCCACGGCGTCGTCGTTCACGTTCAGCGTGCAGGCTGCCTCGCAGGGCGCGGGGCAGATGCGGCCGGTGAACTCGGGGAAGTTATTGGTCGAGTCGAGCGTCGCCCAGGCATTCTTCCAATCGCCCCGGTAAACCAGATCGTTGAAGTCCGGAATGATGTTGTTGACCGGACAGCCGCTGTTGCAAAACGGCGTGCCGCAGTCCATGCAACGTGCGCTCTGGATCTTCGCTTCATCGGCCTTGAGGCCAATCACAAATTCGTTGTAGTTCTTCAGGCGCTGCTGGACGGGCGCGTAGCCCTCTTCCAGGCGCTCGTATTCCATGAAGCCGGTGACTTTTCCCATGATGTGTTCTCGCTGGCGCTAGGTGCTTCTGTGCTTTGTCGATTGGCTACGGCGTGTCGATCAGGCCTTCGCGCGGCTCTTGCCGGCGGGCTTGTCGGCGGCCTTGGCTCTGGCGATGGTGTCGCCGGCCTGCTTGGCGGCGTTCAGTTCGCCCAGCGCGCGCTTGTATTCGTTCGGGAAGACCTTCACGAACTTGGCGCGAGCCTCGGCCCAGTGGTCGAGGATCTCGCGGGCGCGCAGGCTGCCTGTCCAGCGGTGGTGGTCGTCGAGCATCTTCTTCAGCAAGGCTTCGTCGGACTGGCCCATGTGCCAGGTCGCCTTGTCGCTGCCGGCTTCTTGTTCGCTGGTACTGAGCACCTTGTCCAACGACACCATGGCTGTGTTGCAGCGGGTCGAGAACTGGCCATCTTCGTCGTACACATAAGCCACGCCGCCGCTCATGCCGGCAGCGAAGTTGCGGCCGGTCTTGCCCAGCACAACCGCTGTGCCGCCGGTCATGTATTCGCAGCCATGGTCGCCCGTGCCTTCAACCACGGCATTGGCGCCCGACAGACGCACCGCGAAGCGTTCGCCCGCGACGCCACGGAAGAAAGCCTCACCGCTGGTCGCACCGTAGAGCACGGTGTTGCCGACGATGATGTTGCGGGTGGCGTCGCCCCGGAAGTCAATGCTCGGGCGCACCACCACGCGGCCACCTGACAAGCCCTTGCCGGTGTAGTCGTTGGCGTCGCCGATCAGGTACAGCGTGATGCCCTTGGCCAGGAAAGCACCGAAGCTCTGGCCGCCCGTGCCTTCAAGCTGCATGAAGATCGTGTGGTCTGGCAGGCCTTCGGGGTGACGGCGTACCAGCTCGCCCGACAGCATCGCGCCCACCGTGCGGTTGACGTTGCGGGTTTCGGCGATGAACTGCACCTTCTCGCCACGCTCAAGCGCGGGCATGCACTTCTCGATCAGCTTGACGTCGAGCGCACGTTCCAGGCCGTGGTCTTGCGTTTCGACGTGGCGGCGGGCCACCTCGGCAGGCGCGCTGGGCTGGTGGAAGATGCGGCTGAAGTCGAGGCCCTTGGCCTTCCAGTGCTGGATGCTCTTCCGGGTGTCGAGCAGATCGGCGCGGCCCACCAGGTCGTCGAACTTGCGAATGCCGAGCTGCGCCATGATCTGGCGCGCTTCTTCGGCCACGAAGAAGAAGAAGTTCACCACGTGTTCCGGGCGGCCCTGGAATTTCTGGCGCAGCACCGGGTCTTGCGTGGCAACACCCACCGGGCAGGTGTTCAGGTGGCACTTGCGCATCATGATGCAGCCCTCAACCACCAGCGGCGCGGTGGCAAAGCCGAATTCATCAGCGCCCAGCAGCGCACCAATGACAACATCGCGGCCGGTCTTCATCTGGCCATCGGCCTGCAAGCGGATGCGGCCGCGCAAGCGGTTCAGCACCAGCGTCTGCTGCGTCTCGGCCAGGCCCAATTCCCACGGCGTGCCGGCATGCTTGATCGACGACCACGGCGACGCACCCGTGCCGCCGTCGTGGCCTGCGATCACGATGTGGTCGGCCTTGGCCTTGGCCACGCCGGTCGCGATGGTGCCCACGCCCACTTCGGACACCAGCTTCACGCTGATGTCGGCGCGCTTGTTGGCGTTCTTCAAGTCGTGGATCAGCTGGGCCAGGTCTTCGATTGAATAGATGTCGTGGTGGGGCGGCGGGCTGATGAGGCCCACGCCCGGCACCGAGTAACGCAGCTTGCCGATGTACTCGGACACCTTGCCGCCCGGCAGTTGACCGCCCTCGCCCGGCTTGGCGCCTTGGGCCATCTTGATCTGGATCTGGTCGGCCGACGACAGGTACTCGGCCGTGACGCCGAAGCGGCCCGACGCGACCTGCTTGATCTTCGAACGCAGCGAGTCGCCGGCATTCAGCTCGTAGTCGACCTGGATGTTGCCGCCCGGCATCAGTTCGCTCATCTTCGCGCCCTGAACGATCGGGATGCCCTTCAGCTCGTTGCGGTAGCGGGCCGCGTCTTCACCGCCTTCGCCGGTGTTCGACTTGCCGCCGATGCGGTTCATCGCCACAGCCAGCGTGGCGTGCGCCTCGGTGCTGATCGAACCCAGCGACATCGCGCCGGTGGCGAAACGCTTCACGATCTCGGCAGCCGACTCCACTTCGTCGAGCGAGATTGCCTTGGCCGGATCGACCTTGAACTCGAACAGCCCGCGCAACGTGAGGTGGCGGCGCGACTGGTCGTTGATGATTTGCGCGTATTCCTTGTAGGTGTCGAACTTGTTGGCGCGCGTGCTGTGCTGCAGCTTGGCGATCGCGTCCGGCGTCCACATGTGTTCTTCGCCGCGTGCACGCCATGCGTATTCGCCGCCAGCGTCGAGCATGCCTTCCAGCACCGGGTCGTCGCCAAAGGCCGCCTTGTGCATGCGGATGGCTTCTTGCGCCACCTGGAACACGCCCATGCCGGCCACCTGGCTGGCGGTGCCACGGAAGTACTTGTCGATCAGCGCCTTGTCGAGCCCGATGGCCTCGAACAGCTGGGCGCCGCAGTACGACATGTAGGTCGACACGCCCATCTTGGACATGATCTTCGACAGGCCCTTGCCGATGGCCTTGATGTAGTTGTAGATCGCCTTCTCGGCCGACAAGTCGCCCGGCAGTTCTTTGTGCAACGAGACCAGCGTCTCCATGGCCAGGTACGGGTGCACGGCCTCGGCGCCGTAGCCGGCCAGCACGGCGAAGTGGTGCACTTCGCGCGCCGAGCCGGTCTCGACGACCAGGCCCGCCGTCGTGCGCATGCCCTCACGCACCAAGTGTTGGTGAATGGCCGACAGCGCCAGCACCGCCGGAATGGCCACGTGGCCGCTGTCCATCAGCCGGTCGCTGATGACGAGGATGTTGTTGCCGCCCTTGATGGCATCGACGCTCTCGGCGCACAGCGAGGCCAGCTTGGCCTCAACGCCTTCATCGCCCCAGCCCAGCGGGTAGGTGATGTTCAGCTCGTAGCTCTTGAACTTGCCGTTGCTGTGCTTTTCGATCTGGCGCAGGCGCGCCATGTCGGCGAAGTCGAGCACAGGTTGCGACACCTCAAGCCGCATCGGCGGGTTGACCGCGTTGATGTCGAGCAGGTTCGGTTTCGGGCCAATGAACGACACCAGCGACATCACCACCGCTTCGCGGATCGGGTCGATCGGCGGGTTGGTGACTTGCGCGAACAATTGCTTGAAGTAGTTGTAGAGCGGCTTGTCTTTGTCCGACAGCACGGCCAGGGGCGAATCGTTGCCCATCGAGCCGGTGCCTTCTTCACCGGCTTGCGCCATCGGGCTCAGCAGGAACTTGATGTCTTCCTGCGTGTAGCCAAACGCTTGCTGGCGGTCGAGCAGCGATTCGCTGAAGGTGTTGGCGGCGGCTGGCTCGGCTTCGATCGAATCAAGCCGGATCCGCACGTTCTCGATCCATTGCCGGTACGGCTTGGCGAGTGCGAACTGGTTCTTCAGTTCCTCGTCGTCAATGATGCGGCCCTGGTCGAAGTCGATCAGGAACATCTTGCCCGGCTGCAGGCGCCACTTCTTGACGATGCGGCTCTCGGGCACGGGCAGCACGCCGGACTCTGAGGCCATCACCACCAGGTCATCGTCGGTGACGATGTAGCGGGCGGGTCGCAGGCCATTGCGGTCGAGCGTGGCGCCGATCTGCTTGCCGTCGGTGAAGACCATCGCGGCCGGGCCGTCCCAGGGTTCGAGCATCGCGGCGTGGTACTCGTAGAAGGCGCGGCGGCGTGCGTCCATGCCCTCGTGCTGCTCCCAGGCTTCCGGAATCATCATCATCGCGGCATGGGCCAGCGGGTAGCCGCTCATCGTCAGCAGCTCGAGCGCGTTGTCGAAGGTGGCGGTGTCGCTCTGGTGCTCGAAGCTGATGGGGTAGAGCTTCTTCAGGTCGTCGCCGAGCACGGGTGACTTCATCACGCCTTCGCGCGCGCGCATCCAGTTGAAGTTGCCCTTGACGGTGTTGATCTCGCCGTTGTGCGCGACCATGCGGTAGGGGTGCGCGAGCGGCCACTCGGGGAATGTGTTGGTGGAGAAGCGCTGGTGCACCAGGGCCAGGGCCGACACCGTGCGCGGGTCTTGCAGATCGAGGTAGTACTGCCCCACCTGCGTGGCCAGCAACAGGCCCTTGTAGATCACCGTGCGGCAGCTCATGCTGGGCACGTAGTACTCACGGCTGTGCGTCAGCTTCAGCGCCTGGATCGCGGAACTGGCCGTCTTGCGGATCACGTACAGCTTGCGTTCGAGTGCGTCGGGAACGATGACGTCGGGCCCGCGGCCGATGAATATCTGCCGGATCACCGGCTCCTTGGCGCGCACCGCCGGCGACATCGGCATCTCGCGGTCCACCGGCACGTCGCGCCAGCCCAGCACCACCTGGCCTTCGGCCTTCACCGCGCGCGCCAGTTCTTGTTCGCAGGCC
>JAYSYW010000069.1:0-13908 GCA_043727255.1 Rhizobacter sp. | reverse complement strand
TGCACACCAGCTTGTCCAGCTCGTCGGTGATGCGCACTTCCCAGACGTGGGTGCGACGCCCCACGTGAATCGGTGTGGCCACGGCCGTCACCACGCCGTCGCGCTTGCCGCGCAGGTGGTTGGCATTGATCTCGAGGCCCACCACGCGTTCCTTGGTCTGATCGACGTTGAACCAGCCGGCGACAGACGCCACCGTCTCAGCCAATGCGACCGACGCGCCGCCATGCAACAGCCCAAACGGCTGGTGCACCTTGGGCCCGACGGGCATGCGCGCCACCACGCGTTGTGCGGTGGCTTCGACGATCTCGATGTCGAGCGTCGTCAGCAAGGTTTGCACTTCAGGCAGATTGGCGGCGGCCATGGCATCTCCAGCGGAAGGGACTCAAGCTCGGGCATCGGCTCAGACATCGGCTCAAGCGTGTGCCGGCGCGGCGTCGTCGGCATCGGTCGGCGTTTCGTTGGCGCCGGGCGCCTGTTTGCGTGCCAGCAAGGTATAGACGGTGGGCACCACAAAGATCGTGAGCAAGGTGCCCAGCGACATGCCACCCACGATGACCCAGCCGATCTGCTGGCGGCTTTCAGCCCCCGCGCCACTGGCCAGCGCCAGGGGCAGCGCGCCCAGCACCATGGCGCCGGTCGTCATCAAGATGGGCCGCAGCCGCAGTGAAGCGGCTTCGAGCACTGCGTCTTGCGTGGCCTTGCCCTGCTGGCGCAACTGGTTGCTGAACTCGACGATCAAGATGCCGTGCTTGGTGATCAGCCCCACCAGCGTGATGAGCCCGATCTGTGAATACACGTTGAGCGTGCCGCCGCTCCATTGCAGCGCGGCCAGCGCACCCACCATCGACAGCGGCACCGACAGCAAGATGACGAAGGGGTCGATGAAGCTTTCGAACTGCGCCGCCAGCACGAGAAAGATGAACAGCAGCGCGAGCATGAACACCAGGCCCAAGGCACCGCTCGATGAGCGGAACTCGCGCGACACGCCGTTGAGTTCAGTCGCATAGCCGGCCGGCAGCACGCGGGTCGCGGTGGTGTCCATGAATTCCAGCGCTTCGCCGAGCGCATAACCCGGCGCCAAGTTGGCGGTGATCGACACCGAGCGGCGCTGGTTGAAATGGTTCAACTCGCGCGGGCTGACGGTTTCGCGCACGGTCACCAGCGACGACAACGGCACCATCACGTCGTTGCGCCCACGCACGAAGAGCTTGTCGATGTCTTCGGGTGTGGTGCGGCCGCTGACGCCGGTTTGCACCAGCACGTCGTACTGGTCGGCGTCGCGTTTGTAGCGCGTCACGGCACGCCCGCCGAGCATGGTTTCAACGGTGCGCGCGACCTGATCGACGCTCACGCCCATGTCGGATGCGCGGTCGCGGTCCACCTCCAAGAAGATCTCGGGCTTGTTCAGGCGCAGGTCGGTGTCGGGCTGTACGAAGCCAGGGTTCTTGTTCATCTCGGCCACGAATTGCTGCGACACCTGCGACAGCCGTTCGTAGCTTTCGTTCGAGACGATCACGAAGTTGATGGACCGTTCGCGGAAGCCCTGCCCCAGGCTGGGCGGCGTGACCGGAAAGGCGGTGACGCCGGGCAGCCCCTGGAAGCGCGGCTGCAGTTCACGCGCCAGTTGTTGCGTGGTCTTCTTGCGGTCGGCCCAGTCGGTGGTGCGCAGGAACGAAATGCCTTGCGACACCGACGGGTTGCCGGCCACCACGAACACGCGGTCGAATTCGGGGTGCTCGCGGCCGATGGCTTCGATGGCGCGCAGGTAGCGGGCGGTGTATTCGAGCGTCGATCCGTCGGGCGCGTTGACGGTGGCGAGGATCACACCCCTGTCTTCCATGGGCGCCAGTTCGCTCTTGGCGGTCTTGAAGAGCCACCAACTGCCGGCGGCCGACGCCACCATCACGACCAGCACGATCCAGCGCCGCGCCAGGGTGAAGCGCAGCGCACGCGTGTAGCCCGAGGTCAGCCCGTTCAGCGCGCCTTCCATCCAGCGGTCGAAGCGGCTGGGGTTGGGCTCGTGGCGCAGCAGCTTGCTGCACATCATGGGCGTGAGCGTCAGGGCAACGAAGCCCGAGACGATCACCGCCCCGGCCAGCGTCAACGCGAACTCGGTGAACAGCCGCCCGGTGCGGCCGGGCGCGAAGGCCAGCGGCGCGAACACCGCCGCCAGCGTGAGCGTCATGGCCACCACTGCGAAGCCGATTTCCTTGGCGCCTTTCAGCGCGGCCTGGAACGGGTCCAGGCCGTCTTCGATGTGCCGGAAGATGTTCTCCAGCACCACGATCGCGTCGTCCACCACCAGCCCGATCGCCAGCACCAGGGCCAGCAGCGTGAGCGTGTTGATGGTGAAGCCGGCCAGCGACATGAGCGCAAAGGCGCCGATCAGGCTGACCGGAATGGTGACCAGCGGAATGACCGACGCGCGCAGGTGCCGCAAGAACACAAACACCACCAGCGCCACCAGCACCACCGCTTCGGTGATGGTGGTGTAGACCGACTGGATGGAACGGTCGATGAACACCGAGTTGTCGTTGGCCACCTGCACCTTCACGCCTGCCGGCAGATCGGCCTGGATCTGCGGCAGCATGGCGCGCACGCCGTTGGCCACGTCGAGCGGGTTGGCGGTGGCGTTGCGGATCACCCCCAGCGATATGGACGGCACACCGTTCAAGCGCACGCTGGAACGTTCACTCGCGGCGGCTTGCTCGATGCGGGCCACGTCACGCAAACGCACGGTGTAGCCGTTGACGGACTTCAGCGCCACGTTGCCGAACTGCTCAACCGTGTTGAGGTCGGTGCGCGAGGTCACGCTGAATTCACGCTGCTGGCTCTCAATACGGCCGGCGGGCACTTCGAGGTTCTGCTTGCGCAGCGCGTCTTCGGCGTCTTGCACGGTCAGGCGATACGAGGCCAGCTTGTCGGGGTCGAGCCAGATGCGCATCGCAAACTTGCGGTCGCCGTTGATGCTGACATCGGCCACCCCCACCACCGTTTGCAGGCGGGGTTTGACGATGCGGTTGGCAAGGTCGGTCACCTCCAGCGGCGTCAACGAATCACTCGTAAAGGCCAGCCACACGGTGGGTGTGGCGTCGGCTTCGACCTTCGATATCACCGGCTCGTCCACCGCATCAGGCAGCCGCCCACGCACCCGCGAGACACGGTCGCGCACGTCGGCCGCAGCATCGTCTGGGTCTTTGAGAAGCTTGAAACGCACCGAGATCTGGCTTTGCTCAGAGCGCGAGATCGAGGTGAGGATGTCCACCCCATCAATGCCGGCAATCGAGTCTTCGAGCGGCTTGGTGACCTGGCTTTCAATCACTTCAGACGACGCGCCGATGAGGCGTGTGTTGACCGTGACCACGGGCTCGTCAATGCGCGGGTACTCGCGCACCTGCAGTGATTTGAACGACACCAGGCCGATCAGCACCAGCAACAGCGACATCACCGTCGCCAGCACCGGGCGGCGAATCGAAACTTCAGAGATGCGCATGGCGACCGCCTCTCAACCCGCCACGCGGGCGACGGGCAGCATGCCACCGCCCGATGCGCCACCATTGGCCGGCCGAGTTGACGCAGGCGTGGGTGCGGGCGTGGGTGTTCCAGCAGGTTTGCCCGGGGCCGTGCGCCCCGCGCCGGGCCGGTCGATGTCAACCACCTTCAACAGCAGCGACTCGGGCCGCAACAGGCGCGACTGGCCGGCGCGCACCACCACGTCGCCCGCCGCCAGGCCCTGAAGAATTTCAACCTTGCCCGGCATGCGCATGCCGATGCGGGCTTCGAGCCGCTGCGACACCTTGCCGCCGTTGGGGCCGTCCACCACCTTGATCAGGTACTGCTTGCCACCCTGCGGCACCAACGCTTCTTCGGGCACCACCAGTGCGTTCTGGCGCACCGCAAACACGACCCGCGTGCGGGCAAACATGCCGGTGCGCAGCTCACCGCCGGTGTTGGGCACACGCGCCCGCACCAGCAGCGAACGGCCGTTGGCGTCAAGCAGCGAGTCGATCGCATCGACCTGGCCCTTGAACACCTTGTCGGGCATGGCGTCGAGCCGGGCCTCAACCGTCTGACCGTTCTTGAGCCGCGCCACGTAGCGTTCGGCAAGGCGGAAGTCCACCCACATGAACGCGTTGTCTTCGATGTTGACGAGGTCGGCGCCCTCGCGCACGTAGTCGCCGACATCGACGCTGCGAATGCCCGCCACGCCATCGAACGGCGCCATCAGGCGCATGCGGGCAGATTGGGCCTTTGCCAGCGCAACCTGCGCCTGCGCAACTTCAAGCGCAGCGGCGGTTTGGTCCACCGCGCTCTGGCTCACGAAGTTCTGAGCTTGCAACTCGCGGTTGCGTTGCAGGTTGGTGCGGGCGATGCTGGCCTGCGCTTCGGCCTGTTGCAGTTGGGCCGCCTGCAAGGTGTCGTCAAGTTGCACCAGCAGTTGGCCTTTGCGCACCCGCTGGCCGTCGCTGAAACCCAGCCTGACCACCCGGCCACTCACTTCGGGCCGCAGCATCACGCCCTGGCGCGCGCGCATGGAACCCACGGCCTGGGCGTCGTCTTCGATGCTGATGGATTCGACCTTGCCGACCTCAACGGTCACCGGCCCGCCCGCAGCACCACCACCACCGGCGCCACCCGCCCCACCACTCGCACGACCGGCAGGCGTTGCCGCGCCGCCTGCAGCCTCAACGGCCGTCGGCCCACTGGCGCGGTGCTGGTACCACCAAGCCGCACCGCCCGCCAATGCAATGCCCACCACGGCCACCACGGTGTGAAGTCTTTTCAAGCTCGGGCCTTTTTTTTGTCGCGACGACTTGCGTGCGTCGCCTTCAGGTTTGCCACGCACCGTGCATCAGGTGCTGGCGGATGTGACTCCCCGGTTCGCAAGGGCGTCGGCCCGTTCATTGCCGGGGTCGCCCGCATGGCCCTTGACCCAGCGCCACTGCACCGCATGCAGGTTGCGCTGGGCATCGAGCTGCTGCCACAGGTCGGCATTTTTCACCGGCTTTTTGTCGGCCGTTTTCCAGCCACGCAACTTCCAGTTGTGGATCCACTCGGTGATGCCTTTGCGCACGTATTCGCTGTCGGTGTAGATCGTCACGTCGCAGGTTCGTTTCAGCGACGTCAGGGCTTCGATCACGGCCCGGAGCTCCATGCGGTTGTTGGTGGTGAGTGGTTCGCCGCCGAACAGTTCCTTCTCGTGTTCACCGTTCTTCAACCAGGCGCCCCAGCCTCCGGGGCCAGGGTTGCCCTTGCAGGCGCCGTCGGTGTAGATGACAACAGCCGGACGTTGAATGGGCGGGTGCGCTTGTGTCGGTTCAATGGTCATGGGGTTTTGTGGAAGAAATGTGATTGCGGTGGCTCACCGCCGCCGTGGCCGCCTTGCTGGTCTGCCGTTGCGAGCGCACCAGGCCGACCAGCCGCATGCCGCGTACGCGCTTCACGGCCACCACCAGGTACACCGCGCCCAGCACCGGCCACCAGCGTTCGCCCGCGCTTTCCATCCACTCGAAGCGCGTCAACCAGCGCTGCGATTTCAGGGGCGGCCCGTAGCAGCCAAAGCGCCCAGCCTCGACCTCGAAGCTGAGCAGGCGCAACCAGTCGCGCAGCCGCCAGTAGCCGATGACGTCGTTCGTCTCAGGCAAGAACAAACCCTTGCCGCCCCCCAACCCCTGGCGCATGCGGCCCAGGCGCTGGCGCAGGCCCCACAGGCTGCCGGGGTTGAAGCCGAGGATCACCACGCGGCCTTCAGGGCGCAGCACGCGTTCCACCTCGCGCAGCGCCAGGTGGGGGTCGCGGGACAATTCCAGCGCATGTGGCAACACCACGAGGTCGAGGCTCTGGCTGTCGAAAGGCAGCGCGTCAAAGTCACACTGAAGCATGATGGCCGTGGGCTGCGCGCCCTCGGGTGAAGCCAGCGCCGGGGCGTGGTCGTCAGCAGGAACTTCCGTCGGCTTGCCGGACTCTGTCGAACCCAGCGCCATCCAGCGGTGCGGCATGCGGTTTGCCCGCAGCGCGTCGAGTTCAGGCAAGCCCAGTTGCAAGGCGTGAAAGCCGAAGATGTCAGCCACACGCTGGTCGAGTTGCGCCTGTTCCCATGCCAGCAGGTGGCGGCCCGGCGGTGTTTTCAGCCAAGGTGCCAAACCTATAATTCCGCCCACTTGATCCATGAACCTGCTTGCGCTGCCTGCCTTCACCGATAACTACATCTGGATGCTTCACGATGGCCGGCAGGCACTCGTCGTCGATCCGGGTGAGCCGGCGCCAGTTGAACATGCACTCGATGCGCATGGGCTGACGTTGGCGGGCATTCTAGTGACGCACCACCATTCCGATCATGTCGGCGGCGTGGCGGCCCTGAGGCCACGGCTGCGGGGCAAAGTCTGGGGCCCCGCCCGCGAAAACATCCCAGAACCCTTCGTCGCGCTGAACGATGGCGACCATGTGGATCTGCTGGGGCTGCGCTTCGAGGTGATCGACGTGCCGGGCCACACCGCCGGCCACATCGCGTTCTTCACCCAGCCAAGCGGCGAAGCGCCAGTGCTCTTTTGTGGCGACACGCTCTTTT
Organism: Rhizobacter sp.; assembly: GCA_043727255.1. GTDB lineage: Bacteria > Pseudomonadota > Gammaproteobacteria > Burkholderiales > Burkholderiaceae_C > Rhizobacter. The sequence continues at coordinate 7,340 of JAYSYW010000069.1, read as the reverse complement.
CAGGCGGCTGTGGCCGGCTCTTCGAGGGCACGCCGGCCGACATGCACCAATCGCTGTCTCGGCTGGCACAGCTGCCCGGCAATTCACGGGTGTGCTGCGCGCACGAGTACACCTTGTCCAACCTGCGCTTCGCCGAAGCGGTGGAACCCGGCAACGCCGACCTTCTGAACCACATCACGCGATGCCAAGCCTTGCGCGCCGATGGCCAGCCCACGCTGCCCAGTTCGATCGCCCAAGAACTTCGCATCAACCCCTTCATGCGCTGTGACCAGCCCGCCGTGGCCGCCACCGCACGCCAACACGGTGCCCGCAGCGAGCAGCCGGTTGAAGTGCTGGCCGCGCTGCGTCAATGGAAAAACGAATACCGATGACTTGCCCCCTCCCCCGCCGCAGCCTCTTGGGCCTGCTGGCCCCCGTGATCTTGATGCTGGGCGCTTGCGCCTCGCTGCTCGAACCCACCCCGCCGAGCGCGGCCTCCGAAGACGCCGCTCTGGCTGCGGCCCCCGCGCTGTCGGCCTCGGCCGCGACCTCCTCCGCGTCAGCACCAGCTGTGGCCGTGCCGGCTTCCGCGGCTTCGCAGACCGTTGCAACAGTCGCGGCCGAAGGCCCCGCCGTTGCGCCGCCGGTTGACCCGCTGCGGCCCGAGGTGCCCGTCAACCTGGACGCCAGCACCGCCACCACCGACCTGTGGGCGCGGGTGCGCCGGGGTTTTGCGATGCCCGACCTCGACACCGACATCGTGCGCAACCGCGAGCAGTGGTACGCCACCCGTCCCGACTACGTGCAGCGCATGACCGAGCGGGGCAGCCGCTACCTCTATCACATCGTCGAAGAGGTCGAACGCCGTGGCATGCCCACCGAACTGGCCTTGCTGCCGTTCATTGAAAGCGCGTTCAACCCACAGGCGGTGTCGTCGGCCAAGGCCTCGGGCATGTGGCAGTTCATGCCCGCCACGGGCAAAGACTTCGACCTGCGCCAGAACCTGTTCCGTGACGACCGGCGCAGCGTGCTCGCCTCCACCCGGGCCGCGCTCGACTACCTGAAAAAGCTGCACGGCATGTTCGGCGACTGGCACCTGGCGCTGGCCGCCTACAACTGGGGCGAAGGCAGCGTGCAGCGCGCCATCGGCAAGAACCAGCGCGCCGGCCTGCCCACCGATTACCTCAGCCTGCGCATGCCCGCCGAGACGCAGTACTACGTGCCCAAGCTGCAGGCCATCAAGAACATCGTCGCCCGGCCCGATGGCTTCGGGCTCACGCTGCCACGGCTCGAGAACCACCCCTATTTCCTGAGTGTGCCGATCGCACGCGACATCGACGTGGCCCTGGCGGTGCGCCTGGCCGGCGTCAGCCACGACGAGTTCATGCGCCTCAACCCGCAAATGAACAAGCCGGTGATCCTGGCGGCCGGCACACCACAGGTGCTGCTGCCCTACGACAACGCGAGCCAGTTCGTGCGCAACGTGAGCCGCCACCGGGGGCCGCTGGCCAGTTGGACGGCCTGGGTGGTGCCCCGCACCATGCAGCCCAAGACCGCCGCCCAGGAAGTCGGCATGAGCGAAAACGAGTTGCGCGAGGTCAACAAGATTCCACTGCGCATGCTGGTGCGTTCGGGCTCGACGCTGTTGGTGCCGCGCGCCGAGCATCTGCTCAAAGACGTGTCGCTGCACCTGGCCGACAACGCGACCATGCTGCTGTCGCCCGAGACCCAGCCGCTGCGGCGCGTGGCCCTCCGCGCCGGCAAGCGCGACAGCGTGGCGTCGGTCGCCAAACGCTACCGCGTGAGCGCCGCGCAGGTGGCCGAATGGAACAGCACCACTGCCCGCTACATCTTCAAGCCGGGTGAGCGGGTGATCGTGTTCGTGCCCAACAAGGCAGGCGCCCGGGGTGTGCGTTCAGCCAGGCCCACCGCTGCCAGCCCGCGCGCCTCGGCATCGACCCAAAAGGCGTCTGCCGGTTCGAAGTCGGTGCGCAAGCCTGCTGCCAAGGCAAGCTCGAAGCGCAGCGCCAAGCCGACTCGCAAACGCTGAGAGGTACAAAGACAAGGAGGGCTGCGCTGCGGCAGCCCGGGGTCGGCCAGCGTCGGTCAGCGCCGGTGTGTCAGCGTCGAACGCTCAATGCCGGTCGCTGTGCCAGTCGCTTTTCCGGTCACTTTTCCGGTCACTTTTCCGGTCACTCAGCGCCGATCGCTCAGCGCGTGGGCGATGGTGCCGAGATCCACATATTCCAGCTCGCTGCCGATCGGCACCCCACGCGCCAGCCGCGTCACACGCAAGCCACGCGCCTTCAGCGCCTCGCTGATCACATGGGCGGTGGCTTCGCCTTCGGCGGTGAAGCTGGTGGCAACAATCACCTCTTCCACCGCGTCGTCATCGGTCACCCGCGCCAACAATTGGCCCAGACCGATCTCTTTCGCGCCCACGCCGTCGAGCGGGCTCAAGCGGCCCATCAACACGAAGTACATGCCCCGGTAGCTGCCGGTGCGTTCCAGTGCGCCCTGGTCGGCAGGGGTTTCGACCACGCAGAGCAGGCGTTTGTCACGCGCCGGGTCAAGGCAGGTGTTGCACACCACCGCCTCGGTGAAGGTGTGGCAGCGCTCGCAGTGGTGAATGGTGTTGACCGCCGATTGCAGCGCCGCCGCAATGCGCTGCGCGCCCTCGCGGTCGTGTTGCAGCAGATGGAAGGCCATGCGCTGGGCCGACTTCTGGCCCACGCCGGGCAAGCGGCGCAAGGCTTCAACCAAGGCATCAAGCGCTGATTCGCCCATCAGATGCGCAGCACCCCACCTTGGGCCGCTCCCTGGGGTTGGAAAAGCGGCAAAACCGCAAGCCTGGGGGACGGCATCAAGACAACATCAATTCAGAACGGGAATTTCATGCCCGGGGGCAAAGGCATGCCGGCGGTCAGCTTGCCCATCTTCTCTTGCGACAGCGCTTCAGCGCGGCGCACCGCGTCGTTGAAAGCAGCTGCAACCAGGTCTTCCAGCATGTCTTTGTCTTCGGCCAGCAGGGTGGGGTCGATGGTCACGCGCTTCACGTCGTGCTTGCAGGTCATGACAACCTTCACCAGGCCAGCACCCGACTGGCCCTCGACCTCGATGGTCGCCAGTTCGTCTTGCGCCTTCTTCAGGTTGTCTTGCATCGCCTGGGCCTGCTTCATCAGACCGGCGAGTTGGTTCTTCATCATGGTGTCGTTCCTTTGGCTTTGATGTTGTTCAGTGGGGCTTGACCGAGCCGGGCACGATGCGCGCCGTTTTGAACTGCTGCATCAGCGTCTGCACCAGCGGGTCGTTGTGAATGGTGTGTTCGGCCTCGGCCTGGCGCCGGGTGCGTTCGACGGCCAGCCGCTGGGCCGGTGAATCGGTGGCCACGCCAGCCTCGACCACCAGCCGCACCGGCTGTTGCAGCAGGTCAGCCAGCGCCGCCTGCAGCTTGTCGCACTGGGGTTGGGCACGCAGCATTTCGCGTTCGACCCGCAGTTGCCACACGGCGGGCGATGATTCTTCGTCGATTGCCGTGCACTGCGCCTGCAGCGCAAGTTCACGGGCCAGCGCGCTGATGCTGTTCGACTCGGTCATCTGGCCCACCACTTGCGCCCAGCGGTCGCCGAGTGGTGTGGGCACCAGCAGCGGTGTGGCTGGCGTTTGCACCACGGGCGGAGGCGCAGGCTCGCGGGCCATCGGTGCGGCCGGGGCCGCCGCCAGTTCGTCGTCATAGGGTTCATCGACCCAAGGCGGCGGCTCGCTCATTGCCTTGGGGGCCGGCCGCACGGGCACACGCGCCACTGGAGCGGGTGCCACCACCGCCGGCTGCGCAGCCGCTGGCGTGGGAGCAGGCGCCGCTTGTGGCAGAGCAGGCTTTGCGGGCGGTACGGAAACCACGGGCACCGAGGCTCCCGCCGCCGTTGGGCGGAACGCCAGCAAACGCAGCAACACCATCACCAAACCGCTGTATTCGTCGGGCGCCAAGCCAATTTCAGCGCGGCCATGCAGCACGATGCTGTAGAGCAACTGGGTTTCATCCGCCGGCAGCAAAGCCGACAGGCGTTGAGCGGTCGGTGCGTCGGGGTCGGTGGCGTCGACCGCATCAGGCACAGCTTGCAGCACGGCCATTTGCTGCAGCAAAGCCGCCATTTCTTCCAGCGTGCCGTTGGCCGACAAACCCAGAGCACGCAAACCTTCCACCGTGGCCACCACCTCGGCGCCGTTCGACGCCGCCAGCGCTTCGACGATGCGCACCGCGTGGCTTCGATCCACCGCGCCCAGCATCTGGCGCACGCCAGCTTCGCTCAACACACCGGCGCCGAACGCGATGGCCTGATCGGTCAGCGACAGCGCATCGCGCATCGAACCCCGCGCCGCGCGCGACAGCAAGCGCAGCGCGCCGGGTTCGGCTTCAATTTTTTCGGCGGCCAGCACCGTGGCCAAGTGCTCTTGCACCGTTTGCGGCGCCATCGGCCGCAGGTTGAACTGCAGGCAGCGCGACAGCACCGTCGGTGGCACCTTCTGCGGGTCGGTCGTGGCCAGCACGAACTTCAGGTAATCGGGTGGTTCTTCCAGCGTCTTCAACATCGCGTTGAACGCGGTGTTCGACAGCATGTGCACTTCGTCGATCATGTAGACCTTGAAGCGGCCCACCACCGGCTTGTAGACCGACTGGTCAAGCAACTGCGAGATCTCTTCAACGCCCCGGTTCGAGGCCGCATCGAGCTCAACGTAATCAACGAAGCGGCCGGTGTCGATGTCGCGGCAGGCGTCGCACACCCCGCACGGTTGGGCGGTGATGCCGCCCTGCCCATCGGCCCCCGTGCAGTTCAAGGCCTTGGCCAGAATGCGCGAGACCGATGTTTTGCCCACACCGCGTGTGCCGGTGAACAGGTAAGCATGGTGCAACCGCTGCTGCGTCAGCGCATTGCTCAGGGCTTGAACCACGTGTTCCTGGCCCACCAGCGCCTGGAAGTCGCGGGAGCGGTATTTACGGGCCAGCACGAGGTAAGACATCCGGCGATTCTAGTTGCCGTGGCCCGTGCAAACCCGCCCAGGCAGCATCGGCCGCAGGGCTTGCAAGCCACCTGCCGGATAATCACCGCTTCCCCGAAAGCACCCTGCCCCGATGAAGCCCACGCCCTCGAACACCACCGCGCACACTCCCCTCAGCTACGAGCAGGCTGGCGTCAACTACGACCTCATCGACCCGCTGAAGGTGGCCGCGCAACGCGCCGCCAAAGAAACCGGCGCGCACCTCGCGGCACACGGCTTCACTGAAGTCGAAGCCTCACGCGGTGAGTCGGCGTATGTGGTTGATGTGGGCCCGTTCTACATCGCCAGCATCGTCGAATGCCTGGGTTCCAAGGCCCTGGTGGCCGACGAGATGAAGGTGTTGACCGGCAAGAGCTACTACGACGGCATCGCGCAAGACACCATTGCCATGGCCATCAACGACCTCATCACTGTCGGCGCCACGCCGCTGGTGGTGCAGGCCTACTGGGCGGCCGGCGGCTCTGACTGGTTCTCTGACGCACAACGCGCGCAAGCCCTGGTGGCCGGATGGAAGCGCGCCTGCGACACCTGCCAAGTGGCCTGGGGCGGCGGTGAAACCCCGGCACTCGCCGGCATCGTGGCCGAAGGACGCATCGACCTCGCGGCCAGTTGCACCGGCCTCATCAACCCCAAAGAGCGCCTGTCCGTCGGCGACAAGCTGGCCCCGGGCGACGCGATCGTGCTGCTGGCTTCCAGCGGCATCCATGCAAACGGCTTGAGCCTGGCGCGCAAGCTCGTCGAGCGCCTGCCCCAGGGCTACCTGACGCCCCTGCCCGATGGCACGACCTACGGCGAAGCCTTGCTGGCCCCCACCGTGCTGTATTCGCCGGTGACCGAAGCGCTTTACAAAGCCGGCATCACCCCGCACTACTGCGCCAACATCACTGGCCACGGCTGGCGCAAGCTGCTGCGCCACCCGGCGACGCACACCTACCGCATCCACAGCGTGCCCGAGGTGACGCCGGTGCTCAAGTTCATCCAGCAGCAAGCGCAGCAAGACGACCAAGAGGCCTACAGCACGCTCAACATGGGCGCCGGCTTCGCCATCTTCGTGAAGGCAGAAGACGCACAGCGCACGGTGGAAGTGGCCGAAGCGCAAGGCGTGAAAGCCTTGATCGCCGGCCACGTGGAAGCAGGCCCCAAGCGGCTGTTGATCGAACCCCTGGGCATCGAGTTCGGCGACGACGCGTTGCAACTGCGCTGATCGCGCCGAAAGAACAAGCCCTTCGTCAGAGGCGGCCCAAAGCCTCCCCTACAATCCGCCGCTGACGGGCCTCCTCGCATGGAAGCACGGCCAACCGGGTCAGGTCGGGAACGAAGCAGCCCTAACTGTTGTGACCAGTGCCGAGGGTAAGGCTCGTCAACCTCAAATAACGGAAAGCCAAGAACGGCGCGGGTTCCAGCAAATATGGAGCCTCCACAGGCATCGGGTGTGTACCGAGCATGTGTAGCTCATGGTCCGCTTGATGACGAGCGATTCCATGAAGCCAATCCAAGGCGTGACCAAGCGCCTCGGATCATCGGTCTACCAATGAGGGCATCTAAGCCCCTTCCGACTTCCGCAGTGTCTGTCCGACACAGGGTGCACACCGTTGCTCCCTGGCACTCCCGAGTACCGTGAAGCCAATGAGCAGGCGTGCTGCCTGCAAGCCGGATGGCTGACCCGCTTTGCCGAACGGCGCCGGGTGCAAGCTGCAGAGCGATTCGGGGGCATTCCTGATAGGCGCGTGGAGTACTGAGCGACGCCCCTGCTCCCCCCTGTCCTGTCCCCCACTCCTTTTCGCTCAACTCCTGCTGGGTTCAAGCCAGTCCAGGCAGGTGCTCCCGCCCTGCTGAACTGCTGCGACGTCATGCAAACCGCAATTCGTCGTGCGGCGCACGCAAGTACCTAACGTCGAGGCTTGTGGCCCTTACGGAGAGCTACGACCCTGCAGCCGGCAAAAGTTGAGTCAAAAGCTCGGAATTGCTAAACGAACCCCCGACAGGTCGGGATGTATTGCTGGAGAGGGGGAGGGCACTTCCCCGCAATACATCGAAACGGCCTGCGTGCTGTGGGGGAAACAAAAATGGTAGCGATCGTCAGTGGCAACACCCTGGGCGTCAGCCTGTCTTCCTTGGCAACCCTGGGCCAGCGAGGCGTGGCCGGCTCGGCCGGGCACGGGCGCAACGGGGAACTGGCGTACGTCAACATCGCCAACGGCAACCTGGTCCTGCAAGACCGAGACGACCTGCTGGTGGGCCGCGGGGCCGACATCAACGCCCTGCGCACCTACAACAGCCAGGGCCTGCTGACCGACGAGAAC
>JAYSYW010000068.1:0-5865 GCA_043727255.1 Rhizobacter sp. | reverse complement strand
TTTGCAGTCAGGCTTGGCCGCCACGCGCGCAGGCCGGCTGCAGCGGGCGCAGGACATGGCCGATGGCCTGGCGAAGGTGGGCATCCACGGTGCCTTCGAAGGCGCGCTGCGCTATGTCAGCAATCCGGACCTGATCTCGCGCACACACTTCGCGCGTTTCCTGGTCGACAGCGGCGTCTGCACCGACACACATTCGGTGTTTCGCCGCTACTTGACGCCGGGCCACCCGGGATATGTGCCGCACCAGTGGGCACGCCTGGGTGATGCGGTGGGCTGGATCACCCGGGCCGGTGGCGTGGCCGTCATCGCGCACCCGGCGCGCTATCGCTTCACGCCGACCGTGGAGTACGCGCTCATCACCGAATTTCTCGCCCACGGCGGCTTGGGGCTGGAAGTCATGACGGGCAGCCACAGCCACAGCGAACAGGTGAAGTACGCGGACACGGCCGTTGAGTTCGGCCTGCTTGCCTCGCGCGGCAGCGACTTCCATTCGCCTGCTGAAAGCCGCGTGGAACTGGGCTCGCTGCCCGACCTGCCGGGCAAATTGCGCCCGGTGTGGAGCGCGCTTCAGCACCGCATTCAGCGCGCCGACCACAGCGCAACAAAGAGCGCGCCGCAAACAACTGCTGCGTGAAAACCCGAATCCGGGCTAGAATCGCAGGCTGACTTCGCAAGAAGTCTTTCGTTCATCCCCTTCGGCCTTCTTGCCGCTCCGGTTTTTTGTGGAGCGCGCGTGTTTTTCAGGTCGGCGGCGATGCCGTCGCCTGACGTCCAAGTCCAAATCGAGACTTGGACCCACACCGCGACTTCACCCTGCGTGAGCCCTTTCAACGGCCGCGCCGGTACGCTTTTGCGTGCCGAGAGACCCGAGACGATGATGAGCTTTGATACCCTGAACCTTCACGAAACGCTGAGCCGCGCCCTTGGCGCCGCCGGCTACACAGAACCCACTTCCGTGCAAGCGGAAGCCATTCCTGCCGCACTCGCCGGCAAGGACCTGATGGTCAGCAGTCGCACCGGCAGCGGCAAGACCGCCAGCTTCATCCTGCCGGCCCTGACGCTGATCCTGAAGGCGCGTGAGAAGCAGGCGACGGAACCACGTGCGCCGCGGCCCGACCCGGTGCCAGCCGCCGTGCGAACCGAGGGCGACAGCCCGCGCTTCGAGCGCCGCCCCTACACCAAGCCGCTTGGGCCCCGTGTGCTGGTGCTGTGCCCCACGCGTGAGCTCGCCATGCAGGTCTCCAAGGCCGCCATGGACTACGGCCGCTTCGTGCCCAACCTGCGTGTCGCCACAGTCGTCGGTGGCGTGCCCTACCCGGCGCAGCTGAAGGCGCTGCGCGGCCCGCTCGACATCCTGATTGCCACCCCGGGACGCCTGATCGACCACCTGGGCGCCGGCAGGGCTGTGCTCGAGAACATCCAGATGTTGGTGCTCGACGAAGCCGACCGCATGCTCGACATGGGCTTCATCGACGACATCCGCACCATCGCCGATGCGCTGCCGAAAGACCGCCAGACGGTGATGTACAGCGCCACCTTCGCTGGCCACGTGGGCCGCTTGGCGCAAGACCTGCTGCGCGACCCAGAGCGCATTGAAGTCACCTCGCACACCGACACGCACGAAAACATCGAACAGCGTCTGCACTGGGCCGACAACAAGAGCCACAAAGATGCGCTGCTCGACCACATCCTGACCCAAAAGGACATGGAACAAGCCGTGGTGTTCACCAGCACCCAGCGCGACGCCGACTGGCTGGCCGACCGTCTGGCCGACATGGGCCACAAGGTGGCTTCGTTGCACGGTGGCATGCCGCAAGGCCGCCGCACCCGCGTGCTGCAAGGCCTGCGCACACAACAGCTGACCGTGCTGGTTGCCACCGACGTGGCCGCCCGTGGCATTGACGTGCCGAGCATCAGCCACGTCATCAACTACGGCCTGCCGATGAAGGCGGAAGACTATGTGCACCGCATCGGCCGCACCGGCCGCGCGGGCCGCAATGGCTTGGCGGTGACGCTGGCCGAGCGCATGGACGCCGGCATGATCCGCCGCATCCAGCACTTCACCACGCAAGACATTCCGGTGGCGACGATCGAAGGCCTGGAGCCAAAGTCCCCCGCACCGCGCCTGTTCCCGGCGCGTGGCGAAGGTTCCTTCGGCGGTGGCGGCAAGCCATTCGCTGGCGGTCGCCCAGGTGGCGGCAAGAGCTTCGGCAACAAGCCGTTCAACAAGTTCGCACCGCGTGGTGAAGGTTTCGCCCCGCGTGGTGGTGAAGGCTTTGCGCCTCGTGGCGGCGAGGGTTTTGCGCCGCGTGGTGACCGCGCTCCGTTCGAGCGTCAAACCGAAGCTCGCCGCGACACGCCATTCACACCGCATGCGCGTGATGGCGCGCCCCGCAACGCGTTCGACCGTGCACCGTCTGACCGGGGCGGCTTCGCTGCTCGCAATTCAGCGGGTGGTGCGCCTGCGGGCAAGGGCGGCTTCAGCAAACCGCAGCGTCCGCGTCCAGGCGGCTTCAGCGGCCGTTGAAAGACAAGCGGCGCGTCGCAAGCGCCGCCATAAAGAAAAGGCCCGCATCGCGGGCCTTTTTCATTTCTGAAGCTGAACGCTGATCAACCGTGATCAGCGCCCGGTTTCAACTGATCACGGGCGGATCAGGATGTCGTTCTTCACGGCCTTCACGCCGCTGACCTTGCGGGCCAGTTCTTCGGCCATTTGCTTCTCGCTGCTGCTCTTGGCAAAGCCTGAGAGCTGTACCGTGCCGTTCAGGGTTTCAACCTGGATGGACGAAGCGGCGACTTCCTTGTTCTCGATGAAACGGGCCTTCACCGACGTGGTGATGGTGGCGTCGTCCACATACTGGCCGACGGTGGATTGATCGCGCTGAACTGCGCAACCAGTGGCGACGAGGGTCAGGGAAGCGGCGATGACGAGGGCGGCGAGGGGGTTGCGTGTTTGCATGGTGTATCTCCTTCTTGGTTGTGAAACGGGTATGACAGGTCGAAAGACGGCTTCAAGCTGCGTCAATGCTTATTTGAGATGGCTCTGGCGCCCAGCAGGCCGACCACAACGACGACCACAAAGAGCACCAGGAACACGACGAACAAAAACTTCGCAATGCCTGCGGCGCCTGCCGCAATGCCGCTGAATCCAAACAGACCCGCGACGATCGCAATCGCTGCAAATATCAGGGCCCACTTCAGCATGAGGTACTCCTTGTCATGCGGTCGCAGCGGCCGAAATGATGCTGGAACCGATGGCTTTGACTGTACGTTTCGGCCCATAAACCGGCCATCGGACGCGGACGGATCTGGCTGTAGGACGGAACCCGTGTGCTCAAAGGGCTTACCGAGACGCACGCGAGCAGGCGAAAAAAAGCGCGCTTCAAAGCGCGCTTGATGGGCCGGCAAGTTTCAGAACTGCGAAGGGGACAGCGTCTGCGGCCGGGCGTTGGAGACGGTTTGCGATACATCCTCAGCTGGCGCCGGTGCGCGGCGAAGGGGCGCATGGGCGGGCGGGTCGTCTGCGGGCGTGAAGTCTTCAGCCGTTTGTTCTGAAGCCATCGGCTCCGGGCCGGCCGCTGCCGGAGAGGCGGGATGTTCGGTCTGACCGGCCAGATCGTTCAATGTGGACGTGACCCAGTCAAGCACCGATGCCAAGGGCATTCGGGGAATCACCCCCGCCAGCAAAGCGCCGCCAGAGATCCAACGCCAAGGCCTCGCCCGGCTTAACAGCGCGCCAACGCCGAGCGCACCGCCCAGCAAAAGCCAAGGGTGTTTTTCAGCCATGGGTCGCACCAACTCGTCGGTGGCCTCGACGGCGAACTCAACCGTGGTGCGCCACGGGTGGCGTGCCCACCAGCGGCTGATATAGCGCTGGGCAAGGTGCGACATCGGGACGTGTGAAAACGCCTGCGCCAAGCCACCCAACAAACCTCGCCCCCGACGACGCGCCTTGCGCGCCGAGGTGCTGTGCCTGCTGACAAGGGCCATGCGGATGGCCTCGCGAGACGCGGCCAACCGTTGCTCGGGTGTGGGCGGTGGAAGGGCTTGGCGGCCCTCGCCGTGCTCGGGCTGACCGTGTTCCAGCGCGGCGCTTTCGGTGGGTGTCATACGGCCCCCGCCTCAGTCAGCATGCGGGCATCGGCATCGAGCTGGGTTTGCACCGACTCGAACGCCGAGTCCACAGACCGGCGCGCATACAGCGCGGCCACCACAGCCACCGCCAAGGGGATCGTTGGCGCTAACACCAGTGCCCATTGGCCGCCAATTGAGAGTTGGGGTGTGATGGCCCAGAGCATCACTGCCACCCCCGCCAACACGCTGGCCACGCCAACCAGGCAGAGCGCCAGTCCAGTCAACAGCAATCGAAGCACCAGCCGGGCCTTGACCTGTCGGACTTCAGTGCCGATCAGCGCGGCATAAGCCGCCAAGTGCTCGGCCAGCAACTGCGGCTGGGTGGCCATCAGGCGGATCAGCGGATGAATCATGGCGGCAGGGTGTGAAGGGGGGGATGCGTCATGAACCATGAACGCACGGAAACCACCGGGCACTTTCAAGTGCCCGGTGGGATGAACTGCGCGTGGGATCAGCGGTCGCGGCGGGCAGCGCTGATCAGGCTCACGAGTGCCATCAAAGCGGCACCGGTCGCCGCTGCGATCAACACTGCCTTCACGGGTTCGTCTTTCACATAGCGCACGGTGCTGTCGCCCATGCTGGTGGCACGTTCACGCACTTGCGAGGCACTGTCACGCACGGCATCAAGGCCGCGTCGTGCCAGCGTTTCAGCTTGGCTGGCCAAGCGCGCAACAGTGGGTTCAATGCGGTCACGCATCGAATGAGCGGCGGCTTCCACGTGACCCAGCGCTTCGCCGGTGGCGCGGCGTGCCGACTCCGAGGTCTCGTTGATCTGGCTGCTGGTGGGGATGCTGGTTGGGATGCTGGCGTTGGTCATGTTGGCTCCTCTTGGGGGTGGGTTCGGTTGAACGGTGCGGGGGATTGATCAGGGCAATAGTTGCTGCGGTGGCGTCAGGATTTCTTGACGAGACCGAACAGGAAGGCTGCAACTGCCATGACCGCAAAGATGATGAAAAGAATTTTCGCGATGCCCGCCGCACTGGCGGCGATGCCGCCGAAGCCGAACAAGGCGGCAATCAGGGCGATGACGAAAAAGACAACGGCGTAGTGCAGCATGTTCCGGCTCCTAAAGATGGCTGCGATCGAGAGTCGATCGGGCGGGCTTGGGTATTTGTCAATGAAGCCTGCTAAACGCAGTGCGTTTCATCAACGTGACGCCACTTTAAGGACCGTGCCTTGCGCACACCATGGGACGCGTCGCCGATGCAATGTCGGCAACGCAGGGGTCGCGGTGTAGGACGCAGCCGACAGCCGCTGGGGTTGGGCTCCACCCCTGTTTGATCGCCCACCTCGCAGCTGCACGCCCCGGGGTGTGCCCAGGCGGCTCAGGCGTTCTCGTGCGCTGTCTCTGCCTGCTCGACCCGCATGGGCAGCACCGCGCGGATCAGCGTGCCCTTGCCGGGCTCGGACTGCAGTTGCATGCGGCCGCGCGCCGCTTCGACCCGGTAGCGCATGCCCAGCAGGCCGTGGCCGGCCGAACGCGTCGTCGTATCGAAGCCGGCGCCGTTGTCGGCGACGGTGATCGAGACTCGCTGGCCGACGGTCGCAAGCGTCACGTCGGCGCGCGTGGCATTCGCATATTTCGCGATATTGGTGAGCGCCTCCTGGACCAGCCGATACACCATCAGCTCGGCCGACGGCCTGAGCCGCGCCGTCTCCAGCTCGCAGTGCACCTCGATGCCGGAGCGGTCGGAAAATTCGCGCGTCAGGATTTCGAGGGCGGCGACCAGC
>JAYSYW010000067.1:0-5865 GCA_043727255.1 Rhizobacter sp. | reverse complement strand
GGCACCGGCTTGAACGTCTTTTCGGCCGTCACATAGCCATGCACGCTGGCCACGTGGATCACGTTCGTCGCATCGACGAAGCTGTAGCAGGTGTTGGTGAGCACCGGCGCGGGGTTCACTTCCCAGCCGTTCAGCTCGGCCACGATGGCCGCCGCCGCGACCTTGGCATGGCTGTTGGCCATGTGGCCGCTCTTGGGCATGCCGGCGGCCAGCTGGATCGCGTCGCCGATCACGTGCACGTCTTTTGCGGCGCTGGCCTCGAAGTTCAGGTAGTTGACCCCGCACCAGCGGGCCTGGCCCTGGCTGTCTTTCACCGAAGCCAGCCCGGTCTGCACGGCGATGGCGCCGGCGCGCATGGGCGGCAGCACGTTCAGCACGTCGGCGCGCACGTCTTCTTGCACCTCGAACTTCACGGTGTTCGTGTTCGCATCGACGGCCACGGCCTTGTGCATGCCCCTGAACTCGACCATGCCCGGGTACTGCTCGGCCCACACCTTGCGGAACAGCGCGCCTTTGGAGGTGATGTCGGGGTTGGCGTCGAGGATCAACACCTTCGAGCGCGGCTTGGCCTGCTTGAAGTAGCTGGCGACCTGGCTGGCGCGCTCGTACGGCCCGGGCGGGCAGCGGTAGGGCGCCTCGGGCACGGTGATGGCGTACACACCGCCGTTGGGCATGGCTTCGAGCTGGCGGCGCAGGGCCTGGGTTTCCGGGCCGGCTTTCCAGGCCTGAAGAATGCGGCCGTCGGCCTGCGCGGCCCGCAGCCCCTGCACGTCGTCGAACATGAGTTCAATGCCGGGCGACAGCACCAACTTGTCGTAGCCGATGGTGGCGCCCGAGGCGAGCGTGGCCGTCTTCTTGTCGGTGTCGATGCGGGCCACGCTGTCGCGCACCACCTGCACGCCGTGCTTCTTTTCCAGCGCGTCGTAGGGCGATGTCAGCTCGGCCAGCGTTTTGCTGCCGCCGATCACCAGGTTCGACAGCGGGCACGAGACGAAGCTCGCCGCCGGCTCGACCAGCACCACGCCGATCTGTTGGTTCGACAGCAGCCGCACGTACTTGGCGGCCGTGGCGCCGCCGTAACCACCGCCCACCACCAGCACCCGCGCCTTGCTGGGCACGGACGAAGTCGCGCAGCCGGCCAGGCCGCTCAGGCCCAGGGCTGAGCCCAGCGCGGCACCGGCCGCCAGGAGTTCACGTCGTTGCATGGCGCCGCCCTTCACTTGGTTTGGGCGGCAAAGTAGGCCGCCATCTGGTCGATCTGCGCTTCACTGAAGCCCTTGGCGATCTGGTGCATCACCGTGGCCGGGCGCGTGCCGGCCTTGAAGGCCTTCATCTGCTCGACAAGGTACGGCGCGGGCATGCCGGCCAGCCCGGGCACCGTGCTGCCTTCGACGGCGCGGCCTTCGGTGCCATGGCAGTTGGCACAAGTGGCGGCCAGGGCGCGTTGGTGCAGCGCCTGGGCGTTTTGCGCCAGGGCGGGCAGGCACAGCGTGGCGAGCAGGGTGCTCGACAGCAGGGGGCGCAGCAACTTCATCGGCGGGTCTCCTTGGGGTCGGGTTTGGGCGGGGTGTCGAAGCGGGGCGTCAGGGCGCCGGCAGGTCGATGTAGTGCCGCGCCAGTTCGGGCGGCATCGGCGAATCAAGCAGAAAGCCGGTCAGGCGCAAGGCGTCGGCGGCCATGTGGTCCAGGCGGCCGAGCGGGCTGAGGGCCAGCGCGGCGTCGATCCAGGCGCGCACCAGCACCGGCCGCAGCATCCAGGGCAGTGACTGCACTTCCGCCAGGGCGTGTACCAGGCCGTCGGCGTCGGGCGGCTCGCCGGGCGATGAGGTGTCGCCCCAATGGGCCGTGACGGCGCGGTACCAGGCCTCGCCGGTCGCTGGCTCGCCGTCGGGCACGATGCGCGACAAAAACGCGGTGAGCCGCGCCACCTGTGCCAGCAGCTCGGCTGGCAGGCGGGCCAGGTCGTTCTGTGCGTCGGTGGCGGGGCGCATGGGCAGCGCGGGGGCCAGCCGGCGCCGCATCGACAACCAATGCAGCCGGTCGATCGGCCGCACCTGGCCGTCGGCCGACATGACGCGCCGGGCCGCTTCGACCAGCGCCTGACGGTCGCCCATCGGGATGCGCGCGGCGCGGTCGAGCAGCGCGTCGAGCCAAGGCAGCCTGGATGCGGCGCTGAGTTTTTCAACCTCGGCGTACAGGGCCTCGGCACTGGCCAGGCCCCGGGTCTCGTCGCGCCAAGCCCGCCGTTCGCGCCTGCTGCCGGGTGTCAACAGCAGGGCCAGCACCACCGCCCGCAACTCGCCGGGCCCGTTGATTCGCGACAGCCGATCGATCGCCTCACGCTCGGCGTCGCCTGGCACGGGGCGGGGGTGCGGCACCAGGGCCTGCGGCGCGGCGGCTGCGGGGCTGGGCTTGGGTGCGGCAGGCATCGGGGCAGCAAAGGCGAGCGGGCCTGCCATGGCCATGGCAGGCAGGGGTGCATCGCCGCCCGCTGGTGGCGGCGTGTGCCGGGGCTCGTCGTCGGCCGGCAGCTTCAGCACGGGGGCGGCCAGGGGTTCAACACCCCGGCCGTAGAGGCGGCGCAGCCGCTCCGGCAGCGGCGGGTGGGTCGCCAACCAGCCGGCCGGGGCTTGCAGCAGCATCGCGGCCATCATGTGCACCGGCACATGGCGCAGGCCGCCGTCGCCACGTTCGGCCTGGAACCAGACCTTGCGCAACGTGCCGCCCAGGCCGTCGCGGCTGCGGGTGAACTGCACCGCGCAGGCGTCGGCCAGCAGCTCGCGCTGGCGCGACACCGCAGCCTGCAGCATCTGCCCGGCCAGCCAGCCCAGGCTGCCGCCGGCCACGAAGCCGGCGCCGATGATCACGCCCGGTGGCGAGCGCCGGCCTTCGTCGTCGGCCGACATCAGCGAACGCCCGTAGCCGTACACCAGCGACAAACCCCACACCAACGCCAGCAGCACCATGTGGAGCCGCAGGTCGTCTTGGTGGATGTGGCCGAACTCGTGCGCCACCAGCCCTTGCAGTTCGTCGCGCGTCAGCCGCTCAAGTGCGCCGCGTGTCACGGCCACCACCGCGTCGTCGCGTGTCCAGCCGCTGGCGAAGGCGTTGATGGCCTCTTCGCGGTCGAGCACGTAGACGCGCGGGTGTGGCAGGCCGCTGGCGATCGTCATTTCATCGACGATGTTGAGCAGCCGTCGTTCTTGGGCATCGCGCGGCTCGAAGATTTCACGCCCGCCCGCCCAGTGGGCCACGTGGTCGCCGCCGCCCAGGCGCAGCCGCGCGGTTTCAACCAGGCAGCCGCCGCCGACGAACACCAGCACCAGCACGGTGTTGGTCTCGAAAAAGAACACAGGCAGTGCGAAGGCCCATGACAGCAGCAACCACCACAGCGCGAACAAGGCCGCGTTGACGGTCAGCACCAGGCCCACCAGCAACAGCGCAAACAGGGCCAGCAGGCGCCGGGTGGCGCTGCGGGCGTCGTCTTGGTGGAGCCGAAATCGCATCAGAGCTGGACGCGCAGCGGCGCACGTTCAGCGTCGCTGGTGGTGGACTGCAGCATCGCCGCTTCGCGGAAGCCGAACAGCGCGGCCAGCAGGCGGGTCGGGAACTCTTGCGCGGCGTTGTTGTAGTCGAGCGTCGCGTCGTTGAAGAGCTGGCGCGCGAAGGCGACCTTGTTTTCGGTGCTGGTGAGTTCTTCCGACAACTCGCGCAGCGTGGCGTCGGCCTTCAGCTCGGGGTATTGCTCGACCACCGCCATCAAACGGCCCATGGCCGAACCGAGCACGTCTTCGGCCATGGCGAGGCTGGTGACCGCGCTGGCCGTGGTGGGCCGGGCGCGGGCGCTGTCGGCGGCGCCCTTGGCCTGGTTGCGCGCGGCGATCACGGCTTCGAGCGTTTCACGCTCGTGCGTCAGGTACTTGCGCGCCACTTCCACCAGGTTCGGGATCAGGTCGTAGCGGCGTTTCAGCTGCACGTCGATCTGCGCGAAGGCGTTGCCGATCACGTTGCGCAAGCGCACCAGCCGGTTGTAGGCGCCGACCGCCCAGAAAACGAAGACGGCGACGACGATCCAACTGACGATCTGGGTGGTGTTCATGCGTGGTTCCCTCCAAGGCCCCAAAGACAGAAGACGCACTCTACGACAGCGACCCCCGGGCCAGCGGCCGCCGGTGCGCCGCCGGAATGCGGCGTTATTTCTCGCACAACGCCAGAAAGTGCGCAGAAAGCCGCAACAGGGTGTCAACTCGGCGCCTCATCGGCCGATTAACCGAGGCGTTGCCAAAGAACAATGGTTGTTCGTGTGCGCAACCCGCGCGCTCCCTCCGACTTGTGCCTTCATGCCCGAACCCTTCCGCCTTTGCCGAACCCCCGCACGCCTGCTCGGCGCCGTCGGCGTGGCGGCGTTGCTGGCACTGGCCGCACCGGGCGTTCGCGCCCAGGACGGCCTGGCGCTGCCCGAAACCACCCGCCTGCGGCTGAGTGGTTTCGCCACCGTCGGCGCGGCCTACAGCGACATGGCGCCGTCATGGGCCTTCCGCCGTGACGTGTTGCAGCGCGGCGGCCACCACGGCGGCGTGCGCAAGACGGTGGATTCGCGGCTCGGCCTGCAGGCCAACCTGGCGCTGGCCGACGACTGGGAAGTGGTGGTTCAAGGCGTGCTCAAGCCGTTGGCCGACAACGCCCCCGACGAACAGCGCCTGGAATGGGCCTTCTTGTCGTACCGGCCCACGCCCGGCTGGGTGGCGCGTGTCGGCCGCGTCAGCACCGACACCTACCTCGCCTCGCAGTATTCGAGCGTCGGCTTCGCCTACCCCTGGGTGCGGCCGAACATGGAGTTCTACGGCTGGACCTCGCTGCAAGCCATCGACGGCATGGACCTGGTGCACAACTGGGGCGGTGGCGACGACCGCTGGCGCGCCAAGCTGGTGATGGGCGAGGCCGACCTGGCCGTGCCCACCGCCCCCGGCGAGCGCTTGACCTTTCGGGGCCGCAACATGTTTGGCCTTTCGCTCGCCCGCGAAACCGGGGGGCTTCAGGTCAAGTTGAGCTACCTGCAGATGAACCTGTCGTTTTCCAGCAGCAACCAGGCGCAAGTCGACGGGCTGATCGCGGGCCTGCGCGGTGTGCAGGCGTCGCCCTTCCTGCCGCCCCGGATCAGAGAGGAAGCGCGGGTGCTGGTTGAGGGCCTGCCGGCCGGGTCGATCCCGTCGCGCTACGGCGCCCTCAGCGTGCAGTACGAAAGCGGCCCCTGGCTGACCCAGGCCGAATTCAGCCGAAGCAGCAGCAACGAAAGCGGCCCCAACGCGCAGCACTACACGGCCAGCGTTGCCTACCGCCAAGGCAGCGTCACCTGGTTTGGCACCACCGGCCGGGCCCGGCCGAAGCACGGCCCGACCGTCGCGCCGCAGTGGCCCCTCAGCCTGCAGCCGCTGGGCATCGCCGGCGCCGCGCTCGACAACCTCAGCCGCATCGAACAACGTTCGGTCGGCGCCGGCCTGCGCTGGGACTTCCACGAGCAGATGGCCTTCAAGGTGCAACTCGACCGCTTCAAGGTGGGTCGCAACGGCGGTGCCCTGTGGTTCAACACCACCCCCGAACCGCGCCGCGCCAACGTGCTGTCGATCGTTGTGGACACGGTGTTCTGACCATGAGCAGCACCTTCCTCCTCCGCTCCCTCGCCGCCGTTGTGCTGGCCCTGGCCGCTTCCGTGGCCCATGCCGACATCTACGTCGTGGTCAACGCCGTGAACACCGTGTCAACGCTGTCGCAGAACGAAGCGCTCGACCTCTTCATGGGCCGAAACCGCCACTTCCTGGGCGGCAAGAACGCCCAGACCTTCGACCTGGCCCGCAACAGCCCTGC
>JAYSYW010000066.1:0-13932 GCA_043727255.1 Rhizobacter sp. | reverse complement strand
GACCGGATAGAAGACCCGAGCCAGCAACTGCCCGGCGGTCAGCACTGTGCCGTCGTCGAAGAGGAGGTGCTCCACCTCCCGCGCACCGAACCAGCTCTGCAGCTGCAGGACGTCCGTGCCTCCTTGAAACGTCAAGAACAGGTCTGAATCGTTCCGCGTGACCCGCAAGTCCTCGATGCGCAGGCCAGGGCCGAAGATGACCGTGTCGCGGTTCGGTTCAAGTTGGTTTTTCTCGATCAGCGTGTCGCGCCCAAACCCGCGCTCGAAGTAGTAGGTATCTGCGCCGCCTTCGCCTGAGAGCCAGTCGTTGCCGGCGCCTCCGACGAGAAAGTCCCGAGAGTGCGAGTCCGACACCACCAGGCTGTCATTCCCTTCGTCACCCAACAGCACGTCGTGGCCTCCGTTGCCCTCCAGCACGTCGTTCCCCGTGCCGCCGCGCACGAAGTCGGCCCCCGCTCCGGCCGATACCCTGTCGTCGCCACCGCCTGCATTGATGTAGTCCTGCAGGTAAGTACCTGGCAGCAGGTCTGCGCCACCGGTGGCGATGAGGTGGCGGCCGATGTCCCGGGCTTGCCACATCGTTCCATCGGCGAATACGAAACGATTCACCTTGATCTGGACTTCGGACAGCTTCGCTTCGTAGAACCAGTTGCGAACCGTCAGCGTTTCTCCGCTGACGAGCGTGATGACCAAGTTGTCATTGGCATACGAAACCGCCACCTCCTCGGGGCGGACCGTGGCATCGAACACCACGGTCTGCGGTCCCCAGCCTACCAAGAGCTGATCGTTCCCGCATCCCACGCCGTAGATGAAGGTGTCGTCCTTGTTGAGAGTCAACACGTCGTTGCCTGCATCGCCATAGAAAATGGTTTGGCCGCTCCCCTTCCCGATCCCGCTTCCTTGCAGGGTGTCGTTCCCCGAACTGCCCAGCATGACCGCAGGGGTGAGCATGTCGATGGGGGCGACAGCACCCGCGCCTTGGGTGACATTCATGACGTCGCGCATGAACGTCGCCATCGCGGGGATGGTCGAGAAGTACGCGATTTCCTGGCGCAGCATGTCATAGCCGTTCCAGCCCAGTTTCAGCAGATCCTGGCCACTGCTCTGCACCAGATTCAAGAGCCGAGCGAATGCCTCCTCGGGCTTGCTGACTCGCAGCTCGGCGTAGTTCTTGAGCGAGAAGTACAAGTCACCGTTGGCGTCGGCCAGCAATTCCAGTTCCAGGGCCTGTTCCTGTTCCGATTGAAGGCTGAGCGTGATCTGGCGTTCAAGCTCTTCGCTCACGAGCATGCACAGTTCGGCGTAGCCTGCCTCGATGATGCTGTTGGCCTGAGGCCCGGCGCTCGGACGTTCGTTGTAGTTGCGGTCGTAGACCTCCTCACCCGAAGCCACGTCAAGGGCGAACAGCTTGCGTTCGTCGTAGTAAGGGCTGTCGACGCCAAACGTCACCCGGTCAGCGCCCGTCCAGCGCAACACGATGAGGTTGACCAGTTCGCTTCGCTGCTGCGGCAAGAACTGTCGTGTGAACTCTTCGACGTACCCGCGCAGAACCTCGTCGCTCGACATGGCCGTGCGCAGGCTCTTCAACGAGCCAAAGCCCCGGATTTCCGGCAAGTTGTGCACCTCGGCGGACCAAGGCGTCGCGTCCGGATCCGCTTGCGACATGTTGTTGCGCTCGAGCCAGACATCGTGCATCTGCACCGAGGTGCCATCCGTGCGAACGTACTGCCCGATCTGACGCCTTTCGTTGCCCTGGCTGTCGATCTTGTTCGAGTTCTCGTACCGGGTGGAAAGCGCGGCCACGCCCGCCTGTTCCAGTGACAGCAACTCTTCGGGCTGCGTGATGCCGTCACGGTTGAGGTCTCGCCAGACCTTGAGCGAAGAAAACACCGGATCGTTCGCGTCGACCCAGCCATTCCGGTCGGCATCGAACTCGGCCAGGGCGATGAAGCCATTGGGCGCACTGCTGCCGTTCTGCAGGCGCGTGTAGCTGCCGAACAGCTCGCTCCCATCGTCGATCTCGCCGTTGCCGTTGCGGTCGTAGGCCAGGAAGCCGTCGTCCGGATTGACCCAGCCTGTGCGCTCGGCAAAGTAGTTGCCGTTGTGGTCGAAGCGAACGTTTCGTTCGATGGACAGCGTTTCCACGCCATCGCCGTCCAGGTCGAGCACCAACGGCGAAATGACGCTCACGAAAATGCCCTCGGCAGTCATCCGCGCTGACCGGATGACTTCGAGCCGGTCTTCACGGGCCTGTGAGAACACTGGTTTGGCAAGTCGGTCCATGCGGGCCTGCTGGTCGGCAACGGTCCAGTAGCCATTCAAGAGAGACCCAGCAAACTTTTCCAGCTTTACTATCTTGTCCCAGACATCTCGGCCCAGCACCGTGTCGATCCACTTCTTGGCCTTTTCGCGGACTGCAGGATCCGGAGACGCAAGCGCTGCGGCCACGGTACCGGCGAGCACTCCGCTCACGAGAAGCGCATCGAGCCCCTCTCCCTTGGTCGAACGGATGAGTCCCCACATCTTCTCGACGGCGTCGTCACCCATCCGCCCAAGCAGGTCCATCGGGGTCTTGAGCGTCCAGTTCTCGAGGCTCAGCCCGTTCTTCTCGAAAGTTTCCTTGTGGAACTGCTCGGTTTCCCGGTATCGGACGTCGCGGTCAACGGTGCCGCCATTGCGTTGCGCGATGTCGAGCATGGTCTTCAAGTAGCCCTCGGCCATGTCGACACGGATCTTGTCGATCTGTGCCTGCGGCAGGTTGCGGCAGACCTCCATGCCGGTACCCATCGCGGCAGAGCCGGTCAGGAAGTCGAGCGCCTCACGCCCGGTGACCGTGTTGCCCTGGCCCACGCCGCCTGCCCATCCAGCGTAGCCGTAGCCCATTGCCTGCATGTCGGCATAGACCCGGGCGGCGCCTTCGACGCCTTGTGTCTGGACGGTGGTGAGGAATTGCTGGATATGTGTGGTTGATAGCGAAGCAGGCATAGCTCCCCCTGGTTGTCGTTGTCGTTGTCGTTGTTGTTGTTGTTCATCGCTGGCTGCGTCACGCAACCAGCGGCATTTTTGGCAATGTCAGGCCATCACGTTGGCCATCGGGTCGGGCTCGGCACCGCTGCAGACAGAGTTCACCAACGTGGTACCCGCTGGCGCGACCGAGAAGCCGGCCATCGCACTGACCAGCCCAGCACCTGAGTGTCGGTCGGCACGATGCCGTCAGCTAAGCGAAAAAGTCCTCCCATCGCGGGCTTGGTCTTGCGCATCTGCATCGCTTCAAAAAATGGTCATGCCACACGCTGACCGGTGCTCACCCCAAGACGCTGACCACCAGATCCGGCTGTGTGGCCCGCCAGGCACTGCTGGTGCCCGACTGCACCGAAGCGCGGGCGATGTAGTTGTCGATTTGTTGGGAGCTGATTGGGTTTGCCATGGGGAATCTGCGATGAAAGAGTGAGGTTGGTGCGGATGCGACTCAACGCAGCCCGTGGGTGAGGAATCAGGGGGCTTTGAAGCTGAGGATGAGCTCCGTCAGAGATGTCTGGATCTGCTGCCATTGGGGCAAGAGCCCCCGTCGATAGCCGACGTAAACAACCGCCTTCACGTTGGGGCCGAGACTGAAGTCATGCGTACATGGCGCCGCTTCGTGCGGCCGGTTGCTGCACTTGATGTAGGCATCCACATGGCCAGACGCGTCTCGGTGCACGAAAAGGTCTTTCGCGTCCGGATGCTCTCTATTCGGCTTTTGCGTGGTCGGGTCCGTGCCAGACGGGGAATACACCGTCAACCCGTCTTGCGAGTCAGGCAGCGCTTCAAGCTGGAACTTCGCCTCCGGGTAGTTCATGGCCTTTGCCCGCCGATCCAGGGAGCCGTCGCCGGGGTAGTTCTCGCCGGTGTTGAGCCCAACCCTGATCCACATGGTGTTGTAGATGGAATGCTTGCGCTTGTCGGCTTCAAGCGAACCGTCCGACAACCCCGCCATGTCGGGCACCCGCACGTCGAAGCCGAAGCTCCTGAGCTTCGAGTCCAGGGTTCTTGGAGGCGGGCGTCCGTTGCGACTTTCGCCCCAGCCGGGGTCGGCGTTGTATTCCACGGAGGTCGCCAAATGCCGAGGAATCTTTACCGGCATGCCACCCAGGTCGCCCACCACGAAGCCAGTCGAGACGGTGGCTGACGACTCGGTCGCGTGGAGACTCCCGCCGCCGACCGCTCGCTGGTCACAGGCTGCGGTCAGGCAAAGTGCCACGGTGAACGGCAGCAGCAACTTGTGCCACGCGGGGCGCCGTGTGCACGCCGAAGCACTGAGGGCGGTGGGATTCACTGAAGAACCTTGAAGATCAGTTGAGGCTTCCCCGCTGAACTCATCGAACGTTTTCCTTGATTGGGTTGAAGCGTTGCAGGATCGTCGACTCGGCACGATCGATTGGCGAGATCCGCGAGGGCACGGCATGCATCAGCCGGTCATACCCCTCCAGTCCCACCGCGTGTTCGTAGCGGCCTGCAATCCCACGCGCCGAGAGGCGCAGCGCATCGTTCGCATCCCCGGCGCTCAAACAATGCAACACGCTTTCCGCCAAGCCGGTGGTGTCGAAGAAGTTCACCAAGTGGCCGTTCTGGCCCTGCTGGATCACCTCGCGCACTGGCGCTGTATCGGACGCCACGATCGGTGTCCCACAGGCCATCGCTTCCAGCAACGACCAACTCAACACGAACGGGTAGCTCAGGTAAACGTGGGCGCTCGATACCTGGAGGATGCGCACATAGTCAGCATGCGGCACCCGCCCCAGGAAGTGCGTGCGCGTCGGGTCAAGCGTCACTTCGCGCAGCATGTGTTCGCGCCAGTTTTCCGCGTCTTTCGGCCGCTTGCCGTAACTCACCCCGTCCCCGCCGACGATCACCGCGTGGCAATGCGGGTGGGCCTTCTGGATGCGCTCAAGCGCGCGCATGAAGATGTGAAAACCGCGATAGGGCTCCAGGTTCCGCGCCACGTAGGTGATGACAGGGTCGCCCGCTTTCAGCGTCACGCCGCTGGGGGTGGTGATGCAGGCTTGCGGGTCTGGCCCCAACAGGTGGGTCGCAATGCCCTCGTGCTGCACGGTGATCTTGGGTTGAAATATCTCGGGGTGCCGGCTCTTCTGCCAATGCGTCGGGCTGACGGCCGCGTCGCAGTTCGTCAAGTTCAGCGTGTGCAGTGCGTTCCAGGTGCGGATGCGCGCGCGGTCGTCGAAGCTCAGTGGGAACTCGGGGTCGAAGCCCAGGTCGGCACCTTCTGCGCTGTAGTACCACTCGCACAGGTGCACGAGCCGGGCCTCGGGGTACACGTCTTTGGCGTACAGCGTTTCGCCCCAACCCGGGTGCGCCACGATGACGTCAGGCACGAAGCCGTTGCGCTTGAGCTGCAGCATGGCGCGTGCGGTGGCTTGGCCATGCAGCGTGGCCGCTTCCATCTGGCGCAGGTAAGCGTGCTGCTGGGGGTGGCCCTTGCGGGCGAGCTTGTAGCGGGTCAGGCGGTCGAAGCCCGGCAGGCCAGGGGCTGTTTCGGTGCCGAGGGCACGCACATCCCAGCCGGGGCGTTGGGCCCATGCGCGCACCAAATGGCCGAACTGACCAGGGAAGTTCTGGTGAATGACGAGGACACGCATCTCATCGCTCCCCCATGCTTTCACTCACGGCCGTCTGCACCGGGCTCAGCAGGTACTCGATGACGCGCCGCTTGCCGGTCTTGATCTCGGCGGTGACGTTCATGCCGGGGCTGAGCTGAATGCGCTTGCCGTCAACGGCGATGGTGTTCTTCGCCAGCGTCAGCGTGGCGGGGAAGATGGCGCCCTTCTTCTCGTCGGTCACCGCATCGGCGGTGACGCTCAGCACGGTGGCGTCGACCGTGCCGTAGCGTGTGAAGGGGAAGGTCTCGAGCTTGATCGCCGCAATCTGACCGGCGTTCACGAAGCCGATGTCCTTGTTGTCGATCACCACTTCGGCCGTGACCTGCGCTTCCCTGGGCACGATGACCATCAGCACCTGCGCGGGTGTCACCACGCCGCCTTCGGTGTGAATGGCAAGTTGCTGCACGGTGCCGGCCACTGGCGCGGTGAGCTGGGTCAGCTTGGTGCGCTGCTCGCTCTTGTTCTTTTCCTGGCTGAGCTGCTCGCGCTTGGAGCCGGCCTGGGCGTTGCGCTCGCTCAGGGTGCGCTGGGTTTCGGCACGGTAGGCGGCCCGGGTGTTGACGGTCTCGTGCAGGGCCGCCCGGGCTTCGGCGAGCCGTGCTTTCTGGGTGGCCAGGTCGCGCTCTTGTTCGATGCGCTCTCGGGTGCGGTCTTGCCCGGCGTGCCCTGCAATGAAGCCTTCTTCGGCCAGGTTCTTGATGTCGGTTTCTCGCTGTTTGGCGATCGGCAGGGTGGCGTCGAGCTTGGCGAGGGTCGCCTGGACGGTGACGATCTCGGCTTGCCTTCGCTCTTGTTCGGCGTCGAGCTTGGCGAGCTTGGCGGTGATGTCTTGCCACTCGGCCTGGAGCTGAGCGGCCGCGCTGGTTTTGGCGGCCGTTGACAGGTCGCGTGCGTCGAGCACCGGGGCACGCCCGCCCCCCAGGGCCTTCAGCAGGGCGGCGGTCCGGGCCTCTTCGGAGACGGAGGCACTGAACTGCTCTTGCACGCTGGCCTGGTCGGCGCTGGCGTTGGTGGCGTCGAGTTCAACGAGGACCTGGCCGGCCTTGACCACGTCGCCGTCTTT
The DNA here is from genome assembly GCA_043727255.1 of Rhizobacter sp. Classification (GTDB taxonomy): domain Bacteria; phylum Pseudomonadota; class Gammaproteobacteria; order Burkholderiales; family Burkholderiaceae_C; genus Rhizobacter. Next base: position 7,212 of record JAYSYW010000066.1, on the reverse strand, counting down.
GACCAGCAGGCGCTTGACGACGCTGGCCTCGAGCGGTTGCAGGGTCTTGGTGCGGTCGCTGACGACGATGCGCCCGGGGGCCACGGCGACGATGTCGATCTTGCCGAAGATGGCCCACAGGAGGGCAATGACGAACAAGGCACAGATGGCCCAGGCCGCCCTTCGGGGCGCCGGGTGGGCAGGGGTTTCTTGCAGGCTGAGGGCGGCGGGCAGGAAGGCGGCTTCGTCGGCCAGGCGGGTGGGGCCGGCGAGTTGGTGCCGGGCTTTCCAGGCGACCCCGAAGATGGCCCGGTAGCGGCCCAGCAGTTCAAGGGCGGGGTGGCGCGGCGGCGTGGCGGCGATGACCGGGGTGGCGGTGTTGCTCATGCCGGGCTCCCGGCCTGCATGGCCCACAGGTAGGCGTACAGGCCCTTCGGGTTCTTCAGCAGTTCGTCGTGGCTGCCGGATTCGACGATCTTGCCTTTGTCCATCGCGACGATGCGGTGCGCGTGGCGCACGCTGCTGAGGCGGTGGGCAATGATGACGACGGTTCTTCCCTGGCAGATGGTGGCCATGTTCTTTTGCAGGATGGCTTCGCTCTCGTAGTCGAGGGCGCTGGTGGCCTCGTCCAGGATCAGGATGCGCGGGTTGGTGAAGAGGGCGCGGGCGATGGCGATGCGCTGGCGTTGCCCGCCGCTGAGGCCCGTGCCTTGTTCGCCGACGACGGTGTCGTAGCCCTCGGGCAGTTCGCTGATGAACTCGTGGGCTCCCGCCATGCGGGCGACCTGGATGACGTGTTCGATGGGGGCGGCGGGGTCGGTGATGGCGATGTTCTCGCGCACGCTGCGGTTGAAGAGCAGGTTCTCTTGCAGCACGACGCCGACTTGTCTTCTGAGCTGGGCGGCGTCGATGAGGCTGATGTCGATGCCGTCGACCATGACGCGCCCTTGTTCGGGGGTGTACAGGCGCTGGATGAGTTTGGTGAGGGTGCTCTTGCCGGAGCCGCTGCGCCCGACGATGCCGATCACTTCACCGGCGCGCACGTCGAGGCTCAGGTCGTGCAGCACGGGTGGGGCTTCGGGGCGGTAGCGGAAGGCGACTTGGTCGAACTGGATGCGGCCCTTCAGCGGGGGCAGCTGGGCGGCGGTGCTGGGTGGTACTTCGGTGCGGGTGTTCAAGATGTCACCGAGCCGGGCCATGGAGATGCCGGTCTGCTGGAAGTCGGTCCAGAGCTGGGCCATGCGCATGATGGGCTGGGCGACGCGCTGGGCGAACATGTTGAAGGCGACGAATTGGCCGACGCTGAGTTCCTGCTCCATCACGAGTTTGGCGCCGTACCAGAGGGTGGCCGCGCCGACGAGTTTGCCGATGAGGTTGATGGCTTCGTGGCCGTAGCTGCCGAGGGTCTGGGTCTTGAAGCTGGCGGAGACGTAAGCCGCGAGTTGGTCGTCCCAGCGTTTGGCGATGGCCGGCTCGAGGGCGCTGGCTTTGACGGTCTGGATGCCGGTGATGGTTTCGACGAGCAGGGCCTGGTTCTCGGCGCCTCGGGCGAATTTTTCGTTGAGGCGGGCGCGCAGCACGGGAACGATGAGCAGGCTCAGGCCGACGTAGAGCGGCAGGCTGACGAGCACGATCAGGGTCAGCGGGGTGCTGTAGAGGAACATCACCGCGACGAAGATGACGGAGAAGAGCACGTCGAGCACCAGGGTCAGGGCGTTGCCTGTCAGGAAGTTGCGGATGTTCTCGAGTTCGCGCACGCGGGCCACGGAGTCGCCCACGCGGCGGGCCTGGAAGTAGGCGAGCGGCAGGTTGAGCAGGTGGCGGAACATCTTGGCGCCGAGCTCGACGTCGATGCGGTTCGTGGTGTGGCTGAAGACGTAGGTGCGCAGCAGGGTGAGCACGCTCTCGAAGAGCATGACGACGACGAGGCCGATGACGAGCACGTCGAGGGTGGTGACGCCTCGGTGCACGAGCACTTTGTCCATCACGACCTGGAAGAACAGGGGGCTGATGAGGGCGAAGAGCTGCAGGAAAAGGGACACGAGCAGCACTTCGCCGAGCAGGCGGCGGTATTTGACGATGCTGGGGATGAACCAGCTGAAGTCGAATTTAGCGAGCTCTCCGGCGAGGCTGGCACGGCTGGTGATGAGGATCAGCTCGCCGCTCCACTGGGCGGTGAAGACGCTGAGAGGTTCGATGGTGGGGCGGGCGTTTTGGCCCTGGCCTGCTTCGGCGCTGGGGTCGACGAAGAGCACGCGTGGGCCGTCGCATTGCGCGAGCACGACGTGGCGACCGTCGTTCATGATGGCGATGGCTGGCAGCGCGGCCAGGTTCAGCCGCTCGCCTGTGGTGCGGCTCAGCTTGGCTTTGAGGCCCAGCTGTTTGGCGGCCAGCAGCAGATCGTCTTGGCTTGGCACGTGGCTTGGTGGCCAACCCAGTTGGTGGGCCAGATGCGCCGGATCAGCGGCCACGTGGTGCAGCCTCGCGATAAGGCACAGCGCGGCCAGCGCAGCGGATGTATTTGTTGTCGGGCCCCCATCCGTCGTGGACGAAAAAATCCCTTCAGCCGTTTGTATGGCTGCCCCGATGTTGTTTTGCACACTCCCTCCTTGGAAGCTCTTATTAATGTCGATATCAATAGCGGTGACGAATGTAGCCAGGGACGGGCTCTTCCAAGCCCCCTCCTCTTGGGGGAAAGCATTGCTACTTGTAGCGGCAATGACGAGGCCCGCAGGCTCGTATAAGGTTGCCATCCGCGCCTTCGCGGCGGCGTGCCGCTCAGCCGGTGCGGTCGTCGGCGCCCACCATGGGCGCGCCCTGGAACACGATGCGCTGCTGCGCCGGGAACTCGACCTTCTGCGCCGTCAGCGCGTCCAGCACGGCCAGGTTGACGTCGGACTTCACCTGGTCTTGCGCGTTGTTCGGGTCGGTCAACCAGTATTTGATGGTGAGTTCCATGCCGCTGGGCACGAAACTCGTCAGTTGCACAAAGGGCGCCGGCTCGCGCAGCACACGCGGAATGCCGTCCAGCGCGTCCTCCAGGCGTAGCTGCAAGGCCCGCACGTCGGTGCCGTGCGCCACGTGCACGCTGATGCTGATCAGCACCTGCGATTCGGCGGTGGCGAGCGAGGCGTTTTCAACGCGCTGGGTGATCAGCATCTCGTTCGGCACGATCGCCTCGCGCCCGCTGGTGTGGCGGATCACGGTGTAGCGGGTGCGGATGTCGGTGATGCGGCCCTCGAAGTTGTCCACCTTCACCGTGTCGCCGATGCGCAGCGAGCGCTCGGCCAGGATGACGAAGCCGCTGACGTAGTTGGCGGCGATCTTCTGCAAGCCAAAACCCAGGCCCACACCCAAGGCGCCGCCCAACACGCTCAGCGCCGTGAGGTTGATGCCCACCGCCGACATGGCGAACAGCAACCCGACGAACAGCAGCACGGCGCGCACGATGTTCGACACCATCTTGCGCATCGACAGGTCGTTGCCGGTGCCCTTGATGATTTTCTTTTCGAGCGCGGCCGACAGCCACAGCGCCAGCATCATCACGATGGCGGCGGTGATCGTGCCTTCGATCATGGCGCGCAGCGACACCGTGGCGCCCCCCATCTGCCACTTCACGTCTTCAAGCTCCTTCAGCGCCGCCGGCATGAAGCCGGTGATCCACAACACCACGGCGATCCAGGCCAGCCATGACACCGTGCGTTCCAGCGCGCGCGACCACCGGGCGTCGGGGAACGCGGCAGACAACACCCGCACCACCAGCCGAATGATCGCAAGCGAGGTGAGGATCGGGATCGCCAGCTTGAAGACGGCCACCGTGAGCAGGTTGCTCAGCGCGTAACGCGCCACCCAGGCGAACAGCAGCGCAAGCGCGGGGAACAGCACGCCATCGAGCACCTTTCGGCCAAAAAGCACCGCACCTTCGATCGTCAGCACGCGGCGCAGCAGCGTGCACACCAGCCACGAAAGCAGCAGGCAACCGATCAACACCCCGGCTTCAGTCAGGGCGGTGCGGTGGGTCAGTCCTTCCAGCAGGTCAAACAGTTCTTGGGGGACGGTGGAGGTGACGGACATGGCGTTCTGGGGTGCGAGGAACAAAAGGGGGCACATCGGCAGTGCCCCGGTGTGAGCGGGCGGAAGGCGGAAGAGAGTGGAGGAAGAAGCGGTGCGCGCCGGACTATCGGCTGGCGGAGACTACAGGCGCGCGCGGCTTTCAACCGCGCCTGGCGCTTGCCACGGCCACGCGGCTCAGCCGCCCGACAGCACCCGAAGATGAGCCACCACGCTGCGGCCCAGGGCGCTCAGCGCATAGCCGCCTTCCAGGCACGACACGATGCGCCCCTTGGCATGGGTGTCGGCCACACGCTTCAATCGCTGCGTGATCCATTCGTAGTCGGCCTCAACCAAGCCCATCTGGCCGAGATCGTCTTCGCGGTGCGCATCGAAGCCGGCCGATATGAACAGCATCTGCGGCTTGAAGGCTTCGAGCCGGGGCATCCACATCGACTCGATGAGGTCTCGCACCTCCATGCCCTTCGTGTAGGCCGGAACGGGCACGTTGACCATGTTGTCGCCCTTGGGCTCGTTGCCACTGTTCGGGTACAGCCGGTCCTGGAAGAAGCTGACCATCAAGATGCGGTCGTCACCCGCGACGATGTCTTCGGTGCCATTGCCGTGGTGCACGTCGAAGTCGGCGATCGCCACGCGTTGCAGGCCATGCACATCAAGCGCGTGGCGGGCGGCCACCGCCACGTTGTTGAAGAAACAAAAGCCCATGGTCTCGTCACGCGTGGCGTGGTGGCCGGGGGGGCGAACGGCGCAGAAGGCGTTTTGCACCTCCCCAGCAATCACCGCGTCGGTGGCCGCCACCGCCGCACCGGCGGCACGCAGCGCGGCACGCCAGGTGCCGGGGCAGGCCACGGTGTCGGGGTCCATCGCGCGCGACTCACCCGAGGCTTCGATTTGCTCAAGCGCGTCTTTCAGTTCAGACACGTAGCGCGACGTGTGGGCGCGGCCCAGCACCGTCAAGTCCACCAGCGGGGCGTCACGCCGTTCGAGCGAAGGTTCCAGGCCGCTGGCAATGAGTTGGTCCTGGATCGCATCGAGCCGCTGCGGGCATTCGGGGTGGCCCTCGCCCATGTCGTGAAGCCGGCAATCGGGGTGGCTGTAGTAGGCGGTGGCCATGCGGTTTTGGGTCGGCAGGTTTGGGGTATGGTGCTTCTCATGAGCCAAGCCCTGCACCAACAACTGACCCGACTCATTGATCAGATTAGCACGATCATCGTCGGCAAACGGCCCCAAATCCGCGACAGCGTGGCATGCCTTTTGGCCGGTGGCCACCTGTTGATCGAAGACGTTCCGGGGGTCGGCAAAACCACCCTTGCACATGCACTTTCAGTGTCGCTGGGCCTGCGGTTTTCACGCACCCAGTTCACCGCCGATCTGATGCCCACCGACCTCATCGGCGTGAGTGTCTACGAGCGCAGCAAAGAGTCGTTCGTCTTCCACCCAGGGCCCGTGTTTGCGCAGGTGCTGCTGGCCGATGAAATCAACCGCGCCGGCCCCAAGACCCAAAGCGCCCTGCTCGAAGCGATGGAAGAACACCAGGTCACCGTCGAAGGCGAAACCCGCCCCCTGCCCCGCCCCTTCTTCGTGATAGCCACGCAGAACCCGACCGACCAGTTGGGCACCTACCCGCTGCCCGAATCGCAACTCGACCGCTTCTTGATGTGCATCACGCTCGGCTACCCCGACCACGCCAGCGAACGCGCCCTGCTGGCCGGTGTTGACCGCCGCGAAGCCATTCACGGGTTGCCCACCGTCATGACCCCCGATGAGCTGATGGCCGCGCAGCGCGAAGTGCTGAAGGTGCATGCGTCCGACGCCCTGCTTGATTACCTGCAAGCGCTGATTGCCGCCACCCGCAGCGGCGCCTGGTTTGTCGATGGCCTCAGCCCACGCGCTGGCATCGCGGTGCTGCGTGCGGCCAAGGCGTTTGCCTTGCTCGACCAGCGCGACTACGTGGCACCCGACGACGTTCAAGCCATCCTGCCGCAGACGGTGGCGCACCGGCTGGTGCCGGTGGCCGGCGCGGGGCGTGGCGCACGCGAACAAGTGCGGGCGATGATCGAGGCGGTGGGGGTGGCTTGAACGCCGCGCCATTCACCGCCTCACCGCTCGCAAATCGCCCATTCCGATCGGTTTGAGCCTGCTGGTGCGCCCCGCGACACCACGCCACCCAAGCCCGTGCGTTCCGCACGGAGATGCCCAAAAAACCCGCAAACCCGGCCCGTAGAATCCGCGGCCTTCCGCTTCACCCCCCGCTCCACCCACCCGCTCCAGCACCGGTCGCCCATGTTCAAGTCAGCCCTTCTTTACCGCATCACCCAATGGGACCCGGCCGCCATCGCGCAGGTCGAAGACCGCCTGGCCACCAGCCGTTTCTCAGCCTGCGGCGCCACGCAGCCTGAATCGGCGGGCTGGGTTCAGCCGCGTGGAGACAAACACAGCGCCTTGATGGAAAGCGTGGGCGGGCAACTGATTCTTCGCCTGTGCGTCGAACGCAAAGCGGTGCCCACCTCGGTCATCAAAACCTTGCTCGACGAACGGCTCGACAAGGTCGAGGCCGAAACGGGCCGCCGCCCCAAGGGCAAGATGGCCAAGGAGCTGAAAGAAGAGATCGTGCAAGACCTGTTGCCGCGCGCCTTCCCCAAGCGGTCGTCAACGCTGGTGTGGATCGACCCGCAAGCCGGCTTCGTGGTCATCAACGGCGGCAGCTACAAGAGCGCCGACCGCATCGTGACGCTGCTGGTCGAAGCGCTCGGTGGCGGCATCACGCTGCGGCCCATCAACACGCAGATCGCCCCCGCCACCGCGATGGCCGAATGGCTGGGCACCAAAGAAGCGCCGGGCGGTTTCACCATCGACCGCGAGTGCGAGCTGAAGCAACCCGACAGCGAAAAATCGACCGTGCGCTACGCCCGCCACACGCTCGACATCGACGAGGTGGCGCAGCACATCGAGCAAGGCAAGCTGCCGACGCAGTTGGCGATGACCTGGGCCGGCCGTGTCTCGTTCGTGCTGACCGAGACGCTGGCGCTCAGGAAAATCAAGCTGCTCGACGTCGTACTCGAAGGTACCGAAGCCAAAGCCGGCAAGGACGACGACGACGGCGCCTTCGACGCCGACGCGGCGATCGTCACCGGCGAGCTCGGCCGCCTGATCCCGGCCCTG
>JAYSYW010000065.1:0-5883 GCA_043727255.1 Rhizobacter sp. | reverse complement strand
GCCTGTCGAAGTGCAGCGCGACGCTCGAACAGGGCTTCGACAGGCTCAGCCCGAACGGTTCTTCGCGCTTGGCTGAACTTTCTTGCTGATCAGGTGGGGGTTTGACGACGCTCGGTGCGGCGCGGTGGGCCGCAGGCGAAGCCCGCTGGCGCACGTCGCCCACCAGCCAACTCAGAACTTGAACGCCACCCGCAGCCCGCCCCAATGCCGGCCATTCACGACGATCGGTGCGGCGGCTTCTTTCAGCAGCACGAACTTGCCGCCGCCCATGTCGCGGCGGTAGGTTTGAAGCAGGAAGGGGTGGGTGTTGCGGGCTGAGGCCAGGCCGGTGCGGTCGTTGAAGATGCGGCGGTAGCGGCTGTTGGCGGTGTCCCAGGTCAGGTCACCGCGCTGGGGGTGGCAGTAGACCTTGTTGTGGGTGGCCACATAGCCGTTGCGGTCCACCGCGATGCAGAACACGACCTTCTTGTCGAAGCCGAGCACGCGTTCTTGCACTTCAGGGAACAGGCGGTCGGCCAGTTCGACGAAGCGGGTGGTGTGCTGGGCGGGGTTGGTGTTCAAGATGGGCCGGTAGGCTTCGTCGAACAAATGGTCGATCGAGATGGCGCCGGCCTGCACGGCATCTTCAAGCTGTTGGCTGATCTGCCCGGCGGCTTGCACGGCGGCGTTGATGTAGGGCGTGTCTTCGGTTTCGATGCCGCATTGCGCCACCAGCTCAATCAGGTGTTCAGACACGCTCAAGAAGGCTTCGCTGCGGCCCATGGCGGCGTCGAGCGAACGGCTGGTCTGGTGCATCTCGGCTTCGATGGTGACCATTTGTGCGTTCAACCCAGCGCAGATGTCGCGGCTGCGGGCGGCTGCGGCGGTGATGCTGGAAACACCGCCGTCCACTTCGGCCAGTGCCCGGTGAAAGACACCTTGATCAGCCTGCTTGCCGCTCGATGAAAGCTCGCGCGACAACGCACCGATGCGGGTGTCGAGTTCGCCCACGGTGCTCATGATGGCTTTGGACGAGGCTTCGACTTTCGAGGCCAGTTCGCGCACGGCGTCGGCCACCACGCCGAAGCCCCGGCCGGCCTCACCGGCTCGCTTGGCTTCGACCGAGGCGTTGAAGGCCACGAGCCGCGTTTGCAGGGCCACTTGGGTGATCTGGCTGGCGGCGTCGGCCACGTGGCGCAGGGTGTCCACGATGCCAGCCACTTCGGTGCCCACGCTTTCAACCGCTTCGCGTGCGCGCACCACGGCGAGCTGGCTGGCCTGGTTGACGTGGCCGATCTCTTCTTGCGCCGCGTTCACGTCTTTCAACTGGCTGCCGAGCGCCGAGAAGGCCGCCGCCTGGCGGGCCGACACCTTGTTCGTGTCGTCAAGCAGGCCGCGCACCTCGGCGGCGTCGCGGCCCATGCTGGACGCTTGTTGGCCGATCGACAAAACGGCCGCACGCAGGTCGGGCTGAGCGGTCACAGGCTCGCAGGCCGCAGCCGGTACAGCCTGCGGCCTTCTAAGAAATTGAAGCATCACACCACCTCGGTCCCACGGTTCACCACACGTTTCACCACACGTTTCACCACACAGTTCACCACTCGCGCAACTTGACGCGCAAGCGGGCGATGGATTGGCTGTGCAATTGGCACACGCGTGATTCGGTGACCTTCAACACGGCGGCAATCTCTTTGAGGTTCATGTCGTGTTCGTAGTACATGCTCATCACGTACTGCTCACGTTCGGGCAGGGTCTTGATGCCTTCGACCAGCGCTTCGCGCATGCGGTGGTCGGCCAGTTGGGCCAGCGGGTTGGCGCCTTCGGCGGTGACGTGGCGGTCAAGGAAGTCGTTGTCGCCCTCGTCGCCCGACATGTCTTCGAGGTACACCAGCTGCGTGCCGCGCACCTTGCCCAGCAGCTCTTGGTATTCGATCAGCGTGACGCCCATTTCACGGGCGATTTCGCTTTCAGCGGGCGCGCGGCCGAGCTTTTGCTCAAGCTTGTGCACCGCCGTTTCGATGCTTCGCTGCTGCTTGCGGGTGCCGCGCGAGAGGTAGTCGTTGCCGCGCAGCTCGTCGAGCATGGCGCCGCGAATGCGCTGGGTGGCGAAGGTTTCGAACTGAACGCCCTGCTCTTTGTCGAAGCGCGAGAGCGCGTCGGTCAGGCCGATCATGCCGACCTGGATCAGGTCATCGATCTCGACGTTGGCAGGCAGCTTGGCGATCATCTGATGCGCCAAGCGGCGCACCAGCGGGCTGTACTGCTTGAGCATCGAGTTGATGTCGAGTTGGCCTTTGGCTGTGTACATGTCAGCTCCCAATGTTCTTCAGTTCAGCGCTTGGCGCTGCAGACCGCTCGCGTAGGCCGGCGGCATGGCCGCCGAACCCAGCAGGCCGTGTTCCGGTTGCATCACCTCGCGGGCCCAGCTTCGCAGCGCGGGGGGTGCGGGGTCGCGGGCATTCGAGGCGGCGTCCACATGCAGCCAGTGGCGCAGCACCACGCCCAGAAAGTCGTCAGCGCAGGTGGCCAGTTGAACGGCGATGCGCTCGGCACGCGGCGAGGTCGGCGCGGCGCACAGCAGCAGGTCGTACACCACCAGGCCGGCGCGTTGCGTCAGCAGCTTCATGGCGGCGTAGGCATGGGTGACGCTGGCGGGGCGGTCGTCGGCCAGCAGCAGCGGGCGGGCTTCGCTGCGCACAAAGAGCCGGCACAAATCAGACTCGTTGGCATGCACCAGCACCACGTCCACATGCGGGGCGGCGTCGGTCACGGCCTGCAAGAAGCCGGCGGTGCAGCCTTGCGAATTCACGTAGCGGATGGGCAGGCCACGCGCCGCGAGGTACGAGACCTGGGGCGACAGCGGCTCCACACATTCGGCCAGGTCCATGAAGGAGATTTCGGCCGGGGCGGGTGAGCGGTCAGCGGCATCGACCACCAGCACGTGGGCGCCTTGCTCGCTGAAGGCCGTGCACAGGCGCTCCAGCATCACCCCGCCGAAGGCCATGTTGGGGTTGGCCACCACCGGCACGAAACGCACGCGGGTGTGGGCAAACATGCGGCGCAGGCCATCGGCTTGGTCAGCCGGGAACGATGATTGGAAGTCGTCGTGCATGAAGCGTCGATGCGAAGTTCGAGCGGTTGCGGGAAGGTGCTTCAGCGAAGTGCTTCAGACGTGCAACGAAGCGGCCGGGCCCCGGTTGCCCCGCTGAGGCTGGCGCGCGGTGAAGATCAGGTTCACGTCGATGGCGTCCATGCGGTAGGCAGCGCTCGTGGTGGCGCGCAGCGCGCGGTGCACCAGCGCATGGGCCGACAGGCGGTGCCAGTCTTCAGGCACGCGCTGGCCGTTGGCCACGCCCACCACCTTGAGCTTGTGGCGGATCAGCGGGTCGAGTGCGGGGCCAAGCTTCACGGCTTCGTCCATCTTCGACAGCACGATGCCCTTGCAGGCGGCGGCGCGGTACGAGACCAGCACGTCTTCGATCGTTTCGCCCTGCGCGGCCGAGTTGACGACCAGCAGCTTCTGGATCGAGCGGTGGGCCAGCATGTCCAGCAGTTCTCGGGTGCGGGTGTCGCGCTGGGCCATGCCAGCGGTGTCGATCAGGACCATTTTCTTGGCCGACAGCAGCTCGAGCAGGTCTTCGAGCGATGCGCGGTCATGCGCCGTGTGCACCGGCACGCCAAGAATGCGGCCGTAGGCGCGCAGTTGTTCGTGGGCGGCCACGCGGTAGGCGTCGAGTGTGATCAGGCCGAGGTTGCTGGCGCCATGCTTGGTGGCAAAGGCGGCGGCGATCTTGGCGGTGGTGGTGGTCTTGCCGACGCCGGTGGAGCCGATGAGGGCGAACACGCCGCCTTGGTCTTCAAGCGAGGCTTCGCCTTCGCAGGTGACGAGGTTGCGTTCCAGCACGTTGGCAGCCCAGGCGTTTTCGTCGTTCACGTCGGTGGGCAGGGCATCGGCCAGCTTGCGGATCAGGGCGGGCGAGAAACCGCAGTCAAGCAGCTTCTGCGTCATTTGCGCTTGCGCCGGGTGGCGCTGCATCTTTTCCATGAAGGCCAGAGCGCCGAAGCGGTCTTCGATCAGGCCCTTCATCGAGCGCAGCTCGTTCATCATGTCTTGCTGGTCGCGGCGGGCGCTGGCCATGTTGGCGGCCAGGGGCGAGTCGGCCAGGGAAGGCACGGGCTGCGCCGGCACCGCCATCGCAATGGCCGGCTCGGCGACGCGTATCTCTTCACGCAGCACGGGCGGCTCGCGCAGGATGGGCTGGGCGGCGGGCTGGGCGGCGGGTTGGGCTGCGGATGCGCGTGCCGGCGGGTGGCGCGGCACGGCCGGCGGCGGCACCACGCTCAGGGCCGGCTTGTGGCCTTGTTCGGCGCTGCGGGCGGCCAGGCGCTGCTCGAGCGCGCTGGGCAGGTCTTCTTCGATGCGGGTGTCGCTGAAGCTGGGCTCGTGCTGCGCTTCTTGCGCACGCATGGCGGCCTGGCGGCGCTTGAGCATGCGCTCACGCACATAGTCTTGGAACGACAGCGTGCTCATCGACAGGCGGGCCACGTCTTCGCCCACTTCTTCTGATGCATTCGGCGCGCTGTGGCTGGGTTTGGCGGCGGCTTGCCGGGGAGCGGGCTGCTGCGGCCGGCTGGCGGCACGGGCCTGCGGCGTTTGCTGCGCGGCGGCGTTGCGTGCGGCGGAAGCGGCCATGGATGAGGCGGAAAGGCGCTCGATCTGCTGCACGCTTTCAGGCGCCATGGCGAGCACTTCCACACCTTCGGGGCACGGCTTCGTGGAAAGCACCACCGCGTCTTCACCGAACGCCTGGCGAACCAGGGTCAGGGCATCACGCGAGGTGCGTGCGGTAAAGCGTTTGACGTTCATGGGGTGCTCCGGAAAGTCGGGCCGAAACAGAAGGCCGGCGAGTGCGGCAAGTGTGAAAGCGGGGCGACTCGGACGGTCTGCCAATCAGCAACCAGAAACCCCTTCATTTGGGCTGATGCGTGCCGACGGGGCGGCGCGAGGGGGTGGTCAAGCTGAAGGGAAGGGGTGGTCATGGCGGGGGCGCAGTGGATGTCGCCAGACGATTGTTCCGGGGTGGGGACGGAACTTGAGGCGGATCAGAGGGGGGGAAGGGGTGCTTTTCCTGCCGCTGCGCGGTTGGTTCGGTTTGGACGGGGGTGCGGATCTCCACATTCCGTTCGGACTGACCCTGTCGAAGGCCTTTTTTGGGTTTTGCTCGGGTTCCCCGCTGGGGGAGTCCGCGTCGGGATGTGTGATGCACATTCCCACACCCGTTCGGGCTGACCTGTATTCCGATCGCCCTGAGCCTGTCGAAGGGAGCCCCGCGCGTGCCCCCGTATTCCGTTCGGACTGACCCTTCGACAGGCTCAGGACTGAAGGCAAGGCTGTGCCTTGTCGAAGGCCTCGCACGGTTTTGCTGGGGTTCCCCGCTGGGGGAGTCCGCGCCGGGGTTTCGGCCCGGCGGCCGACTTCCTTTCTTCGGGTCGCCAAAGAAAGGAAGCAAAGAAAACCTTCGGTTTTCGGCTCGTGTCGAACTCGCTTCGTTCGCGTTGCTCACTGCGCTCAAACAGGCGCCACGAAGTCAGTTATTGAGGGCGCTGCGCGCCCGCCGAAAAGCCCTGCGCTCCTCACCGAAGCCCACGGGGCCCTGAACACCAGCCACGCCTCGCTTCGCATCGGCTTGGGGGCACGTCGCTGCGCTCGTGCAGGCAATGGCGCTGGCGCTGGCGCTGGCGCTGGCACTGGCACTGGCACTCGCGCTGGCATTGGCATTGGCATTGGCATTGGCATTGGCATTGGCACTCGCACTCGCACTCAACAAACCTCCGTTCGCACTGACCCTTCCTTCGACAGGCTCAGGACGATCGGGAATACAAGCTCAGGACAGGGTGCACCTG
>JAYSYW010000064.1:0-13984 GCA_043727255.1 Rhizobacter sp. | reverse complement strand
GACTCTACGCATGGGGGTCCAACCACGACGGACAGCTCGGTGACGGAACGACCCTCTCTCGCAGCACGCCAGTCGTGAGCATCTTGCCGGTGGGCATGGTGCCTGTCGCGGTGGCAGCCTCCAGCGCGGTCACTGTGGCAGTGGCATCCAACGGGCAGCGCTTCGTCTGGGGCAACAACTCAGGCCAGGGATTGGGAACGGGACTGCGCTCACTCCGGCTGAAGCCGGGTGCCGTGCCCCTCCCCCCGGGCGTCACGCCCCGCAGCGTGGCAGCAGGCGAGGGCCACAGCCTGGCGATCGGCAGCGACGATCGTCTTTACGCCTGGGGCAACAACACCGACGGCCAGCTTGGGGCCGGCAGCACTGGCGCAAGCGGCATCCCGCTCGCAGTCAACCTGCCGACCGGCGTCGTCCCGAACGCCATTGCGGCAGGCCGGTTGCACACCCTGGCCATCGGTTCCGACGGCCGGCTGTATGCCTGGGGAAACAACGTCTACGGCCAGTTGGGTGATGGCAGCACCACGCGGCGCGGCACACCCGTGACCGTCCTTTTTCCAAACGGGGTCACGCCGATAACGGTGGCCGCAGGCGACAACCACAGCTTGGCCATCGGCTCGAACGGCCGGCTCTATGCCTGGGGCTCCAGCGACGACGGCCAACTTGGCAACGGCTCATCGGGGGGAAATCGCTTGACGCCCGTGGTGGTGCAGTTGCCCGCCGGGGTGACAGCAACCGCTGTCGCAGCCGGAAATGGTCACAGCTTGGCCATCGGCTCCAACGGACGGCTGTATGCCTGGGGCCGCAATACGGACGGCCAATTGGGCAATGGCGGCAACAGCCGGGTTTCGCTCCCGGTCGCGATCAACTTGCCCGACAGCGTGTCGCCCACGGCTGTTGCGGCCAGGGCCACCCAAAGCCTTGCCTCGGGCGCTGATGGACGGTTGTTTTCGTGGGGGGCCAACTACCAGGGTGACTTGGGGAATGGCACGACCACGTCGCGCAACACACCTGGCGCCGTGAACCTGCCCGCAGGGGTTTCGCCTACCCTCCTTGCCCAAGGTTCGCAAATCATTGGCTCCGATGGAAGGCTCTACACGTGGGGCTACAACGGGAGCGGCCAACTTGGCGACGGCACCACGCTTTATCGGGTGACGCCACTCGTTGTCGAATTCGCTGCCGGCGTGACACCTGTCGGGGTGGCAAGAGGCGCATCACATGCGCTGGCGATCGGCTCGGACGGAACGCTCTATGCGTGGGGCGGCAACCACTTCGGCCAACTCGGCGACGGCAGCACGCCGCTGCTCGACAAGATCACCGAACCCTTTGCGGTGACGAACCCGTACCCCTCAGAAATCGCGCGGGCAGCCTTGGCCATTTCGCCAAGCCCCAGCGTGATCGGACAGCCCCTGACCTTGACTGCGACGGTGACCGGGACAGGCGGTGGAGTTCCGACAGGCGCCGCGACCTTTCGTCGCGTGAATCCCTATGGCGGGGCCGAAATCCTCGGCGTGCGTTCGATGACAGGCTCCGGCCAGGCTCAGCTGACGGTGGAGGCTCCGTCTTCACCTGGCCCATACCGGTTCGACGTGTTGTTTGCGGGCACCGAACCCCACGGCGAGACCTCTTCCGTCGTCATCTCACACGCCGTCCGGACCACCAGCGGGACGCTGCTGGGTGAGCTGCCGGAGTCAGTCTTCCCGGGCATGAGCGTCACCCTGACAGCAGCCGTCAGCGGCTATTCACCGACCGGGTTGGTTCAGTTCAAAGACGGCGGCACGAACCTCGGCGGGCCGGTCTCACTGTTCAATGGAAACGCGTCTCTTCAAGCGACGATTCCCCCCACGATCGGTTCTCACAGCATCACCGCCAACTACCTCGGCGACGCCTACAACTTGCCAAGCACGTCCGATGCGGGCGTCTTGCAGGTACTCCCGGGCGAGGGCGATGTTCCTCTACCGGCTTGGGCGTTCGGCCTTCTGGGGCTGGCGTTGCTGAAACGCGTGATGCGCCACCCCGGCTCACGCCACGCCTGACGCGCGTCGTCAAAGCGCCCGCGCACCGGGTGTCTTACCTGCCTGCCGCCTGCGTCGTTTCTCGCGCACCCGCGCCGAGCGGTGCGTTGAGGGCAACCCCTGCGCACGGCACGACGAGCACCTGGCCGTCGTGCCATTGATTGAGCTCGGTGCGAACGCCGGGCTCGACCCGCATGGCACCTGGCTCCGATGCGAGCGCCTTGCGCACCGACGCTTCGTTGGCGCACACGATGAAGCGGTGCCAATACCCGCCGTGGCGCACGCGCACTTCGGCGCGTTCCCAGTGCGCGGGCAGGCAGGGCCGCACCGTCACGCCGCCGCGCTCGACAACCACGCCGCAGATCGACTCGATCGAGGCGCGCAGCAGCCAGCCGGCCGAGCCGCTGTACCAGCTCCACCCGCCCCGCCCCACCCACGGCGGCGCGGTGTAGATGTCACCCGACATCACATACGGCTCAATGGCATAGAGCGGCCCGAGGCGGGGGTCGGCCCAGCGGTGGGCCGGGCTCACGGCGGTGTAGACCTGCCACATCGTTTCGCGCTGGTTGAGCTTGGCCAGCGCCATCAAGGCCCAGACCGCGGCGTGGTTGTACTGGCCCCCGTTCTCGCGCACTCCTGGCGCATAGGACTGGATGTAGCCGGCGCTCGGCGCGGCATGTTCGAGCGGCGGGTGCAGCAGGCGGGCGAGGTTGGCTTCGGGGTCGAGCAGGTGCGTGCAAGCGCTTGCCATGGCCCGGCGCGCACGCGTGGGGTCGGCCGCTTCGGTGAGCACGGCCCAGCTCTGGGCGATCAGGTCGATGCGGCATTCGGTGTTCTCGGCCGAGCCGAGCGGCGAGCCGTCGTCGAAGAAGCCACGCAGGTACCACTGGCCGTCCCAGGCCTGCGCGTCGAGCGCCTGCACCCAGCCTTGCCGGGCGGCCACCCAGGAACGCACGCGGTCGAGGTCGCCGCGTGCCGTGGCCACTGGCAGAAAGTCTTGCACCACCTGGCACAAGAACCACGCGAGCCACACCGATTCGCCCCGGCCTTCGTGGCCCACACGGTTCATGCCGTCGTTCCAGTCGCCTGTGCCGAAGAGCGGCAAACCGTGCGAGCCCAGCGCGAGGCTGCGGTCGATGGCGCGGGCCGCGTGTTCATAAAGCGACGCGCGCGGCCCGTGGGTCGAGGGCGTTTCGTAGATGTCTTCGGCGCCGGGCGGCACCGGGTTGCCTTCAAGGAAGGGCTCGTCTTCGTCGAGCAGCGCCACGTCACCCGTGCGGTTGAGGTAGTGCGCCAGCGCATACGGCAACCACAGCCGGTCGTCTGAAAAATGAGTGCGCACGCCGGCTCCGCTGGGTTCGTGCCACCAGTGCTGCACGTCGCCTTCAGGGAACTGCCGCGCCGCGCTGCGGCGGATCTGGTTGGCCAGCAGGTGCGGGGCGACGCCCACCAGCGCCATCGCGTCCTGCAATTGGTCGCGGTAGCCAAAAGCGCCACCCGCCTGATAGAAGCCCGCGCGTGCCCACATGCGGCACACCAACGTTTGGTAGGGCAGCCAATGGTTGGTCAGCGCGTCAAAGCGTGCATCGGGTGTGCGCACCTGCACGCCACCCAACAAGGCAGGCCACAGCGCGCGCTGGTCGGCCAGGCGCTGCGCCGGGTCCACGCCCCAGGCCGACTCGAACAGGTGGTGCGCGGCCTCGGGCGAGTGGGCATGGCCGAGCAGCACGGTCACTGTGGCCGCGCGGCCCACTTCGGGTTCGAGCGTGGCGGCCAGGGCGGCGCAGGCATCAAGGCCGGCCCCGCTGGTCTGGCCCAGCGTGGCCGGCACGACGAAGCGGCCCGCCGCATCGAAGAACTCTCGGCGGTCGCAGGTCCAGTCGTGTGCGAGCAGGCGCACGCGGGCCGAGGCGCCAGCATCGTTGGCGTCACCGGCTTGGGCGGGCCGCAACGCCAGAAAGGCCGTTGCGCCGCCAAAGCCGCCCAGGTGATCGAGCTGCGTGGCTTGCAGCGCCAACACGCGTTCGGGCGCAGGCAGGCCCGCGCCTTGCGGCCCCACGGCCAGCACGTCGGGTTCGGTCATGAGCGACAAGCACTCGCCGCGTGTGCTGCCCATCTGCCACTCGGCCAGAGCCACCAGCCGCAGGCGGCGCCGCGCACCGGCATCGGCCGCCACGCTCACCTGCACCTGCTTGACGGCGCTGTGGGGGTCCACGCACCAGCACATCTCGACGGTCAGGCCATCGAAACGCTGGCGCAGGCGGGTGTAGCCGATGCCATGCTCGACTTCGTTCGGCGCTTCGTTCTGCAGGCGACGGCCGAGCGGCCAGACGCGCTGGCGCTCCACGTCGTGCAGCAACAGCCATTCGCCTGCGGGGTCGGTCAGGGGGTCGTTGGACCACGGCGTCACCTGGTGCATGCGGCTGTTGCCGGCCCAGGTGTAGCCACCGGCCAGCTCAGTCACCTGGCAACCGAAGTCGGGGTTGGCCAGCACGTTGACCCAGGGCCGCGAGGGGTGACGGCTCGGCGACACCTCGAACGCGAAGGCGCCATGGGTGGGGTCGAAGCCGCCTTCGGGCGCACGCGTCGCGTCGCCCCGCGCATGCAGCACAGCGGGCACCGGCAACCGCAGGGCGCTGGCGGCGGGCCCGGCCAGGCGGTGCTCGGCGTGCCAGCGCTCCATGTGCTGGGCGAGGCTTCGGCCGTCGGCCAGCAGGCGGATGCGCGCGAGCGTCTGCAAGGTGCCACGTTCGTCGGCGCTCAGCTCTTGTTCACGCAGCACGTGCATGGCCGAGCACAGGTGCGCCGGGCGGCCCTGGTGCTGGCCTTGCAGCTGGGTCTGCAACTGGTGCAAGACGTTCTGCACGGGCGACAGGTACGAGACCGGCTCGTCGTTGATCACGACGAGGTCAACGCCCACGCCGCTGGCGCTCCACAAGCGCAAGGTCTTCTTGAGCGTGCGCACGAGGTCAAGCCCTTCTTCACCGCTGATCGCCACCCACACGATGGGCCGGTCGCCCGAGATGCCGAAGCGCCACAGCGTGCGGCGGTCGCAGCGGAAGGGGCCACGCGGCACCGCCGTGTCGCGCGGCGCCTGGCCGGTGACGAGCGTGTTCAGGTGCAGCAGCGCGCCCCAGGTGGCCGGGTCGAATTGCAGCTCGCGCAGGCGAATGCCGCCCATCGTGTGCGACATGCTGGCCGCGCGCTCCACGTGGGTCGCCTGCTGGTACTTGTCGATCAACACACTGAGCGTTTCGTTGTCGCGGGCGGCGGCGGTGCAGAACGTCAGCTTCACGGTGGCACCAGGTGCCAGGCGCAAGCCCACCTGCAGGCCCGCGATGGGGTCGAGCCCGGTGTCCATCGGCCGGCCGAGGCCTTCGTGCGGGTCGGCATCGTCAGGCGATTCGCTGGAGGCGTCTTCAACAAACACCGCCTGGCCGTCACCGACCGGCCGCGCCGCGCTGCCGTAGCGGCCGAGCCAGCGCGCGCGGTCGGTCAGGGGTCGCACGCTGTCAATCGTTCCTTCCACCGAAGCAAGGAAGTGCACCGCGTGCAAGGCCGCTTCGTCGTGCAGGCGGGGCCGGCGACGCAGGTGCAGCGCGCGGTCCACTTCGTCCCAACGCGCCTGGATGAAGAGGTTCGAGAACGCCGGGTGCGCCTCGTCGCCGCGCTGCGGGGCCAGCGTGGCCTCGAACACCGCGCACAGGCTGAGTGCCAGTGGCACGGTGCCGGTGTTGGTCCATTCCACCTGGCGAAGCTCGCAGTCGTCTTCGGGGCTGACCCAGACGGTGCAGGTGCTGCGCAGGTCGGGCCAGCGGGCTTCGAGCATCACGCGCTCGGCCTGCACGCGGCAGTGGTAGCGGGCTTGGGGGTCGGGTGCCGGGTGGGCGGTGAGTGAATGCCAATGGGGTTGGCCAGCGCGGCGCAGGTAGAAGAAGCTGCCGTGCTGGTCGCGCAGCAGGTCGTCGCGCCAACGTGTGAGGCCGATGCCGTCCCAGCTGCTGTGGCCGCCGCCGTGGCTGCGCAGCACGACGGCGTAGCGCCCGTTGGTCAGCATCTGGGTGAGTGGCAGGTCGCCCTGCAGGGGTTCGTCTTCGCGGACCATGCGCGCCTTCGGCCTGCCTTCGCTGAGTTTCGGCGCCGGGTGCACTTCAGACAGCGGCGCCACTTCGCGCGGCGCGCGTTCGTGCAGCAGCGAGGCCACGGCCCGCAGGTGCGGGTCGCTCATCAACCAGCGCCGTGGCGCGTCGTCGGCCAGCACGTTGGTCAGCGCCACCAAACCCATGGCCTGGTGGTGGGCCATGTAGGTCTGCACGAGGGTGTGTTGGCGGCCGGCTGTCTGGCGCTGGGGCGTGTAGTCCAGCGCCTCGAAGAAGCCCAGCGCACCGCGCGCGCCCAGCCGCTCGAGCGCTTGCAGGTTGGCCACGGCGGCGCCGGGTGAAACCACGCTCGCCATCAGCGTGGCGTAAGGGGCGAGCACACGTTCGTCGGCCGACAACCGGGCCAGCGCCAGGCGGGGTGCGCCTTGCGGGCCGTATTGGTAGGCCAGCGTGTGGTCTTGGCCGGCGATGGCCGATTCAGAAATGCCCCAGGGCGTGCCACGCGGTCGCGCTTCGGCGCGCTGTTCTTTCACCGCGCTGCGCGCCGCCTGCGCGAGCACGCTGCCGGGCGGTTCTTGCAGCACGAGCGAGGGCATGAGGTACTCGAACATCGAGCCCGACCACGACTTCAACCCGACCTCGGCGCCCTCGGCGAAGAAAGGCCGCCCGAGGGTGTTCCAGTGCATCACGGGCACGTCGCCCTTGGCGATGGCGACGAGGCTCATCAGGCGCGACTCACTCGCGAGCAGGTCGTAGTGGTTCTCGTCGAGCTGTTGCGCCTCGCCGCAATAGCCGATGTGCAGCAGGCGGCGCTCGCGGTCGTACATCACCGAGTAGTCGGCCGCCAGCGCCATGGCGCGGGTGCGTTGGGCCAGTTCGCGCAGGCGCATCGGCGTGTCGCCGTGCGCGCTGCGCTGGTCGTGCCGCGCCGATTCGAGCAGGGCCACCAGGTCGTGCGCGAGCCACAGCGCCGGGTCGGCGCTGCCCGCCTCGCCGGGGCCATCGCCTTCGCTGACCCACAGGGCGTTCAGTTCGGCTCGGGCCGCGTCGAGCATCGTTGACAACTCGGGGGACAGCTCGGCTGGCAGATCGATGTCGATCCCCTCGCCCTGCGCGGGCAAGGGCTGCGCCGCCAGCATGGCCAGCGCCGCTGTGCGCGGGTCGGCGGCCAGCCCGTGGTGCAGCGGAATGAGCCGCTGTCGCAGCTGCGCATGGGCGCGCCGCATCGCTGTGGCAGCCGCTGCGTCGGACAGATCGGCCGCCATTTCGCAAGCCCGCGCAACCGCCAGCAGGTGGGCCGAGCAATTGCCGCTGTCAACCGACGACACGTAGGCGGGCGGCAGCACCGCGAGCGTCTGCGTGTCGTACCAGTTGTAGAAGTGGCCGTGCCAACGCGGCAGCCGCTCAAGCGTGGCCAGCGTGGCTTGCAGACGGTCGGCCATGGCCGCGCGCCCGATGAACCCCAGTTCACGCGCGCAGGCCACCACCAGCAGGTACAGGCCGATGTTGGTCGGCGAGGTGCGGTGGGCCACCATGCGGTGCGGCGTGAGCTGCACGTTGTCGGGCGGCAG
Organism: Rhizobacter sp.; assembly: GCA_043727255.1. Taxonomy (GTDB): domain Bacteria; phylum Pseudomonadota; class Gammaproteobacteria; order Burkholderiales; family Burkholderiaceae_C; genus Rhizobacter. The sequence goes on along the minus strand of JAYSYW010000064.1, from coordinate 6,301 downwards.
GTGGTTGTCGGCGGGGCCGACATGGCGTTCGTAGAAGCGCCATGTGTCGCGCGCAAGGCGTTGCAGGTACTCGCGGCCGGTGTCGTCCAGCGGATCGTCGTGGGCGCGTGGCGGAGGCCGGCTGGCCCACCACGTCCACAGTGGCGAGGCGGCCCACACCGCCAGCAGCACCAGCGCAGGCACCCAACGCACAGGTGCGCCGGCCGCATCGGCCGCAGTCAGCGCGCCCAGCAACAGCAAGGCGGCAAGCGGCACGCGAAGGTGCTGGCGGCACAGTGCGCCAAGGCGGGTTTGTGCTGCGGCTTGCGCGGCAGCGGCGGTGGTCCATTCCAGCAAGTGGCGGTGCGACACGGCTTGGCGCCACAGCGCACGTGCGATCGCGTCGAGGTACAGCAGGCCGAGGTGCAGCAGCTGCGCCAGGTGCCACAACGGCAGCGCGAGCGCGCGTGCAAGGTCGGCGCCGGCATGCCAGTAGAAGAGCTTCACCGCGATGTCGTCGCGGCTCGGGGCCAGCCCGGCCACGGCCCCGAGCAAGGGGCCGGCACCGAAGGCCGCAGCCACCACCACCAGCGCCAGCCCGACGGGCAGCACGCCGCTGGCGAGCACCACGAGCAGCAGCGCCAATGACATTGGCGCCACCAGCGAACGGCGCAGGTTGTCAAACAGCTTCCAGCGGTTGATGGCACCGAGGCTTCCGCCACGCGCGCCGAAGAGGAAGGGCAGCAGTTGCCAGTCGCCACGCGTCCAGCGGTGCAGGCGCGCGTGGGCCACGTCGGCGTGCAGGGGCGAGTCTTCCATCAGGGTGACGTCTGACACGCCGGCGCAGCGGGCCAGCGCGCCTTCGAGCAGATCGTGGCTGAGCACCTGGCCGTCGGGCAGGCGACGGTCGAGCACGGCGTGCAGGGCGTGCACATGCAGCAGGCCCTTGCCGGTGAAGCTGCCTTCGCCGAACAGGTCTTGAAAGATCTCGGAGCTGGCAGCGCTGTAGGGGTCGATGCCGAACTGGCCGCTGAACAGCCGGTGATACGGCGTGGTGGCCACGTGCTCGGGCATGGGCGCCAGCATGCGCGGCTGCAAGATGGCGTAGCCATCGACCACGCAGCGCCGGGCGGCATCAACACGCGGCTGGTTCAGCGGGTGGGCGGCCGTGCCCACCAGCGCGCGCAGGCGGCCCGGGGGCATGTCGGTGTCGGCATCGAGCGTGACCACGTGGCGCACACCAGGGGCAACGGCCGACAACTGTCCCAGGTCGAGGAAGGGTGACGTGGATTGCGCCTCGGCCAGCAGGCGTATGAGTTGTTCAAGCTTGCCGCGCTTGCGCTCCCACCCGATCCAGCGCTGTTGCGTCTCGGACCACTGGCGCTCGCGGTGCAGCAGCAAGAAGCGCGCGCCCTCGCCGTGGCGCTGGTTCAGCGCCGTCACGGTGGCGCGGGCCGCGTCGAGCACGGCCGCATCACCGGGGGTGTGTTGGGCGTCGGCGTCGGCGTAGTCGCTGAGCAGCGCGTACTGCGCATGCGGCTCGGGGTTCGACAGGAAGTGCTGCTCAAGTTGCGCACAGAGGGGCGCGACCGAGGCCACGCCACCCAGCACCACGGGCACGGCGACGAGGGTGCGCTGCTCCGGCGGCAGGCCCGCATCGAAGTCGAGCCTGGGCAGCTTGACCGGCGATGCCGACTCGCTGATCCAGCGGTTGGTCAGCGCCACGATGGCCTCGCTCAGGGGGCCGAGCAACAGCAGGCCGGTCAGCCATGTCAGCCAGGCGGGCGCGCCCGGCGCCGCTTGCTGCACCACCCAGGCGGCCATGCCCGTGGTCAGCAGCAACAGGCTCGCGAGGTACATGGCCACCCTGAGCGGCCGCCGCGCCGTCTGGTCGCGCGCGGCCCACCAGCCGGGCACGTGGCCCATGGCCTGGTGGAAGCGCTCGCGCCCGGGGCCACGCCACCAGTAGATGGGGGCTGCGCCAGCGTCGCTGGGCGGCTGGCCTTGCGTCAGCTCGACCAGCAGGCGCGCCACCTCGAGTTCAGTGCGGCCCGACTTGCGGGCAAGCCGCTCAACTTCATGCAGCGTGAGGTCTTGGGTCTCGCGCGACTCGGCGGCGTGCACTGGCGAACCGTCGAGTGTTTGCATCACGGGGCTCACGCCCGCGATGAGCTTGCGCCAATCGGCCTGTTCGATGCGGCGCAGCGTGGTGATGCAGTTGTGAATGCTCTGCAGGTCTTTGATCGAGTCGTCTTGTTGCTGTTGCAGCGAGGCCGTGGGCAGGGGCAGCCGGGTGCTGAGCCACGCGCTGAGTTGCGGGCGAAGCTCTTCGGGCAGTTCATCCAGGCGGTGGTCGAGTTGCAGCCAGAAGGCTTCGGCGACACCACGCGCGCGCATGCGCGGCTCAAGCGCATCGAGTGCGGCAATGCCGCTGCGCGCCGGGCTGTGGTCGAACCAGTGGTGGGCCACGTCGCGCGCGGCTTGCAGCGTCGAGAAGCGCTCGGACAACCGGCGCAGGTTCTCCATCAGCACAACGCGCAAGGTCGTCGGCAAGGCCCACAGCTCGGCCAACGACAAGGCGCGTTCGGCCTGGTAGGCCAACAGGTAGGCACTCAGCAGGCTGGTGTCGAAACCGCCGTCGGTGTGGGCCACCCAGGCCCAGGCGATGCCGTAGATGCGGGGCAAGCCGGCAAGCGGCTCGTCACGCAAACGCGGCAGCAATCGGAAGAAATTGCGGGGCAGCCCCCGGCGAACCTGGTAGACCTGCTCATCCAGCAAGGCGGCGTTGTCGAGCAACCACTTGCCCGCCGCGCCCAGGTGCCGGCCGTCGCGCAGCCGCTTTTCGAGCAGCGCACGGGCCTGCCGAAGCATGGCGAGGTTGTCTTCGACGCGCGGAAAAAACTGCCCCGTGCCGGCCGTGCCCCGCACTTCTTGGGCGCGCGCCAAGCTGCGGCCGTGCTGCTCGAAACGCGCCAGGCCGAACAGCATCGAACGGACTGGCGGCTCCAAGGGGCCGAGGCTGGGTTCGAGCAACCCAAGTTCGTCCGCAACCTCCGATCGTCCCGCCGAGCCCGTGCCGCTCACAGCCAGTGCAGCGCCAGGCCCAGTGCCAACCCGGCCGCACCGACCGTCGTCGCCAGACGCGGTGCGATCACCCCATGCAGCCGTTCAGCCACCACAGCAAAGCCAAACCAACGGCCTCGCGCTTTTTCGCACTGCTTCAAGTGCCGGCACAGCATGTGGGACTGGTCGTTCGAGAGGAACGGGACAAGTGGGGGGAATGACGGGGTGAGACGAGGCATGGCGAAGTTCCCTGAAATGCAACCAAAGGGAGCCGACTCGTCTGCGCGCAGGAGCTTTTGCCGAATAAAGGAAATCTCTTACCGAAGACGAATGGGCCGTGGTTGAGAACGGGCAAACGGTGTGCCCGGGTCTCGGGCAGGGTCAGATGTCACCTGAGGTCCATTCCAGCGAAGTGCGTCCACCGAAACACCGGCAAGCGGCGTGCCGATTTTTCAAAACGGTGACCTGCGCCCGGCAAATCAGGGCGTCTGCTTTGTTGGGTCGACCGGGGCTTGGCAGCGGTCAGCGAACCGGCTTCAGCCCACCAGCTTCAGCGCCGCCTGGGCCAGCGCATCGACCAAGTGTTTGTAGGCGCGCAGTGGGGCCACGAACTCGTCGCCGTCTGCAGCGGCCAAGGCCGCGTCGAGCGCGGCATCGGGAGCCAGCAGGTCGCGGTCCAGCGCCTGCCCGCCGAGCAAGCTGCTGACATGCCCGGCGACCCGGCTGTCGTACTCAACCAGGTCGCCCTTCAGCGCCGCCGTGGCCGGCGTGCCACCCGAGGGAAAGGGCGCCTGCACATGGGCATCGAACAGCGCTTGCAGTTCGGCCTTGGCCTGGGGGCTTGGGGTGCGTGTCATCAGGTCCAGTAGGTGTAGATGGAACCGCCGGGGGTGTATTTGCCGCCGGGCGGGCCCGTGATCTTGCGGCAGACGCGGCCTTTGCTGTCGGTGTAGTTGAACTGCGCCCCAACACCCCAGGTGACCCCTGCTGCGGCGGTGTATTGCTCGACCGTCAGCGCGCCACCATGCTTGTTGTGGTGATAGATGATGCTTTCAATCGCAGTGCCGAACGAGCCGCTTTGCCACGAGGCTCGCGACAGGTGCGCGCCCACGATCACCGCCAGCTTGGCCTTGCTGCACCAGGTGCTCGCCAGGGTCGCGAGCTGGTTGAAGTCGCCACCCCCAGCGGCGTTGAGCTGGTTGTAGGCGGCCAGCACCGCGGTCGGCGATTCCTTGTTGTTGTTGACGATGCCTTCGAGCTTGATGCCGGTGGTCAGCGTCATCAACGTCACCAGGTCAGCGGCCACGTAGCCCAGGGCCAGCCAGGCATCGAGCTTGGCGGCGCCCACACCCGTGCTTGGCGTCTTGATGATCGCGGTGATCTGGGCGGTGGTGGCAAAGACCAGCATCTTCTTCAACCGGGCCGGGTTGGGTTTGTCGTAGTCAACCTGCTTCAACAGGTCGCCCAGCTGGTCGGTGTCGTCCGACTGCTCTCGCAGCGGGCCCAGCAGCTTCTGCGGCACCTCTGTTTCCTCGGAGAGGTCAAGCAGCTTTTCACCGTCTGCGATGGTGGCGTCGCCTTTCGACAAGCCCCAGTTCGCGTTGTCCAGTCCTTTGGCAGTCACGAAATCATTCAGCGCCGCCACGTCTTCCTCGCCCACCGTGACGGCACGGTGCAGCGCGTTGGTGGCCGCCTCGGCGTGGGCATTGCGGGTCACGAAGTCGAGCATCGCGACCCTTTCGGCCGGTGACTTGACCAAGCTCTCCACGACCTTCTGCAAAGCCGACACACCCAGCCTGGCGGTGGTGAACTGCCAAGCCGCCAGCGCACGGGCTGCGTCGGCCGCGCAACCGGCCGTCACGGCGCGTTCAACCGTGGCGCACAGCGCGGCGATGCCTGCCGCCGAGGGCGCGACCCCGTGAGCCCAGGTGGCCCAGTCCTTGCGATCCAGCGCGGTCAGCGACGGGCTGGTTTGCAGGGCACCCAACGCGGTGGCCACGGCGTCCAGGCCACCGGCCAACTTCAAGGTCCAGCCGGCCTGCTCGACACCCAACCGCGCCGTCCAGGCGGTCATGAAATCGGTCATGCCGGTCTGGCGGTCTTGCTTGAACCCAGGCTTGAGCGCGTCGGCGCCCAGGATCTTCTGGTCCTCTGCATCGATGGCCAACAGACCGGTCGCGCGCTTGCCGCTCTCGGTCGTCCAGTCCAGGACACGCGCGTCGTAGTCGGCCTTTTTCTCGTTTTTCTTGGGATTCCTGTTTATCGTCCGCACCGGCTTGGCGCCTTGATCGGCAGGGAGGTCGGATTGCAGCCGCGCCTTCTCGGTCTGCGCATCGCCCTTGACCTTGTCCACATCGCCTTGCGCCAGGGTGTCTGACTGCTGCGCCGACCAGGCTTCAAGCGCCAGGTCGTAGCCCCATGTCACCAGGGCAGTCATGTGCAGTGCGGCGGCTATGGGGTCGAAGGCGGCTTGGGCCAGCACGGTGCCCGATACCTTGTCCGCCTTCGCGTCGGCGGTGTAGGCGGTGAAAAACAGCGCGGCAACGGCGGCCTGCGCCGGGTTGTTGGCGGCCAGGTTGCAGGCCCGGATGACCAGCGCACGCGCGGTGCCAGCCGCCGCGCCGTGCAGCAGCCCCAACGTGGCGGCCTCGGCGATGGCGGGGTCGAGCGCGCCGCAGGTGTCGCCCAGCAGCAAGATCAGGTCGGCCAACGGCGCCTGGTTGTTGGCGGCCACCAGCGCGCGGCACGCCGGTTGAATGGCGGTCAGCGCCAGCGGGGCCACGGCTTTCAGCTGTTCGCCGAGCCGCACCAAGGCGCTGACGTTGCGGCCCAAGTCCTCTGACTCAAGGACAACGGCGTTGACGCTGTCGGTGTCGAGTTGCGTGCGCAGTTGCGTCCAGAGTGCGACTGGCCCGCCAAGGCCCACCTCGACCGGCACGCGGGCGGGCCAATGCTGCTGCAAGTTGGCGAAAGCGGCCGCGGTGGCGGCGACGGCCACGCCATTCAGGATCGCCGTCTTCTTGTCTTGAACAACTGTTTGCGCTTCCATCAGCGTCAAGGTGCGCAATTGGACCGGGCCGGGCACGCTGGCGAAATGGCCTTGCAACACCGCTCCGCCGGCATCTCCGACATCAACCAACGCGGCGTCTCCGAACAGGCGCTGCAGGTTCTGGCGCTGCGCCACGTGCTGGGCGCTGCCGTCAATGGCCGCGTTGCGCGACTGCTGGGCGGCGGCCTTCGGGCTGTGGGCGATCGACGC
>JAYSYW010000063.1:0-3043 GCA_043727255.1 Rhizobacter sp. | reverse complement strand
GGGCGGGTTCAGTGGCGTGGGCGCGTCGTCCGGTGTGTCGGGGCTACACATGGCGGCCTTGCGGCCCGCGCAGGGAACGCAGCATGGTGGATCTCCTGGAAAGGGATGCACGGGCTGGCTCAAGCGGGCTTGTGCGAGGGGTCGGGCTACTTGGTGAGGATCAGTTTGCCCAGCGCGGTTTGCTTCAAGCGGTAGATGGCGCCCCGGTGTTCGATGTGCACTTCGGTGCCTCCGGCCAGCAGCAGGTCGCTGGGGATGCGGGCGATGGGGCGCGCCAGGCCGTGTGCCGGCACGTCCGCGCCCAAGGCGGTGGTCAACGCGACAAAGGGCACAGCAAGGGGCGCGGCCAGGGGAGCGCCAACGGATGCGGGGGTGTGGTCGTCGCTCATGGTCACGGTGTTTCGGGTTCGCTGACGAAGCCGACCTTGGACAGCCCGGCCTTCGATGCATCGGCCAAGGCGCGCGCCACATGGCGATAGGGCACGGCCTGGTCTGCGCGCAGGTGCACTTCGGGTTGCGGTTGTTTGGCGCCTTCGAGCTGGAAGCGCTTGGCGGCTTCGGCGCGGTCAACCACCTCGCCGTTCCAGTACAGCGTGCCGGCCGCGTCGATGGCAAATTCAACCTTCACGGCGGGTGAGGTGTTGGGCTGTGAACTGGCCTTGGGCAGGTCGAGCTTGACGGCCTGCGTGAGCAAGGGCGCGGTGACGATGAAGATCACCAGCAGCACCAGCATCACGTCGATCAGCGGGACCATGTTGATCTCGGCCATCGGTGCGCTGGCGTGTTTGGAATCAAAGCTTGCGAAAGCCATGGCCGTGCCCCTTTGACTAGGCCGCGCGCGGGCGGTTGCCCTGGGCCGGCAAGGCCCGCACGGTGGACGACGGGGCGTTGTCACCGGCCAGCGGCTGGCCCATCGACACGAAGGTGTGGAGCTCGTAGGCGAAGGCGTCGAGCTTGGACAAGATGACGCGGTTCGAGCGCGTGAGCCAGTTGTAGCCCATGACCGCGGGAATAGCGACCGCCAGGCCGAGGCCCGTCATGATGAGCGCTTCGCCCACGGGGCCAGCCACTTTGTCGAGCGTGCCAGCGCCGCTCATGCCGATGGCGACCAGCGCGTGGTACACGCCCCAGACGGTGCCGAACAGGCCGACGAAGGGCGCGGTGGCGCCCACGGTGGCCAACATCGCCAGGCCGTTTTCAAGGCGGGTGGTTTCTTCGTCGAGCACCTTCTTGATGGTGCGGGTGACGAACTCGCCGGAGCTGCCGGCCTCTTCAAGCTTGGCCGCGCCGTACTTGGCGTGGTGCGCCTGCGCTTGCAGGGCATGGCTGGTGAGGTGCGAGAACGGGTCGCGCGCGTCGTGGGCGCCCACCGCTTCGGACACTTCGTCGAGCGATTTCGCGTTCCAGAAGAAGTCGAGGAAACGTTCGCTGCGGCCCTTGCGCGCCACCAGCGTCAAGCCCTTGATGACGATGATGGCCCACGACACGATGGACATCAGCACCAGGATGGCGAGCAGCGTTTTGCCCACCACATCGCTTTGCAAAATGAAATGGCCGAAGCCCAGTGATGAAGGTTCGTTCACGTCATTTCTCCAGGTCGAAAACCAGCGGGATGAACGCCCAGCCTGCGGTGGCGCGGCCGTTCTCTGTGTAGGGTTTGAAGCGCGCCTTGCGCACCGCGCGCACGGCCTCGTCGTCGAGCCGCGAGAAGCCCGATGACTTGTGCAGCTGCACCTCGCGCGCCTTGCCGCCTTCGTCGATGTAGACACGCACCATCACGCGGCCGATTTCACCCAGGCGCTGGGAGGTGCGGGGGTAGGTGATCTCGGGCGCGTCCAGGTACTGCACGGCGGACGCCGGAATGGTTTTCGGCGCCGGCGCCGGGGCTGGCGGGGCGGGTGCGGGATCGGCCGGCGGTGGCGCGGCTTGCACCACGGGCACGGGCTCGGGCGGCGGGGGCGCGGCCACGAACGGTGCGGGGGCCGGGCTTGGCGCGGCGGTCACCAGCGGCTGCAAGGGCGGTGGCTGCTTGAGCACCGGCCGGGGGACCGGCGGGGGCGGTGGCTCGGCAACCGGCGGCGCCTGAGGTGCGGGCGGCGCAATGAAGTTGACGAAGATTGGCGCCGCTTCGACCACGGCCTCGCGCACCACTGGCACTTGCATCACGCCCCAGACGGCCAGCAGGTGCGCCAACGCGATCGCCACCACCACGCCGCGCAGTTGCCCGGGCGTGAGGCCGTCACCACCCGCGTTTGCCGCCGGCATGCGCCGAGCAACCGCAGGGCGGGGCGAGGCATGTGGGGCAACCAGAACGGGTGAAGCCATGGTGAAAGACGAAGGGGGGCGGACAACGCATCGAAGCCGGGCATCAGCTCGGCACATTCGGCAAACTCTAACAGAAACGCGAACGATTCGCATTTGAGATACGTCCCATGCGGCGTCATGGCGGGCAGATGCGCAATGGCCCACTTGCAGTGGCCCAAGAAGGGCGACACCATCCGCCACGCCCGATCTCTTCAGCACCTCACCGCATGAACAACACCCGACTTCGCCCCCTGCTTGCGCAAGCCCTCGTGCTGTGTTTGCCTTGCGTGGCCTTGGCCGAAACCACCCCCACGCCCCCAAGCAAGAGTGCGAAAGCCGCCCAGCGCTGCGAAGACGCCGTGGCGCAGACCGTGAAAGACATGCGCGGGCGCGAGGCGCAAGAGGTGGAGTTCATCGCAGCCAAACGCGTGCTGCGGCCCGAACAGGGCGACGAAACCCGCGTGCAGGGCCATGGCCGCTACCGCGGCGCCGTCGGCGCCCCCACACCGTTCACCTACGGCTGCGCCTACGACGCAAAAACAGACAACACCTCGGGCGTGGTGTTTCGTGACCAGCGCGCCGCACTTGCCCAGGCCGCCGCCGAGGCCGCCTGGCAACCCGACCTGTCGAAGCTGTCGCCCGAGGCCTGCGAAACCGCCACGGCAGCCGCGCTGAAAGACAAACACCCGCGCGTGGCGCGCATCGTGTTCGGGTCCGACTCGCGCCAGATGCGCCCCGC
>JAYSYW010000062.1:0-14071 GCA_043727255.1 Rhizobacter sp. | reverse complement strand
CCGATACCGCCAGCGCGAAGACGATGACGATGTAGACCATGCCCATCTTTTCCTTCATCTGGCGCGCCAGGCTGTCTTGCAGCTGGGCCCGGTCGGTGGCGCGGGCCACGGTGTCGGCGGTGATGAGCCGCTGGCGCACCTCGGGTGTGCCCCGGATGTAGTAACCGCTGATCTTTTCCGGGAACTGGGCCAGCGCCTGCGCATCCTCCAGCGCCACGATGGCCGTGCCGAGGAAGATGTCATGGGTGATACCCACCACGGTGACAGGCAACCGCTCATTGCCCCGCTCCAGGGTGATGCGGTCGCCAAGCCGCGCTTTCAGCGTACGCATCAAGTCGTTGCTGATCACGGCCTCACCGCCTTTCTCGATGCCTCGACCCTGGCCGGGATTCAGTGGGTGCAAGGTGCCGGGCACCCATCCCGACAGGATCCCCACCGCATGCTGATCGCTGAAGCGCAGCTCAGTGACACTGCGCAGGTAGGGCTGCTTCTCTCCGACGCCGGCCGACGCAAGCACAGCCTCGGCCTCGTCGGTGTACTGCGGGTAGCGGAAGTCGATGGCGTAGTCCCAGGAGTCGCGCTGGAAGCTGTTGTCCACCGTGTGGAAGTTCGATGTCATCGCCAGCCCGTAGCTGATGGCAACACCCACTGCGCCCCCGATCGCCAGCACCGCGGCAAGGCTGAGTTCACGCTGGCGCAACAGGTCACGCAGGGCCAGGCGCAGCAAGGTAGGCAGCCAGTTCAGGCGCAACCCGACTGTCGCGGGGCTCACGGGTTCGGACAGCAGATCCCGAGGCATGGCCGCCAGCAGGCCCCGGCAAGCCACGACCACTGATGCGGCGCCACAGGCCATGCCCAGGACCAAGCCCTGCAAGGCCAGGAACGCGTCGAAGCGGTGGATGACCATGGGCAGCTTCATCGCGTCGGCATAGACGTTGGCCACGGCCCAGCCCATGGCCGAACCCAGGCCCAGGCCCAGCACGGCACCGAACAGGCCAAGACCCAACCCGACCCGCAGCAGCGAGCGCAGAAGAACCTTGCTGCGAACGCCCAGGGCCAGCATGCCGGCCAGCTCGCGCTTCTGCTCCACCGCGAAGCGGCGGAAGGTGATGATGCCCATGGCGATGGACAGCACCAGCAGCATCATGATGATGGCCGGCGTGTACACCCCGATGCCCTTCAGCTCCATGCGGACCTGGTGGGTGCTGTAGGCCTCTTCACGCGGCACGATGCGCTCCACGTTGAGTCGGCGCACGGCCTGGGCGATGGCTTGGCGCACCTGTGTGAGGTCGACGCCAGGTTGTGTGTGGAACAGCAAGCTGTTGACCATGGAAAAGCCCAGGGTCTCGCGCAGCTCCAGCGGGTCGGTCCACACCACACCCAGCGAGCCCGGCTCGGCCACCACGTATTCGGGGTTCGACGCGGTCACCAGGAATTCGGGGCTCATCACGATGCCGGTGATGGCACGGTCGAACAGCTTGTTGCCCACCTTGATCTGGATGCGGTCGCCCACGGCATAGCGGTGGTGCTGAGCGAGCGACTTGTCGATCACGACCTCTTGGGCGCCTGGAACGAACAGGCGCCCTTGCAGCAGTTGCAGGCGGTTCAGCAACGGCTGGGGCCGGTCCTGAAAGATGAGCAGGGTGTTGAGGGGCCTGCCGTCGGGCAGGTCGATGTGGCCCGGAAAGACCAACCGAGACTCCACCTGCGCCACGCCTGGCACATGGGAAAGGTCGGGCAGGTTCTGCTTGTCTTCCGGGAGCAGCTGCACCTCGAATTCGGCGACACCCATCCGGTCGAGCAAGGTGTCCTGCGTGGATTGCAGGTTCGCCAGAGCAAGCTGGATGCCGAAGAAGATGCCCACGCCGGCCGCGATGATCAGCGCCAGCGCCAACATCCGCCCGCGGATCTTCGACAGGCTTCGCAGGAAGTTCTTGTCGACGAGGCTCACGCGGCGACCCCGGGCTGGCCTTGCTCGTCGAGCAGGCGGCCGTGGCTGAACCGCAGCACGCGGTCGGCACGGGCGGCCACCTTGTCATCGTGGGTGATGAGCAGCACGGTCGCGCCGGACTGGCGCTGCACCTGGGCCAGCAAGTCCATGACCTGCGCCGCGGTGTCTTCATCCAGGTTGCCGGTGGGCTCGTCGGCCAGGATGAGCGGGGCGCGACGCACCAGCGCGCGGGCAATGGCCACTCGCTGCTGCTCACCGCCCGACAGTTGCGCGGGGAAGCGATCCATCTTGGCGCCCAGGCCCACGCTTTCCAGGTAGCCGCAGGCCCGTTCCAAGGCATCGGCTGGCGGCTTGTCCATGGCTTCCAGGGCCAGCAGCACGTTCTCCTTGGCCGTCAGCGCAGGCAGCAGGTTGAAGAACTGGAAGATGAACGCCACCGAGGTCTGCCGATAAGTTTCCAGCGCCGATGGGGACAGGCCGGCGATGTCGCGGCCTTCCACGCGAAGCACGCCACTGGTGGGTTTTTCCAAACCCCCCACCAGATTCAGCAGTGTGGACTTGCCGCTGCCGGACTTGCCCAGCACCGCCACAAATTCGCCCCGGCGCACCCTCAGGTTCAGCTCGCTGAGGACCGGCACTCGGCCGTCTGGCCCGGGGTAGCTGTGGCTCAGCGATTCGAGTTCCAGCAGTGCGGGCTCGCTGGATGGATCGGGCTTGGCCGACAGCACGGCCTTCAAGTCATTGATCATGGGGTTCCCCTCAGGGTCGTCGGGTTCTTCATGGCAGGCAGACACGCCAGAACGCGGCGGTCAGGAAAGAGAGCGGGATGCCCACGGTCACCAGCAGCCGGGCCAGCGCAGGGTCGAGGTCTTTTTCTTCCGCGATCAACCCAGCGATGATCATCGGCGGCATGGCTGCTTGCAGCACCGACACGACCGGGGCTTCGCCCGCAGGCCACGCGACGGCCAGCCAGCAGGCAAAGACCACCGCTGGCGCCACCAGCAGCTTGATGCCCAGGCCCAGCGCCAGGGTTCGAGTCACGGCCACGCGGCCTGACTTTCGGAAGTTCACCGCCACGGCGACAAGCGCCAGCGGGGTGAGGGTTCCGCCCAGCGCCGACAAGGCCTGTTCGAAGCCCTCGGGAAACTGGAACGGCCGCAGCGCCAGCGCCAGCGCCATCATCTGCACCGGGCGGTAGGTGACGATCCGCCAGGCGATGGCCCGCCAGGAGTTCGAGCCGCCTGCGCACAGGTTGGCCGTCACCAGCCCGGCAGTGCACATCACGACGAAGTTGGACTGGTCGACTACCAGCGCGGCGCCCACGGCCGACGCGCCCGCCAGCGTGGTGATCAACGGAATGCCGACGATCGAGGTGTTGCCCGTTCCGCAGACCAGGGCCAGGCAGCCCACGGTCTGTTTCGGCAGCTGCCAGACCCGCCCCGCCACATGGGCCAGCACCGTGGCCACGGCAAACACGATCCATGGCGTGGCCGCCAGCATCAGCACCCCGGTGCTGAACTCGATCTTGTGCAGATGCTGCAAGACGAGCGCCGGCAGCGAAACTTGCACGCAAAAAGCATTGAGCGCGCCCGCAAAGCCGTCCGGCAGGCGCCCTTCGCGCCCGACCCACCAACCGACCAGCAGGCACAGCAGCATCAGCGTCAAGGTCTTGCCCCATCACACCGCACAAAAGTCCACGGCCTCACGGCGACTGCTCCGCCGGTTCGCGCACTTCATTCTTCGCGGCCAGTGTGCCGATCCAGGTGTCGGATGGAACGCACAGGTGCGCGTCCTCGATGGGCAGCTTTCCCGACTCCAACAGGGTCCGGCAGGCCGAACGCTGCACCTTGCCGCTGGACGTGAGCGGGATGCTGCCCTTGCCTGTGCGCACCAGCGCCGCGGGCGTCAGCTGGCAGGCCGCCCACAGCTGCTCGACCATGGCCGGCGCCACCGCCGCAAGCTCGAACTTCGACATGGCCTCGAAAGCCACCACGACGCCGGACTGCCCGTGACCTTCGAGCATGAAGGCCACCACGCGGCCGGGACGTATGGCGTCGGACATGTTCTGCACCACCTGCTCGATGTCCTGAGGGTAGTAGTTCGCGCCGTTCAGGATGATGAGGTCCTTGATGCGGCCCGTGACGAAAAGATGGCCTTGCCCATCGACGAAGCCCAGGTCACCAGTGCGCAGGAAACCCTGCGGAAATGCCTGTGAACGGTAGGCGCGGAATGTGGCCTCGGACAGGGCTTCGCGGGCGAAGTAGCCCTGGCACACGCTCTCGCTGGCCACGCAAATTTCACCCACTTTGCCCGCCGGCAGCGACTCGCCCGTGTGTTCGTCAATGACGCGGATGGCATGCACCGTGTCGTCCAGTTGGCCGACTGACACGAGCAGCGAGGCCGGGTCCGACTCGCCGGCTTCGGCGAAGCGGCCAGCCGCCAGCGCCGAAATGTCCGCGCGACGGCACAGCACACCGTCGCCCTTCAGCTTGGAACTCGCCATCAGCGTGACTTCCGCCAAGCCGTAGCAAGGTGCGAAGCGGTCGAGACGAAAGCCAGTGGGCGCAAAGGCGTCGGCGAACTGCTTCAGGGTTTCATGGCGCACCGGCTCCGAGCCGTTGAAGGCGTGCTGCCACGTTGACAGGTCCAGCGTGTCCAGCTTCATGCGGTGCGCGCGACGCGCACAGAGTTCATAGGCGAAGTTGGGGCCGCCGCTTTGGGTGGCGCCGAAAGTAGAGATGGTTTGCAGCCACCGCGCCGGTTGCTGCAGGAAGTCTTGCGGCGACATGAAGAGGGCGGGCCGTCCCGTGAAGATGGGCTGCAGCAAGCCGCCGATCAGTCCCATGTCGTGGTAGTGGGGCAGCCACGACACCACCAGGTAGCGGCCCTCATCCGACTTGAATTGCCGCTGGATGACCCGTTCGTTGTGCAGCAGGTTCGCGTGGCCCACCATCACGCCCTTCGGTTCCGAGGTGGACCCCGAGGTGTACTGGAGGAAGGCCGTGGCCTGGGGTGAAACATCCGGCAGGTCGGCCGCGCCCTCGCGGTCGGGGAGGTCTTCCAGGGCAAGGGACGGGGGTACCTGGCCGAGTTCGCGCCGCAGCACCGTGAGAGCCGGCTCCTGGTCATGCCGCATCGACAGCATCGTCACCGGCTTGCAGTCGCGGGTGATGCTCACCAGGCGGCGCGCCTCTTTTTCGGTGCGTGGCGGCAGTGCCGGCACCGCCACCCGTCCAGCGTAGAGACAGGCAAAGAATGCCTCTAGGAAGCCGAACGCCGAAGGAAACACCAGCAGCACCGGATCGCCGGCTTGCCCGTGGGCCATGAGTTCGTGCGCAATCGACAAGGCACGCCGATGCATGTCCCCATAGCGCATGACGAGGTCGGGCTGGCGCCCGAAGCCCAGGAACGCATAGGCGAATTCATCGGGCAGCATGGCCGCCCGTAACTGCAAGACCTCTGCGAAGCTGCGTGCTTCGACCGGCGCCGGGCAGGCGTCCAGCGTGCGGCAGCCGGCCAGGGCCTGTTGGACGGATTCCATCAACTTTCCCTCACTCTCGTTTTCTTTGAACGCTCAACACACAGAAGCGGCGCCCGCGCCGGGAGACTCACCCAGCACGGCCTTGACCAGCGATGACAGGATCCGGCCGTTGCCCAGTTCCACCCAGTCGTCCACGCCTTGTCGAAGCATGTAGCGCAGGCTTTCGCGCCAGCGCACCGGGTGGTCCACCTGCTCGACCAGGTACTCGCAGACGATGCCAGGCTCGTAGGGCCGCGCGGTGACGTTGGACACGACCGGCAGCGTGGGTTCGTTGAAACGGCAACTGGCCAGGAATGCCTCGAACTCCTCCTTCAGCCCGCGCATGTAGCGCGAATGGAAGGCGCCACTGACCTGGAGCGGGTGGAACATGGCGCCGCAGGTCGATTCCAGCTCCGGACGCACGGCCGCCAGCGCCGCTGGCGGCCCGGCCAGCACGACCTGGTTCAGGCTGTTGAAGTTGGCCAGGTCAAGTTCGGTGTGCCGGCGCGAAGCCAGGAACGCCCGCAGCTCCTGGGCCGTGAGGCCCACGACAGCCGCCATGCTGCCGCTGGCCTTCGTGAAGACCTCTCCGCGCTTCTTGACGATCTGCAGGCCAGTCTTGAAGTCGAACACGCCGGCGGCCAGCAGTGCGCTGTATTCGCCCAGGCTGTGGCCTGCCAGCCAGGCCGCCTCGGCGCCGGTCTCCTCGCGCCATGCGGCCAGGTGCAGAGCATTGACGAGGAAGATGGCCGGCTGCGCGAAGCGGGTGCTGGACAGCAGCCGCCCCGGGTCGGTCAGGCACAGCTCTCGCATGGACAGGCCCATGACGTGGTCAGCCTCTTCCACGTATCGGGGAAATCGCTCGAACAGCCCCTTCCCCATGCCCACCGACTGCGAGCCCTGCCCTGGAAAGATCAGCGCGCGCATGTCAGCCGTTGACGAACAGGTAACCGCCAAGGACCAGAGCCAGCACCATGGCAACGGCCACCAGGCCGCCGAGCTTGTGCTGGAGGTGGTCAACGCGCTCCCATGCGGCGTAGTCGCCCGCATTCGCAAAGCGCAGGCGCTTGATCACCAGCCAAACGCACACCGCGTTGAGGAAGATGGCCAGGGCGCCAAAACCAACCTTGGTGGCCAGCAGCGGCGTCATCGGCCTTCCCATCAAGAGGTAGCCCCCGGTCAGCAGCACCACGATGAACGCGGGGATCTCGACGTACTTGTCAGTGTTCCAGTGCAGCTTCGAGATGAAGTTGCGCATGGTGGGGCTCTTGTCGATGGAATGCTCGTAGATGCCTTCGACAACCACGCAGCCGATCCACAGGGCAACGGAGATCAGGTGCAGGAAGATGACGAACTTCATGATGTTCATTGCTGGGTTTCCTCAAGTTGAAATGAATGGTTTCTGGACGGCGTGGCGTCAGGCTTCCTGCGGCTGGCGCTGCGCTTGCAGCGCCACGAAATGCTCGCGAAGCTTGCGTCGCAAGATCTTGCGTGTCGGGCCCTTCGGCAGTTCGGGCAACCCCTCGATGCGGTTGAGCACGACGATGTGGCGGGGGCACTTGAACCGGGCAATGCGCGACAAGAACAGTTGGCGGATGTCGTCTTCGTTCATGGCCGAGTCGGCCCGCAGCTTCACATAGAGGCAGATCTCTTGCCCGAGGATCGGATCGGACACACCCAGGGCGGCGCATTCGACGACCTCGTCGCAGCCGTGCAGCGCGTTCTCGATCTCGGCGGGGTAGACGTTCTCACCGCCTTTGATGATGAGGTCGTCGAGCCGGGTCGAGAAAAAGAAGTGACCGTCCGTGTCGCGGTAGCCGTAGTCGCCCGTGAACAGCCAGCCGTCCCGGTGCCGCTGGACCGTGATTTCGGGCAGCGCGTGGTACGACGACGAGACGTTGTCTCCGCGGATCACGATCTCGCCGACCTCGCCGTCCGGTACCGGGTTGCCCGCCTCGTCGACGATGCGCAGCTCGTTGCAAGGCAGCTCGACACCGATCGACCCGAAGCGGCGCGCCGCGGCGGGATAGCGGTTCATCGTCGAGAACGAGGTGGTCTCGGTCAGCCCGAAGCCTTCAAAGACGGGTACGCGGTACTCGGTCTCGAAGCGGGTCCGGACTTCGTCCAGCAGCACCTGCCCGCCACAGACGATGCCTTGCAGCGTGCTGTCGGTGCGCTTGAGGCCCACCTCGAGGAAGGCCGACAGGAAGGCCGGCATGACGCTGGTCCAGTTGACACGATGGACGTCGATCAGCTTCCAGAAGGACATCAACGCCGACTTGCCCTCCAGGATCACGGAGCTGCCGCCCACCGCCAGCGGCGTCAGCAGGGTGATGACCTGTCCGTTGTTGTGGAACATGGGCAGGATGCACATCGTGCGGGTGCCCGCGCCAAGCTGGAACCAGTCAGCCAGGGCGCGTGCGTCGGACAGGAAGTTGCGGTGGCTGAGCACCACCCCCTTGGGGTTGCCGGTGGTACCCGAGGTGTAAAGGATGCCGGCCGCGTCGTCGATGCCGATCGCCGGGTCGGGCACGGCCAGCGCCACCTCGGTGTCCGCGTCCAGTGCCTCCAGCCCGAACCCGCCAATGCTGTCGGCCATGGCCAACGGCGTCGAGGCCAGGTGCTGCGCAATCTCGTCGTGCATGGGGCGCAGTTGGCGGTCGAACAGCGCCAGCCGCGCACCGCAGTTCTCGACGATGTAGGCCGCTTCCGAGGCTGTCAGCGCCGGGTTGATGGGCACCAGCACAACACCCAGCAGGTGGGCGCCGAAGTAGTAGGCCAGGAACTCGGGGCCGTTCGGGAAGACGACGCACAGCCGGTCGCCGCGCTGCAGCCCTTGCGCGGCCAGGCGTTTCGCCGCGGCGCTGGCCAGCCGGTGGAACACGCGGTAGCCGTAGGTGTGGCCTTCTTTGGGGAAGATCAGGAAGGTGTCGTCAGGCAGGGCCTGGGCACGCGCATGGAACAACGCGCCGATGGTGGGCTCGTTCCCTCCGCGTGCGGGCACTGGCTGCGGCAGCTGCGATTCGATGTGCTGCGCCAGCCGATCAAAGGAGTCGAGCTTGTAGGCGTCTTCCAGCTCGATGTCCACGCCGAACTCGGCAGCGACCTTGCCCAGCAGTTGCACGTGCTTGAGCGACGACCAGTCGCCCAGGGTCTGCATAGAGGCGCCGGGGCCGAAATCCCGGGTGCCGATGACGGCGTTTCCGATGGTGATCAGCTTTTCATGGATGGGTGACACGGGTCGACTCCTTTTCGTGTGTGGGGAGGACCGGGGGCTGCGGATGCAGCAGCACTTCCCGGAACTGGCCGCGCAGGCAATGGTTGGAACTCATGGACGAGGCATAGCCGCCGGCGTTGAGCAGGGCCATGAAGTCGCCCGGCATGAGCGCCGGCAGGGACACGTCGCGAGCCCACATGTCCATGGCCTCGTTGATGTTGCCCGCCAGGGTCACGGTCCGCAGCGGGCCGGCGCGCCGCACGCAGGGCACCGGTTCGCACGGCAAGTCGTAGAAGACCGGTTCGATCGCCAGGTTGAAGCCCCCGTTGAGACCGACGAAACAGCGGTCGCGCTTCGTCTCCACATAGGCAACGCGCAGCACCAGCATGCCGGCATCCTTGGCGATGAAGTCGCCGGGTTCGATGGCGATTTCCAGCCCTCGGCCCTCGAACTGGGCACGGATGCGGTCACGCCATTGCCGCAAGTCCAGCGGGCGGTCGCACGCGCGATGCGGCAGACCCAGGCCACCGCCCAGGTTGACGCCCTGCAAGCCGGGCACACGGTCGACGAATTCGCCCAACGCCTTCAGCACGCGCTGGAAGGCGTCGAGTTGGGCATCCAGGTAACCGCAGCCCGCATGGCAATGCAGCCAGGTGACCTGCAAGCCGAGGCGCGCGACCAAGGCCAGCGCCTCGTCGAACTGCTCGGCATAGATGCCGAACTTGGTGGTGGTCTTGCCGGCATAGCTCAGGCGCTCGTTGTCGGCATAACCGATGCCGACGCCCGGGTTCACGCGCAGGCCGATGCGGCGTCCGCCCCCCTGTCGCCCCAGCAGCTCGATCGCGCTCAGCGTGTCGCAGTTGACGTGCACCTCCGGCAAGGCCGCCAGCAGCGCGGCCTCGTCGGGCATCATGCCGTGCGCCGTGTACGAGATCTGCGCTGGCGCATAGCCGCAGGCCAGGGCTTCGCGCAGTTCTTCGGGCGAGCACACGTCGATGCCATACAGACCCGAGCGCCGCAGTTCGCACAGCAGGGGCCGGAAGCGGTTGGCCTTCATCGCGTAGTGGATGCGAAATGGCATGCCAAGGCCCGCCATCGCTTGGCGCAGGCGATCAACGTTCTCGCCCAGGCGCACCGCGTCGTACAGGAAAACCGGCTCTTGGAATGCCGCCGCCAGCGTGGCCACATCGCGTCCGCAGAAGGTCAACCGCTCGCCCTCGAAGTGCAGGCGCTCGCGCACCCACCAGTCGTCCGGCAGGGCCGCCATTTCGGCGGGAAGCGCGCTCATGGCGCCACCTCCAGATGGGGCTCGCGGGCGAACAGCGCAGCGAAGTCGAGTTCTTTCGCGCTGGCAGCCAGGGCCTCGGGCGCCTTGGCCTCGGCCAGAACGGCCTGGGCCAGTCGCTCGGGTTCGACGCTCAGTTCGAGGCCGCCCTCAGCGGCCGGCCGAGATTCGGCGCCGGCAACAGCCCCCAGGCCCAGCAGGAATTCGATCGCCGGCCGGTTGGCCCCCTTGTCCTGGTAGGAAAACCCAAGACGTTGGCAGCCCGCCGCCTGGGCCGCCCAGGCCAGGGCCAGCACGACGCCGTGCTCAACCTGCTTGCCGAGCACAACGCAGTTGAGCACGAACTCCGCGACGACCGGCCATTCGCCGTGCGTGCGGCACAGCACGAAGCCGCCGAAGCCGTACCGACCGAAACGGTCGCTCACCTCGATCGCCCCGGCGTTGACGCCCTGGGTGAACTGCGCGCTCATCGATGCCTCAGTGGCGCTGCGTGCGGTCATGTGGAAGGTGGCGGCGGTGTGGCTCAGGCGCACGGCCTCGGGCAGCAGCTCATTGCCTGCCAGCGGGCGGCACAGCATGCGCAGTTGCAGGCGTTCAAAGAAGCGCTGGAGCGGGTCACCGGCAGGCGCTGCCGGTGGCGCCGCCGAAGCCACCGGGGCTGCGGCATCGTGGCGCACCTGGGCGGCGAGCCAGCGGGCCAGCGCCTCGAAGCATTCGGTCGTGAAGGGCACGTGGCCGAGCTTGTCAGCCACGGCATCAAAGGGTGACGCTGCCTCGACCGCAGCGGCCATGAAGTCAGGCCACCGCAGCACCCGGCAGTTCGGCAGTTCGTTCAGCTGCCTTTCGGCGTGCTGACAGGCCTCAGCCAGCGCGCCGCTGGCGCCTGACAGCGCTGGTGACGGCACCACCAGGAGGTGGGTAACCGGAACCTGCTGCGCGAAGAACGTGCGCAGCGCGTCAAGCCACGGGCCGATGCGCTGCGCCAGCAAGGCGGCCAGTTCGTCGGGGGTGCCGCGCTCCCGGCGCACCAGGTCGGCCGCGCGCAGCAGCAGCACCACAGCCTTCCCTTGCGTGCCCTCGTCGACGCGAACGAGCGACTGAAGCAGCTGGTTGTAGGGTGTGAAAGCCACCTCTGCCACGCCCTGCTCCTTCAACAGTGCGGCCAGCGGTGTGGCCGTGAAGGTGGCACCGATCAGCAGCTTGCGATCGCTCATGGCGACTCCTTCAAGGCCCGGGCCTGGTAGAGGTCGGCCATGTCTTCGGACGGAAACTGGAACGAGGCGCGCACCTCCCGGTGGACCTGGTTCATGGGACGGTCCTCGCAGGCGCGGCTGCGATCGGCCAGGGTGGCGTAATCCTTGTTGGCGTCGTCCTTCAGGTAGGACGAGAACTCGCCCGATTCGATCTGTCCGAGGATGCGTTGCGCGAGTTCTTGCACAGCGGACGGCAGCGTGTGGCCGCGCCAGCGGTGGTAGCCGACCTGGCAGGTCGGCGAGCCTTGCAACGCGATGACGCGGTCCAGGCCCTGCCCGGCGCCGTCCAGCAGCATCTTGCCCATCTCGCCGGACCCATAGACCTCCAGCAACGCGGCGCGGGGATCGAAACCGCGCTCCACCAGCACGCGAAAGCCGGTTTCGACGAGATCGACCAGGGCGGGTGCAAGGAACTGTTCCTGGAACAGGTCAAGGAAGGTTTCCTGGCGGTGGCTCAGGGGCATGACGCCGGCGCGCGTGAAACCCATCGCCTTGGCCACGGCCAGCACGCGCTGGCGTGCTTGCCCCGTGCTGTCTTGCACGACATCGAAGTAGGCAGGTGCGCCCTGCCCCGCGAGGTAGTAACGGCGGATGGGTTCGCCGTACATGCGCGGTGCCAGCATGGCCAGGTCGCGGCCCGGCAAGGGGCGCACCTCACCTTGCACGAGGGAGTGGCCGTGGGCCACGCACAGCATGGCGCCTTCGCGCAGGTTCGGCGCGATGTCGCGTTCAAACACCGGGCCGTGAGCCTCGTCGGGGATGAGCAGCAGAACGAGGTCCGCGTGCTTCACCGCATCGGCGATGTTCGACACGATGTGGCCTTCCTCGCGGGCGGTGGCGAGGTAGTGGTCGTCGATGTTGCCCACGCGCACGGACACGCCGCTGTCGCGCAGGTTGGCGGCAAAAGCGCGGCCCTGGATGCCATAACCAATGACGCCAACGACCAGCCCGTCCAGGGGTTCGGTGGAAGCGTGCTCGCAGCGGATGATGAGATCAGACATGGGAGATGAGTTGTCCATTCGAGTTGTCGGCGAGGGCAGGAGTCGCCGGGTGCTCCAGAGGGTTGACCTTCAGGCAGCCGGACTCTCTCAAGCCGGCGTCGTGGTCCAGCATGCCCCGCAAGTAGCGGTGCACGAGCGCCCGGTCAAAGGGCGGCAGGAAGATGCCCGCGGCATCCAGCTCGCGGTGCGTGGCGGCGCAGTCATAGACCAGGGTGCTCGCGTCGCGGTCATGCAGGAGGCGGGCGCGGCCTTCCTCGTCGAGCGCCATCATCCATTGCACGACGGGCACGATCGGCAGCACGTCGCCGCGTTCATAGCGGGCGCGGACTTCCTCGATCCACACGCTGTGCGAAACCATGCGCACGGGCGATTCGACCAGCCCGTTGATCATTTCGAAAACGGCAGGCATGGGCGTCACGTCCATCGACGACAGGTGGAACACCTGCCCGCCGGCGGCGTGTTGCACGCCCAGGTGGGTCAGCGCCCGGGCCACGTAGTCGACCGGCGTGATCACCAGGTCGTAGCGGAAGTCTTTGAACGCCATGCCCATGAGCAGACAGCTCTTGAGCAGACGGTAGAACGACTGCAGCTCGTCGTAGCGTCCTTGCACCGTATCGCCGGTGACGAGCCCCAGGCGGAACACGTTGCAAGGCACCCCCCGTGAGATGGCCTGGTGGACCAGGTGTTCACCCGCCCACTTGCTGCTGGTGTACCCCTGGGCAGCAAGGTGGCGTTCGCCGTCGATGGGCGATGACTCGTGGACCACGTTCTCGCCGGTGCGGCCGATGGGGCTGAACACGGCAAGCGTCGAGATGTAGTTGAAGGTCTTGGCCCGGCCGGTGGTGGCCAGTCTGAGCAGGTCGGCCACCCCTTCGACGTTGGCCACGCGGGCCATCTCGAAAGACTCCAGATGGTTCATGCTGGTGCCGTTGTGGAAGATGGCATCGACTTGCGCGGCCAGCCGCTGGTGGTCGGCCTCGCTCAGGCCCAGGCGGGGCCGGGCCAGGTCGCCCACGACGGGGACGATGCGCGAGGCGTTGGCCTCGTTCCACAGGCCCCAGGCGTCGAGCGCGTCGCGCAACCTCTTGCGCCCCTGGGTTTCGTCGCCGGCCCGCACCAGGCAATGGATCGTGGCCGAGCTGCGGTCCAGCAGTTCGCGCAGCAGGTAGCGCCCAACGAAACCTGTCGCACCCGTGAGCAAGATGTGCCGGGGCGCGCTGGCCGGCGCGGTGCCAAGCGGCCGGACGTCATCCGGCAGCGCAGCCGAACGGGCGAGGTCGACGAACTCCTCGCGGACGACACCGCCGTGCAGCCGCTCGGCGAGCTGCCGCACCGTGGGCGCCATGAAGACGTCGGCGACGGACAGCTTCGCATCGAAGGCATGGTTGATCTTGTAGATCACCTGGATGGCCAGGATCGAATGCCCGCCCAGGTCGAAGAAGCTGTCGTCGATGCCGATGCCCGTCTGGTTGAGCGCCGCTTCGAGCAGTTGCACCAGGCGGCTCTCGGCCTCGTTGCGGGGCGCCACGTGCGGCTTGCGGCCCGCAAAGGCCACGGGCGATGCAGTCGCGGTGGCGGCCGCCGCGAATTGCTCAGCCTCGGCATGGATGTCAGCCGCGACACGGTTCCACACGCCCTCGCTCGCCACCGCTTCGCCTTGGAAGGCATGGCGGGCGATGTAACTGGCCATGGCCGCGTAGTACTCGCTCGTGAACGGAATGTGACCGGCCTCGTCCGCATGGGCGTCAAACACCTGGGCGACGGGGTACATCGCCTCGAGTTCGCGCCAATGCGCCACGCTCACGCGAGGCAGGCCCTGGACGGCGGCCCGGAAGGTTTCCCAA
>JAYSYW010000061.1:0-14190 GCA_043727255.1 Rhizobacter sp. | reverse complement strand
GCTGCGCTCGTCCACGGGCCTGAGCTTTGCGACGGGCGAGCGCAGCGAAGCCCCCCTCAAGCCACACGCGAGGACCGGCTTTGCCGGCCGACCCGTGACGCCCCCTCGGGGGGCGGGAGCAAAGCGACGTGGGGGCACCATCACAGAGGTCGGTTTTGGTCGGGGTCGGGCGGGCGGCGCTGCGGGGCCAGCAGGAACAGCGAAATGATGGGCCACAGCAGGCTTTCCAGCACCGGCGCCAACATCAGTTCCCAGCCCGGAAACATGCCGCCGACCAGCATGCGCACCGCCAGTGACACCACGTGGGCCGACACGAACAGCGGCAGGATCTGCAACGCCTGCGACATCAACCCGAACCACAGCAGACGGCGGTGGATGGTGATCGCAAAGAAGCTCAACAGCGTGTAAGCCAGCGCGTGCTGGCCGAGCACGGCGCTGTCGTGCACGTCCATCAGCAGGCCGAACGCGAACGCCACGCCCACGCCCACACGGCGCGGCTGGTGCACGTTCCAGAACACCAGCACCAGCGCCAGCAGATCGGGCAACGCGGGGTTGCGGCCCAGCGGCACGATGCTGGCGCCAAAGGCGAACAGCAGCGACCCCCACATGAACCACGGGTTGACCGGCAACAGCAACTGGTCGGAACCGCGCGGCATCATCGTGTGGACCCTCCGGTGGTCAGCGGTGCCACCACACCCACGCCCTTGCGGGGCGCGGGCTTGGTGGGCGCTTCATCGGGCGCCGCCGGGCGGGGCGGCAACTGCACGCCCACGGGCTCCAACACCAGCACGTGCCGAACGCTGTCGGGCTGGGCCAGCGGCGCCAGCGAAATGCGCGCGAAACCTGAATCCACCCGGCGGTCGATGCTGGTGACGGTGGCCACCGGCACACCGGCTGGGTAGACGCCGTCAACGCCCGAGGTGGCGAGCACGTCGCCCACCTGCACGTCGGCGTTGCCGGCCATGAAACGCAGTTCCAGCCCAGCGCCATTCGGGTTGCCGAAAGCGGCGCTGCGCGCCTGGGTGCGGGCGTTCAGCACCGGGATGGCGGCTTCCTTGTCAGTCAACAGCGTCACTTCGGCGCTGTACGGGTAGACGCGTGTCACCTGCCCCAGCACGCCCACTTCGTTGATGACCGGCGAGGCCACCACCACGCCTTGCCGCGCACCCCGGTCGATGATCACCTTGCGTGAATACGGGTCGGCCGCGTCGTACAGCACCTCGGCCGCCTGCGACCTCACCTTCAGCGCGTCACGCAGGTTCAGCAACGCGCGCAAGCGGGTGTTTTCTTGCTGCAGTTGTTCGACCATCGCGGCGCGCTCGGACTGCCGCGTCAATTGGCGCCGCGCCGCCTGCTCACCGTCGAGCGCGCTTTCGAGGCCCGAGACGTAGTCGTGCCCCAAGGAAAGCCCATCGATCGGCGCACGCAGCACGCGTTCCACCGGGTTCAGCACGGTGGCCATCAGCGCCCGCAACGGCTGGGTGATCTCGAAGCGCGTGTCGGCAATCATCAAAAACAACGCCAGCGCCGAAAAGAACATGAGCCGCGTGAGCGCGGACGGGCCCTGCCGGAAGAAGGGGGGCGGTGAGCGGTCAAGCGTGCCGAGAGGCATGGGCAGCTACCTAAACCAGTGGATATGCCGAGAGAGCAGTCAGAGCCAGCGCAGCGAGCGACTGATCGAGCCACGCCCAAAGATCCGGCTTTGCCGGGCCGATGAATGGCGCCCCTTGGGGCCGAGTCCGGACGGGGGGCTGGGCCATCGGCCCGGCGCGGCCGGCAAGGCGGAAGCGAAGCGACTGAGAGCCGTATTCACTCGGAAGTAAAGATCGAACCTAAGCGCTCCATGCGCTCCAGCGCCATGCCGCAACCGCGCACCACGCAGGTCAACGGGTCTTCGGCCACCAGCACCGGCAGGCCGGTTTCTTCGGCCAGCAGGCGGTCGAGGTCGCGCAGCAAGGCGCCACCGCCGGTGAGCATCATGCCGCGCTCGGCGATGTCGGCGCCCAGTTCAGGCGGCGTTTGTTCGAGGGCGTTTTTCACCGCCGAAACCATCTGGTTCAACGGGTCGGTCAACGCTTCGAGGATCTCGTTGCTGCTGATGGTGAAGCTGCGCGGCACGCCTTCGCTGAGGTTGCGGCCCTTCACTTCCATCTCTTTGACTTCAGAGCCAGGGAAGGCCGAGCCGATGTTCTTCTTGATGGCTTCGGCCGTCGGTTCACCGATCAACATGCCGTAGTTGCGACGGATGTAGTTGATGATGGATTCGTCGAACTTGTCGCCACCGACGCGGATGCTGCCCTTGTAGACCATGCCGCCCAACGAGATGACGCCGACTTCGGTGGTGCCGCCGCCGATGTCGACCACCATCGAGCCCGACGCTTCGGACACCGGCAAACCGGCGCCGATGGCCGCGGCCATGGGTTCTTCGATCAGGTAGACCTCGGACGCGCCAGCGCCGAGCGCCGACTCGCGGATGGCGCGCCGTTCGACCTGGGTCGAGCCGCAGGGCACGCAGATGATGATGCGCGGGCTCGGGCGGAACATCTTCGAGTCGTGGACCATCTTGATGAACTGCTTGAGCATCTGCTCAGTGACCGTGAAGTCGGCGATTACGCCGTCTTTCATCGGGCGGATGGCCTCGATGTTGCCGGGGACCTTGCCCAGCATGGCCTTGGCTTCAGCGCCCACGGCCTGGATGGTTTTCTTGCCGTTGGGGCCGCCTTCGTGGCGGATGGCGACGACCGAAGGCTCATCGAGAACGATGCCTTTGCCACGCACATAGATCAGCGTGTTGGCGGTGCCCAGGTCGATGGCGAGGTCGGTGGAGAAGTAGCGGCGCAGGGAAGCGAACATGGTGGCTTGTGTCGGCGAAGGGCCGCAAGGCATGAAGGCGCGCCAGACAAAAAGCAGACGCGACGGCCAAGACCCGCTTCGACGGCGTGATTCCAGTGAGAGGTGTGTTCGAAGGTTTGAGCCAGCGACAGCCGCCGACTCAAACGCGTTGTTTGTATTTGGTCCCAGAACCCGCCAAAAAATCAGCAAACCCTTGGCAAAACCGAGGAATTGTCTGCTGCGCGAGGGGTGTGGATAACCGGGGATAATACTGCAATCACCTCTATTTCCACCCTCGTGGACCCCCTTGCGAGCGTGCATTTCCCATGGCCCTGACCCCTGAAGACGTGAGCCGCATCGCGCACCTTGCGCGGCTTGAATTGCAACCCGGCGAACAGGCTGCGATGCTGCAGCAACTCAACGGTTTTTTCTCGATCGTCGAACGCATGAGCGCGGTCGATACCAGCGGCGTCGAACCGCTCTACACCCCGCTGTCCGCCGTGCAAGACGTGCATTTGCGCCTGCGTGACGACGTGGCCACCGAAACCAACCAGCGCGAGCTGAACCAGCGCAGCGCACCGAGCGTGGAAGACGGTTTGTTCCTGGTTCCCAAGGTCATCGAATGAGCGATTGGCACCTGAAAAGCGCGGCCGATCTGGGCCGCGCACTGGACGCAAAAGACCTGTCCAGCGTCGAATTGACGAAACATCTGCTCGCACGCGTTGCGGCCCACGAACAACTCGGCGCCTTCCTGTGCGTGGACGAAGCCGAAGCGCTGAAACAGGCCCAGGCCGCCGACGCGCGCCGGGCCGCCGGTGAACGCGGCGCCCTGCTGGGTGTGCCGTTGGCGCACAAAGACATCTTCGTGACGCGCGACCTGCCCACCACCGCCGGCTCAAAGATGCTGGCTGGCTACCGCAGCCCGTTTGACGCCACGGTGGTCAGCAAACTGGCCGAAGCCGGCACGGTGACGCTGGGCAAGCTGAACTGCGACGAATTCGCCATGGGCTCGGGCAACGAGAACTCGGCCTTCGGCGCGGTCAAGAACCCTTGGGACGCCACGCGCGTGCCGGGTGGTTCGTCGGGCGGCTCGGCTGCGGCGGTGGCAGCACGGCTGATCCCAGCGGCCACCGGCACCGACACCGGCGGCTCGATCCGCCAGCCGGCCAGCTTCACGGGCATCACGGGCATCAAGCCGACCTACGGCACCTGCTCACGCTACGGAATGATCGCCTTCGCCTCCAGCCTTGACCAGGCCGGCCCCTTCGCCCGCACGGCCGAAGACTGCGCACTCTTGCTGCAGGCGATGAGCGGCTTTGATGCGCGCGATTCAACCAGCGCCGAGCGGCCCACCCCCGACTTCGTGCAAGGCCTGAAAGCTCCGCGCGAAGGCGGCACGGCCACGCAGCCCCTGAAGGGTTTGCGCATCGGCCTGCCGGTGGAATTTTTCCCTGCCGCATTGGCCGCTGACGTGAACGGCGCCGTGCGCGCCGCCTTGGCCGAGTTCCAGAAGCTGGGCGCCACGCTGGTGGACGTGAGCCTGCCGCGCACCGAATTGTCGATCCCGGTCTACTACATCATCGCGCCGGCCGAGGCTTCGTCGAACCTGAGCCGCTTTGACGGCGTGCGCTTCGGGCACCGCGCCGCGAAGTACACCGACCTGCTCGACATGTACAAGAAGAGCCGCGCTGAGGGCTTCGGCGCCGAGGTCAAGCGCCGCATCATGATCGGCGCCTACGTGCTGAGCCACGGCTACTACGACGCCTACTACCTGCAGGCGCAAAAGCTGCGCCGCATGATCGCTGACGACTTCCAGGCGTGTTTTCGCCAGTGCGACGTGATCGCCGGGCCGGTGGCGCCCACGGTCGCGTGGAAGCTGGGCGACAAAAGCGACGACCCGGTCGCCAACTACCTGGCCGACATCTTCACGCTGCCCGCCAGCCTGGCCGGCCTGCCCGGCATGAGCCTGCCCGCTGGCTTTGGCGACGCCGCCATGCCGGTCGGCCTGCAGCTCATCGGCAACTACTTCCAGGAAGGCACGCTGTTGCACGCGGCGCATGCCTTCCAGCAGGCGACCGACTGGCACCAGCGCGCTCCAAACGGCTTCTGAGAATGACAACGACCCCAAAACTGATCCGCGGCTACGAGGTCGTCATCGGCCTCGAAACACACGCGCAGCTGTCCACCCAAAGCAAGATCTTCAGCGGCTCGTCCACCCAGTTCGGCGCCGCGCCCAACACGCAGGCCTCGCCGGTGGACCTGGCCTTGCCGGGCACGCTGCCGGTGATGAACCGGGGCGCGGTCGAACGGGCAATTTTGTTCGGGCTGGCCGTGAACGCGAAGGTGGCGAACCACTCGATCTTCGCGCGCAAGAACTACTTCTACCCCGACCTGCCCAAGGGCTACCAGATCAGCCAGTACGAAACGCCGGTGGTGCAAGGCGGCGAGCTCGAGTTCTTCGTCGAGGGGTCGAACGGCGAGAAGGTCAAGCACAAGGTCAACCTGACCCGCGCCCACCTGGAAGAAGACGCCGGCAAGTCGCTGCATGAAGACTATGCCGGGCAGACCGGCATCGACCTGAACCGCGCCGGCACGCCGCTGCTAGAGATCGTCACCGAACCCGACATGCGTTCCAGCGTCGAAGCGGCCGAGTACGCCAAGGCGCTGCACGCGCTGGTGGTGTGGTTGGGCATTTGTGACGGCAACATGCAGGAAGGCAGCTTCCGTTGCGACGCCAACGTGTCAGTGCGCAAGCCCGGCCAGCCCTTCGGCACCCGGCGCGAGATCAAGAACCTGAACAGCTTCAAGTTCCTGCAACAGGCGGTGGACTTTGAAGTGCAGTGGCAGATCGACCTGATCGAAGACGGTGGCACGGTGCAGCAAGCCACCGTGCTGTTCAACCCCGACACCGGCGAAACACGCGCCATGCGCACCAAGGAAGACGCGCACGACTACCGCTACTTCCCCGACCCCGACCTGCCGCCGCTGGTGATCGCGCAAGCGTGGATCGAGCGGGTGCGCGGTGAGATGCCCGAGTTGCCGCGCGCCTTGGCCGAGCGCTTCCAGAACGACTACAAACTGCCGGCCTACGACGCGGCCATGATGACCCAGAGCAAGGCTTTCGCGGCCTTCTTCGAGCTGGCCGCGAAAGCCTGCGGCCAGCCCAAGCTGGTGGCGAACTGGTTGATGGGCGAGCTGTCGCGCCGCTTGAACGCAGCCGACCAGACGCTGGAACACAGCCCTGTGAGCGCCGCCACGCTTGCGCAGCTGATCGGCCGCATTGCCGACGGCACCATCTCGAACAACGGCGCCAAGCAGGTGTTCGATGCCTTGTGGACCGGCGAAGGCCGTGAGGTCGATGCGCTGATCGAGTCGCTGGGCCTCAAGCAAATGAGCGACAGCGGCGAGCTGGAGCGCATCCTTGACGAGGTGTTGGCGGCCAATGCCAAGTCGGTGGAAGAGTTTCGCGCCGGCAAAGACAAGGCCTTCAACGCGCTGGTCGGTCAGGCCATGAAAGCCACCAAGGGCAAAGCCAACCCGGCCCAGGTGAACGAGCTGCTGAAGCAGAAGCTGGCGGGCTGAACGACCCGTGCCCGACGCTGCGGTGGCGGCGCGGGTGCAGCGCCGCCGCTCACGTGCCAGCGTCTACTTCCAGCGCTTACTTGCCGACGCTCTTTTTGGGCGGTGTGAGCGAGGCCCCCGGCAAGGCGCCCAGCGAACCCGCCGGCGCACCCAACCACAGCCTCTTCAGCCGGGCCAACTCGACGTCGTAGAGCGAGTTGATGCGCACGATTTCGTCTTTCTGGTTTTGCACCAGCGACTGCTGCGCAGTGGCGGCGGCGTCATTGGCATCGAGCTTTTGGCGCAGCATCACCGGCAGTTGTTTGCCGGCATAAAACTCGGCTTCGTCGAGCAGCGGCTTGCGGTCGCGCTGCAGGTCGGTCAGCCGGTTTTCAGAGAACTTCACACCCTTGCGAACGTCGTCGAGTGCGGCTTCGCGGGCCTTGGTGTGCGCCGCTTCGTCGGGAAAGCGGCTGAGCAGGTTGCGGTCGCGGCGGATGGCGTCTTGCCGCGCCGCGCGCTCCATGCTGGCCTTGCGTTCGCGGGCTTCATGGTCGGCCTGTTCCTCGGCCGTCATGGTGGGCGGCAAGATCTGCCGCACCGACCCGTCGGTGTTCAGCAGGCGCTGTTCACGGGTTGAGCACTCGCGGATCGGCCGGTCAGACGTGAGGCGCCGGCCGCTGCCGTCAACACAGCTGTAGATGGCCGCTGAACTGGTGCCCACGGCGCCCAGCACCCCCAGGGCCAGAAGCCCGCTTGCCACCCATGCGTTGCCCATTCACACCCCGTATCGGTCTCGATAGGCCGCCACGCCGGCGAAGTGTTCGCCGAGGGACGGGTCCGCATTGCTCTTCAGGTACTGCAACAGGTCGGACAGCGTGGCGATCGCGCACACCTTCAAGTGAAGCTGTTGCTCGACCCACTGCACCGCCGACCACGGCGCGTCGGCCCCGTTGTCAGTGGCCTTCTCTTGCCTGTCCAGGGCGATCGCCACGCCGCACGGTGTGCCGCCGGCCGCACGGATCATAGAGATGGACTCACGCACCGAGGTTCCGGCAGAAATCACGTCGTCGATGATGAGAACGCGCCCGGTGACCTTCGCGCCGACAAGGGTTCCACCTTCGCCGTGGTCTTTCGCTTCCTTGCGGTTGTAGGCGTAGGGCACGTTGCGGCCTCGCCGTGCAAGCTCCATCGCGACAGCCGCCGCGAGCGTGATGCCCTTGTAGGCGGGGCCGAAAATCATGTCGAATTCGATGCCCGAAGCCAGCAAACGCGACGCATAGAATTCCGCCAGACGGCCCAGCTTGGCGCCGTCATCGAACAGGCCGGCGTTGAAAAAATACGGGCTCAAACGCCCGGCCTTGGTCTTGAACTCCCCAAAGCGCAGCACCGACGCCTGCACCGAGAACTCCACGAAGTCTTGGGCCAGCGTGTCGGCGGGTGCGTGGAGGCTCATGAGGGTCTTTCGGTGTTTCGTCTGATTTCTTTAAACCTGAACGGCATTCGTTCAGCGTCGAACAAGGGCTGGGAGCCTTGGGCCGAACAGGTGGGCGCCGATTGTATGGGGGTGCAAGAGGTCAAGGCCCAGGCCGCCGACGTGGCCGGGCGCTTTGAAACGGTGGCCGGCATGACCGGGCATTTCCACTTCGCGCAGAAAAAAGGCTACTCGGGCGTCGGCGTGTACACCCGCCATGAACCGAGCGACGTGATCGTCGGTTTCGACGCTTCGGGGTTCGACGACGAAGGCCGCTACGTCGAGGTGCGCTTCGACAAACCGGGGCGCAAGTTCAGCGTCATCAGTTGCTACTTTCCCAGCGGTTCGAGCGGCGAAGAGCGCCAGCTCGCCAAGTTCCGTTTTCTGGCCCTGATGACACCGCACCTTCTGCGCCTGAAAGCCGAACGCGAATTCATTCTGGTGGGCGACGTGAACATCGCGCACAAGGAAATCGACCTGCGCAACTGGCGCAGCAACCAGAAGAACAGCGGCTTCCTGCCCGAAGAGCGCGCCTGGATGACGCACACGCTCGACGAGCTGGGGCTGGTGGACGTGTTCCGCACGCTGAACCCGAACCCCGACCAGTACACCTGGTGGAGCAACCGGGGCCAGGCCTGGGCCAAGAACGTGGGTTGGCGGCTCGACTACCACCTGGCCACGCCGGGCATCGCGGCCACCGCGAAGCGCGAGCACATCTACCTTGACCAGCGTTTCAGTGACCATGCGCCGCTGACGATCGACTACGACTTCGATCTCTGAGCGGTCGATGCGAGGAATGCGCGCGGGGGCGCCCCGGCCGCTCCCCGCAGGGCTCAGCCCTCGAAGCGGTAATCGCTCGCCAGGTGCAGCGCCCACTCGCCGCCGCCTTTGAATTCGAGCACCTGGGTGTGATACCGCAGCACCCCGGGGCGGTGCGCGATGCTGACCAGCGTGATGCCGTTGGTGCGCAGCCGCTTGTACAGCGAGGCCTCGTTGCCGCTGTCCAGCGCGCTCGTCGCTTCATCGAGGATGACGATGCGCGGTTGCCGCACCAGCACTCGCGCGAAGGCCAGGCGCTGCTGCTCGCCCACGGACAACAGCTTTTCCCAGTCTTGCACCGCGTCGAGCCCGCCGACCTGCTCGGCCAGGCCGGACATGTGCACTTCGTCCAGGATTTCCAACAGCCGCTCGTCGCCGAGGCTCGTTTCGACGCCGGGATAGATGAGCTGGCTGCGCAGCGTGCCGGCTTGCATGTAGGGCCGCTGCGGCAAGAACAGCATGTCGTCGAGCGACGGGTGGCAGACCACGCCGCTGCCTGTGCGCCACAGGCCGGCAATGGCGCGCAGCAGCGAGCTTTTGCCGCAGCCACTCACGCCCGCGATCAGCAGGCCGTCGCCGGGTTTCAGGCTCAGGCTCAACTCTTTGATCAGCAAGCGGTCGAACTGCGGCGTGTACAGCGTGAGCGACTTCAGCTCAAGCTGTTCGCCGAGCCGGGTTTCGATCTGCCGGGCTTTGTCGGCATCTGACAGGGCGGCTGGCGCCTTCAGCACCAGTTGCGACAGCGCGTCCAGCCGGTCGATGCCGGCGACGAAGCGGCTCAGGCTCTCGAAGTTGTCGACGATCAGCGCCACCGCGCCCAGCACGGCGGCGAAGGCGCCCCCCGCCTGCACCGCGCGGCCCACCTCAAGCTCGCCCGACAAAACGCCGCCCGCCAAGATGACGCTCGGCACCACCAGCGTCAGCTGGCTGAAGGCACGCTGAAACAGGTTCAGCGAACGCTGTTTCTTGATGAGCTTTTGGTAATTGCTGAACACCGCGTCGAAATGTCGCTCGATGTTTGACCGCTCTTGCGCTTCGCCCCGGTAAAAAGCGATCGACTCGGCGTTTTCGCGCAGGCGCATCAAGCCGAAACGGAAGTCGGCTTCTCGCCGCAGTTGCCAGAAGTTCAGCCGGATCAGCGGCGCGCCAAACACCCACAACGCCACGAAGGTGCCGACCAACGCATAAACCGCCAAGAAGGCGACCAGCACCTTCGAGATCGACCACAGCACGGCGCTGAAGGCCACCAGTTGCATGCTGGCGCCCAGAAAGATCAGCAAGAAGTGGGTGGACTTGCCGGTGAAGCTGTTGATGTCTTCGCTGATGCGCTGGTCGGGGTTGTCGATGTCACTGCGGCCCAGCTCGTAGTACTTGCGCCCGTTCAAGTAACCATCAAGAAAGCGGCCCGTGAGCCAGCGCCGCCAGTGGTTCGAGAACGCATCGCGCATGTAGTAATAAAACGCGTAGACCGGCACCGCAAACGCCAGCACCAACAGGCAGGCTCGAACGGCGTCCCAGAACCGATTGCCGTCTTTGCCCGCCAGCGCCGACATCATTTCGCCGGTCTCTTCGTTCAGCAGCACCGCCAGGTGGGTCTCGCCCAGCATCAAAACAATCATCACGCCGAGCAGCGTCCACGCATGCTTCTTCTTATCGCCCGTCCAGTAGGGCTTGGCCAGATCGAAAAACTGCTTCCAGGCGTCCAGCGAAAGCGTGGGCGGGCGCAACCGGCGTTTGGGCTTGCCAACGGGCAGCGTGGCGACGGCGGGGACAACTGTGGGTGGCATCCGGTTCCTGACGCGCAAGGTGTGCGGGGCGGAGATTTTGACCGGCTCTCTCGTCACGTGGGCGCAGCCGGGCATTCCCCGTCATTCGCCCTGCCCATTGCTTCAGCCGACCCCCGATTGTTCGTAGGATGCGCCGGTGATCGATGGCGGCATGGCTGCGCAATCCGGCCCGGTTGTTCCGCCTCGTCCGCCACTCAAGGAGCGCGACATGGGTTTCTTCAGCAACATCCTCAGCAAGCTCGGCATTGGCAACGCGGAGGCCGCCGCTGCCGCTGTGACCCCGCCTGCCGCCGCCGCACCGGCCTCCACATCCACCAGCGCGCCCGCCGCAGCACCGGCGCCAGCGGTGGTGAACCCCATCGCCATGGTCGATGTGGTCGCCCAGCTCGAACAGCGTGCCGCCGCCAACTCGCAGAAACTGAATTGGCGAACGTCCATCGTGGACCTGCTCAAGCTGCTCGACATCGACAGCAGCCTGGCGGCGCGCAAAGAGCTGGCCAAAGAGCTGTATTGCCCGCCCGAACTGATGGAAGACTCGGCCAAGATGAACGTCTGGCTGCACAAGAACGTGCTCGGGCACATCGCGGCCAATGGCGGCAACGTGCCCAAAGAACTGCTTGACTGATCGGGCTGCCCATTCAACCGCCCATTCAGCATCACCCCTGCGGCCCACCCCACCGGAGAAGCTCATGCAGATCACGGACATCCTTGCCCAGATGGGCGGCTTTCAGTCGATGGCGCGCGAGTTGGGCGTCAGCGAGGCCCAGGTGGCCAGTGGTGCCGAGGCACTCACCCCGGCCATCTTGGGCGGGTTCAAGAAGCAGGCGCAGTCTCAGCCCGCCGGGCTTGAGGGGCTGGGCGGGTTGCTCGGGCAACTTGGCGGGGGTGGCCTGCTGGAGCAGGTGCTGGGCCCGCAACCCACCGACCTGAGCCAGGGCGACAACGTGCTCGGGCAAATCTTCGGCTCGAAGGACGTGAGCCGCACGGTGGCGCAGAACGCCGCCGCGCAATCGGGGCTCGACCCGTCGTTGCTCAAGAAGATGCTGCCGATGCTGGCCATGCTGGTCGCCGGCTACATGGCCAGGCAGCAAGGCGGCGCAAGCACTGGCGCGGGCACGCCAGCCCCGGGCGGTGGCGGCGGGATCGGTGACCTGCTCGGCGGGCTGCTGGGTGGCCGTGCTGGCGGCGCCTCGTCAACAGGCGGGCTCGGTTCGATGCTCGACCTGAATGGCGACGGCAACGCGCTCGACGACATCTTGCGCATGGCCGGCAAGGCGCTGCGCTAGCGCAAGCCCACGCACCCCGCGCGCACCCCGCGCACCCCGCGCACCCCGACGCGAGGCCCGCACGGGGTGCGGCTTTGCGGCACAAAGCCTCGAAAAGCGCCGTTGTCATCAGCCATTTGGCCCATTGAGTTGAGCACGCGCCTGCCTAAAATTATTTTTCCGGGCGGGCAAAGGGCGCGCCGTGTTCAACGACAAGGACGAACCAATGAAGAAACTGCTGACGGCGATGGCTTTGGGCTGCGCCTGCATGGCGAGCGCGCAGGCTGGTGAGATTTACACCGGCCTCGGCACCCACGGCGTGATGCTGGGCTATGCGCATGCGCTGTCGCCCGATTTCACCGTGCGTGGCGACTTCGGCACCCTGGGCAGCCGCACGGCCAACGAACGTGAAGAAGGCGTGGACTATGAAGTCACCGTCGGCTTCAACCGTGCCGGCGTGTTCGGCGACTGGTTCCCCTTCGCGGGCGGCTTTCGCCTCACCGGCGGCGTGACCTTCAACAACGTGAAGCTCGACATGCTCGCGCGCGGCAACGGCACGCCCATGACGATCGGCAACCGCACCTTCGTGTCGTCCCCCGACGACCGGCTGAACGTGAAGATCGAATACCCGAAGACGACGCCTTACATCGGCATCGGCTGGGGCCACCAGCTCAGCACGGGCTGGGGCTTCACTTTCGACATCGGCGCCTCCATCGGCAAGGCCAAGCTCACCGAAACGCACTCGGGCACGAACCTCGGCAACCCGGCCATCGTGTCGCAGGCAGACATCGATGCCGAACTGGCCGAGCTGCGCGACGGCGTCGGCAAGGTCAAGGCGCTCCCGCTGATCAGCCTCGGGGTGAACTACCGCTTCTGACCGGCTGCGCTTCATGCTCGCAACAGGCCTCGCCCTTCGGCGGGGCCTTTTTGTTGGTGCCGCCCGGTCAGCGGCACGGGGCAACCGGTAAACGATTGAAAAG
Organism: Rhizobacter sp.; assembly: GCA_043727255.1. Lineage (GTDB taxonomy): Bacteria > Pseudomonadota > Gammaproteobacteria > Burkholderiales > Burkholderiaceae_C > Rhizobacter. The sequence continues at coordinate 1,472 of JAYSYW010000061.1, read as the reverse complement.
ACCCGCTTTTCCGCGTTGTTCTTCACACCGCGACCAGCCCGGCCTGCGTACGATGAACCACAACCAACCCCTTTCACGAAGCCCGCCATGCCTGTCGATCCGAAGCTGCGCTCTCTCAACATTGACGTCCCGGCGCAGCCCGAGGCGCTGGTGAAGTTGTCGCTGCTGCTGGCAGAGGACGACGTGAACCTGCAGTCGCTCTCGCACCTGATCGAGACCGACATGGCGCTGGCCGCCGCTGTGCTGAAGGCGGTGAATTCATCGCTGTATGGCTTGAAGGGACGTGTGCAAAGCGTCCAGCAGGCCGTCACCTACCTCGGCACCCGCGAGGTGTCGGCCGTGACGTTTGAGATGGGCCTGCGCGCCGTCTTCCCCGCTGCGCCCGAGCTCGAGCCGATGTGGCAACGCGCCAGCGTGCGCGGCGTGCTGATGGGCCGCATTGGCCAGGCACTCAACGTGGACCCCTGGGGCGCGCACTCGGCGGGCCTGTTTGAAGAATGCGGCAAGGCGGTGCTGTTCAAGCACGCCCAAGACGTCTACCGGCCCATCCTCACCACGTCGGCCAACGACAGCGAGCTGATCGAACGCGAATTCGAGGCCTTCGGTGTCAGCCACGACGCCCTCGGCGCAGCGCTCTGCGAAAGCTGGGGCCTCGGCCCCGCCGCCGTCGCCAGCGTGCGCCACCACGTGCGCGTCAACGCCCACCGCGAGCTGCCCTCATCGGCGCCGCGCCGGTCCATCTGCGCCTTGTCGGCCTTGGCCAATGCGCTGATGAACGACCCGGCCAGCCTGGAAGAAGTGGCCCAGGCCGTCGCGCCCCAAGCCATGCTCGACCAGACACTGGTGCTGCGTGGCGCGCGCAAGGTGATGCAGCAGATCGAGGACGCGCAAGCGAGCTGACATACGGCCCGGCGAGCGCCCCCCGCGCAGCAGCCCCCGCGAAGAGAGCCAACGGCACAGGAACTTCCTGATCTGGGACGTTTCGCCCTGCGTCCGCCCCACACACCAGCCCCACACACCAGCCCCATGGACCTGCGGCATGAGGCTCCACCCGCCTCCCGCACAATTCGGCGTCACCCCCACCCGGAACGCCGCCATGCCCCGCCGCCGAGAGCTGATCCAACAGAGTGCCGCCGTCGCCGCCTTGCTGGCCGGCGCCGGCTTGTTGCCGCTGACCACCCATGCGCAGTCGAAATGGAATGCCGCCGCGTTTGACGCCGACACGCTGGACGCCGCCTACAAGGCGCTCGGCATCGCGCGGCCCGTGGCCAGTGCCGGCTTGTCGCTGCAGGCGCCCGACATCGCCGAGAACGGCGGGCAGGTGCAGGTGACGGCCAGCGCCACGCTGCCCGGCGTCAAGCGCCTGGCCCTGTTGGTGGAAAAGAACCCCAATGTGCTGATCGCGCTGTATGACTTCACTGACGCGGTTGTGCCTTCCATCGGCACGCGCATCAAGATGGCCCAAAGCTCCA
>JAYSYW010000060.1:0-5935 GCA_043727255.1 Rhizobacter sp. | reverse complement strand
ACCCAAGCCGTACAAATGGCCAACGCCGTTCGCGAGGCCTCGCTCAACGAAGTGCGCAAAGCGGTGGTGGGCCAAGACGAGCCCCTCGAGCTGATGCTGTGCGGCCTCATCGCCGGCGGCCACGTGCTGCTCGAAGGTGTGCCCGGCGTCGCGAAGACGTTGATGGCCAAGGCACTTGCCAAGAGCGTCAGCTGCGAATTCAAACGCATTCAATTCACGCCTGACTTGATGCCCGCCGACATTCTCGGCACCAGCGTCTTTGACTTGAAGAGCCAGTCTTTCGCGTTGGTGCGCGGGCCCATCTTCACCGACTTGCTGTTGGCTGACGAAATCAACCGCGCCCCGGCGAAGACGCAGTCGGCATTGTTGGAAGCGATGCAAGAACGCACGGTGTCGCTGGAAGGCCGTCTGTCCGAGCTGTCTCCGCTCTTCACTGTCTTCGCCACTCAGAATCCTGTGGAGTCAGAAGGCACCTACCCGCTGCCCGAGGCGCAGCTCGACCGCTTTTTGCTGAAGATCAACATCGGCTTCCCCTCGCAAGAGGAAGAAACCGCCATCGTGCGCCGCACCACCGAACAACAAACCGGCGACCAGTTCCCGCTTGACGCGCTGAACGCGCGGCTCGACGAACGCTCGGTGATGGCGCTGCAACGCATGGCGTCTTTCATCCGCTGCGACGAGAAGGTGGCCGACTACGCGGTGCGCATCACGCGGGCCACGCGGCAGTGGCCGGGGTTGTCGTCGGGCGCAGGCCCACGCGGGGCGATTGCGCTGGTGCGCGCGGCCCGCGCCACGGCCTTGCTGCAGGCACGTGACTTCGTCACACCGGACGACATCAAACAGCATGCGTTGCCGGCCCTGCGCCACCGCGTGATGCTGGCGCCCGATGCGCAGCTGGAAGGGCGCGAGGTCGACGAGCTGCTTGAATCGGCGCTGCAAAGCGTTGAAGCGCCGCGGATCTGACCCACGTTCACCGTCCACCAGCCTTTACCCGCCCCGCAAGCCCATGCTGCCAACAACACCCGTCATCCGCCCGCTGTCACACGACGACCAAGAGGCCTGGAACGCTCTTGCTTGTGGCTACAAAGAGTTCTACAAAACCTCGGTATCGGCCGCGCAGTACGAGGCCACGTGGCAGCGCTTGATCCGGCAAGACGGCGTGTTTGGCCTGGGGGCTGAAGTTGACGGCAAGCTGGTGGGCCTTGCGCACTACCTCTTTCACACCAGCCCCTGGTCCATGACGGTTTGCTACCTCGAAGACCTGTTCGTCGCCCCAGAAGCGCGCGGGCACGGGGTGGCCAAGGCGCTCATTGAAGCGGTCGCACGCGTGGCCCGTGAATCAGGGGCCAGCAGGTTCTACTGGTCCACGCACGAGAGCAACCGGACGGCCCGCGCTCTGTACGACAAAGTGGCCAAGCACGTCGGGTTCATCCGCTATGACTTCCCGCTTGCAAACGTTGGCTGACGCCTCCGTGAAGGGCGCCAGCACGCGCTTCACGCTGATCCCCACCCGCGCCACCGTGTGGGCACTCGCCGCGTTGGCGCTGGGCACTGCCACGGCCTTGCTGATGGGCGTGGCGCTCGGCACCGTCGCACCCGTGGCCGGCGCGTTGCTGGGCGGGGGCGGGCTGGCCGCGTGCGCCGACCTGGCCTTGGCACGGCGCGCGTGGAAGCAGTCACCCCTGCGTGTGAAGCGCACCTTGCCGCACGCGCTGGCGCTGGGCGTGCACCGGGTGCTGCAGCTCACGCTCATCAACGAAGGCAAGCGGCCCTGGCGTGTGGCGGTGTTCGACGAGGTCGATGCCAAGCTGGCCTTTGACGGCCTGCCGCAGACCGTCACCGTGCCGGCGGGCCAGCAGGCCGACTTGCAGTTCAGCGTCACACCGCGCCAGCGCGGCAAGGTGCTGTTTGGCGCCACGCAACTGCGCGTGCGCACGCCGCTGGGTTGCTTCGAGACGATGCGCCGCGTGGGCGAGCCGCAGGCCCTGCAGGTCTACCCCAACTTCGCGGCGGTGGCGCGCTATGCCTGGCTGGCCGGCGACAAGCGGCTGGCGCAGATTGGCATCAAGACCTATGCCCAGCGCGGCATGGGCACCGACTTCAAGCAGCTGTCCGAATACAAACGCGGCGACCCCATTCGGCACATCGACTGGAAGGCGACCTTCCGGCACGGCAAGCCCATCGTGCGCCAGTACCAAGATGAGCGTGACCAGTGCGTGATCTTCCTGCTCGACTGCGGCCGCCGCATGCGCGCCGACGAAGGCATGCGCAGCACCGATGGCAGCCACTTCGACCAGGCCTTGAACGCGCTGATGCTGCTGAGCCATGTGGCGTTGAAAGAGGGCGATGAAGTCGGCGCCATGAGCTTCGGCACACCGGCCGGCCAAGAGCGCCATTTCGCGCCACGCAAGGGCGGCGCCACGCTGAACGCGTTGATGGCGCGGCTGCACGACATCGAACCCGGCGCGTCGCATTCCGACTACCTGCGCGCCGCCGAAGCACTGCTGCGGGTGCAACACAAACGCGCGCTGGTGATCGTCTTGACCAACTTCCGCGATGAAGACGCCGCCGAGTTGCAGCCCGCATTGAAGCTGCTGCGCAGGCGCCACCTGGTGATGGTGGCCAGCCTGCGCGAACGTGTGCTGCGTGAGATCGCCGAGCAGCCCCTGAAGCAGCCACGCGACGCGGTTGAAGCGGCCGGCGCGCACTGGTTCGAGCAGTCGCGCCGCGACGCCTTTGCCCGTGCGGTCGGGCACGACGCCTTGTCGGTGGACGTGGAGCCGGCGCAGTTGGCGGTGGCGCTGGTGAACCGGTACCACGCGGTCAAGCGGGCTGGCTTGCTGTAGGGCGCCTCGCTACCATCGAATCCCCGGCGCGCAACGCCGGCATCTGCAACACAACAACACCCGAGGAGCACCATGTCCACAGCAGCCAACCCCTACACCCCACCTCGCGCCGCCGTGGCCGATGTACACGCGGCAACCTCGTATTCGACGCCACGCGTTTGGTCAGCCAGCGGGCGCATCGGGCGCTTGCGCTACTTGGCGTATTCGATGGTCGCTTATCTGGTGACGATTCTGGTGGCCGGCGCGTTGGGCGGCATCGCGGGCTACATGGGCAAGGCCGAGTTGGGCGGAGCTATCGGCATTGTGGCCATCGTGCCGTACGTGGTGTTGTCGGTGCTGCTGATCATTCAGCGTTCGCACGACATGGGCTGGTCGGGCTGGCGGAGCCTGCTGTGCCTGATCCCGTTCGTGGCACTGATCTGGCTGTTCAAGGCCGGCACGCCGGGCGCCAATGCCTTTGGCGCTCCCCCGCCCCCGAACGGCTTGGGCGTGAAGATCGGCGGCCTGCTGCTGCCGGTGATCGGCATCATCGGCATCCTGGCTGCCGTGGCCATTCCGGCCTACCAAACGTATGTGCAGCGAGCCCAGGCCGCGCAACAGGCCATCGAACCGGCACGCTGAGCCATGGCCAACCGCCTCACGCAGATCGCCACACGCACCGGCGACGACGGCAGCACCGGCCTCGGTGACGGCACGCGGGTGCCGAAGGACCACTTGCGGGTGCAGGCGATGGGCGACGTCGATGAGCTGAACTCCCAAATCGGCGTGCTGCTGGCCGAACCGCTGCCCGAGGCGGTGCGTGAGTTGCTGGGGGTGATCCAGCATGAGCTGTTCAACCTGGGCGGCGAGCTGTCGATTCCCGGCTACGAGTTGTTGAAGGCCGACGCGGTGCTTCGGCTCGACGAAGCCCTGGCCGAACACAACGCCCACTTGCCGCGCCTGAAGGAGTTCATCTTGCCGGCCGGCACACGCAGCGCGGCCGTGGCGCACGTGTGCCGCACGGTGGCGCGGCGTGCCGAGCGCTCTGTGGTGTCGCTGGCCGCCGTGGAAACGGTGCGCGCCGAACCGCGCCAGTACCTCAACCGCCTGAGCGACCTGATGTTCGTGCTGGCCCGCGTGCTGAACCGCGCCAACCTCGATGGGTTGGGCGGCGACGATGTTTACTGGCGCAGCGAACGCCTGAAGCGCGAGGAAGGTTAGCCCCCACGTCGCTGCGCTCCTGCCCCCCAAGGGGGCGCCAACTTAGCGGCCGGGCGAAGCCCGTTCCGCGAGTTGTTGCTTGGGGGACGGCCTTGCTTCGCTCGGCTGTTTGGGAGTCAGCTTCTGCGGCGAGTGGTGACGGCGTCGCTCAGTACATCAAGCACCGTCAGCGAATCGTCCCAACCGATGCAGGCGTCGGTGATGCTTTGCCCGTAGCAAAGCTTGGCCGGGTCGTCCTTGCCCGCGCTGAACTTCTGCGCGCCGGCGACGAGGTGGCTTTCCACCATCACACCGAAGATGCGCCGCGAACCACCGGCCAACTGGGCCGCAACGTCGCGCGCCACGTCGATCTGCTTTTCGTGCTGCTTGCTGCTGTTGGCGTGTGAGCAATCCACCATCAACGTCGGGCGCAGCTTGGCCGCGTCGAGGTCGCGGCACGCCGCATCCACATGGTCGGCGTCGTAGTTCGGCGTTTTGCCACCGCGCAAGATGACGTGGCAATCGGTGTTGCCCTTGGTCTCGACGATGGCGACCTGGCCGTTCTTGTGCACCGACAAAAAGTGGTGCGGGCGGGCGGCGGCTTGAATGGCGTCGGTCGCGATGCGGATGTTGCCGTCGGTGCCATTCTTGAAGCCGATCGGCGCGGACAGGCCCGAGGCGAGTTCACGGTGCACCTGGCTCTCGGTGGTGCGGGCGCCGATCGCGCCCCAGCTGATGAGGTCGCCGATGTACTGCGGCGAGATCACGTCGAGGAACTCGCTGCCAGCCGGCATGCCGGCGCGGTTGATCTCGGTCAGCAACTGGCGTGCGATGCGCAGGCCTTCGTCGATGCGGTAGCTCTCATCAAGGTACGGGTCGTTGATCAGACCCTTCCAGCCAACCGTGGTGCGGGGCTTCTCGAAGTAGACGCGCATCACGATTTCCAGCGTGTCGGCGAACTTCTCGCGCTGCACGAGCAGGCGCTTGGCGTATTCAACCGCCGCCGCCGGGTCGTGAATGGAGCACGGGCCCATGATCACCAGCAACCGGTCGTCGGTGCCCCCGATGATGTTGCGGATGCTCTGGCGGGTGTCGGCGATCAGCGTTTCGGCCGCCGTGCCGCGAATCGGGAAGAAGCGCACCAAGTGCTCAGGCGGGGGCAGCGGCACGACGTTCACGATCCGTTCATCGTCGGTCTGGCCGGTCTTGTCGATGGGCGCGGACCACCCCTCGGCGGCGCTGGCGGACTGGGCATTCATGGGGTTCTCCTGATGGCGTTGGGACGGGTGGTGAAGGGAAGGCGGACGAAAAAAAACCGCCGGCTGGAACCGGCGGTTTGGTGAGTTCGGTGCGTCTTTTCTGGGCCTACGCGCTGATCTCTCCGCCGCCGATGCGGTGTGAGAACCAAAAGTAGCCAAAGAAAAAATGTGCGGAACGCATGGGGGCCGAATGTAGCACGGTGCCTGTGCGAGGCGTCAAGCGAGCCGACCCGCAAAAGACCCGTCCAGTAGCATGCCCGTCTCGATGGTTCTTTTGCATTCGCCCATGAAGCCTTACCTGCCCTTGATCACCCTGCTGCTGAGCGGTTGCGTCAGCATTGAAATGCCCGGCATCGTGGCCGACACCACCAAGGTGGTGAAAGACGTCTACAAATCAGCCACCACCAAGGCCGAGCCCGCCGCGCCGGCCGCCTCTGCGGCGACACCCACGCCCGTCCGCAACGCGCTGAGCCATTCGTACATCGGCACCGAGGTCCAGTCCATCGCCGACCTGAAGCAGGTCTGTGTCAACGAAGCCGCGCAAAAGCTGAACCAACTCAGCGGAAAAACCGTGCGCTACAGCGTGTCGGAAAACGAGGTGGTTGTGATCAATGGCAAGCCGGTTGCCAACTGCAAGCTGATGGCCGAGGG
>JAYSYW010000059.1:0-14212 GCA_043727255.1 Rhizobacter sp. | reverse complement strand
ATGCCGCATCGTCGAGTGCGTTGACGATCGACGCATTGATCGCATCACGTTCCTCGAAGGTCTTGTCGAGTTCCATCTTGCCGATCACCGAGCGCAGCATCGTCTGCGCCAGCTGCGAGATCGCGAAGACGTAGTTGCTTGAGCCGTAGCTCGCGCGCATGGGGTCGGTGACCTGGAAATAGATGATGCCGTCCACCTGCAGCTGGGTGTTGTCTTTCGTGATGCAGACCTGGCTTGGCACGTCGAGTGGCACTTCCTTCAGCGAATGCTTGTAGGCGACGCGCTCGATGAAGGGGATGACGAACTTCAGGCCTGGCGTCAGCGTGCGGTCGTACTTGCCGAGGCGTTCAACCACCCAGGCGTTTTGCTGCGGCACGATCTTGAAGGTGCGGCTGATGAAGATGGCGGCGATGACCGCGAGGATGATTGCGATTTCCATGGTGCTTTGTCCTGGTTGAATTTTTGTCAGTGCGCGGGTGCCGGGGCCAGCACCAGCCAGTTGCCTTCGACGGCCTTGACGACGTATTCGCCCGGCAGCGCAGCGGCCTGTGGTTGCAGCCGTGCCGTCCAGGTGGAACCCCGGTACGAGACGCGGGCCGTGCGGTCGCCCTGCCATGCGGTGACGGTGACGCGCTCGCCGATGTCGAGGTTGACATCGCGGTTTTCGGCGAAGGGGGCGGAGCGGGGCTGCTTCATGCGCCGCCAGTGCCAGAAGGCCGTGGCGCCGCCGCCAACAAGCGCCGCAGTGACGATCTGCCACGTGACGGGAAGCCCCAGGTGCGCGGCGATGGCGGCGGCACTGGCGCCCAGCGCCAACATCAGTAGGTAGAAGGTGCCGCTGGCCAGTTCGGCCGCCACGATCACGCCGGCCGCAACCCACCAAAACGTTGCCTGAGACAGGTCCATCTCTTCTCCTTGGTTTCTGGGTTGCCGCCGTGTGCGGCGCAGTGTAAGCGTCGTTCTTCGGGGGACATCTGCTGGCTCTACACTTCGCGCCTTATCAGATTGAGCCCGCAGGAATGCCCATGCTTCGCTTTCGTTTTCCGATCGTCATCATCGACGAGGATTTCCGTTCCGAGAACACCTCGGGCCTGGGCATTCGAGCCCTCGCCGAAGCGATCGAGAAGGAGGGTTTCGAGGTGCTGGGTGCCACCAGCTACGGCGATCTTTCGCAGTTCGCGCAGCAGCAAAGCCGTGCCTCGGCGTTCATCTTGTCGATCGACGATGAAGAGTTTGCCGGTGGCCCGCACATTGACCCGGCCGTGGTGAACCTGCGCAAGTTCATCGAGGAAATCCGCCGCAAGAACGCCGAGATTCCGATCTACCTGTACGGCGAGACGCGCACCTCGCGGCACCTGCCCAACGACATCCTGCGCGAACTGCACGGCTTCATTCACATGTTCGAGGACACGCCGGAATTCGTGGCGCGCCACATCATCCGCGAAGCCAAGGCCTACATGGATGGGCTGGCGCCGCCGTTCTTCCGCGCCCTGGTGGACTATGCGCACGATGGTTCGTACTCGTGGCATTGCCCGGGGCACTCGGGCGGCGTGGCCTTCCTGAAGAGCCCGGTGGGCCGCATGTTCCACCAGTTCTTTGGCGAGAACATGCTGCGCGCCGACGTGTGCAACAGCGTCGATGAACTCGGCCAGTTGCTCGACCACACCGGCCCGATCTTCGAGAGTGAACGCAACGCGGCGCGCATCTTCAACGCCGACCATTGCTTCTTCGTGACCAACGGCACCAGCACCAGCAACAAGATGGTGTGGCACCACGCGGTGGCTCCGGGCGACGTGGTGGTGGTCGACCGCAACTGCCACAAGTCCATCCTGCACGCGATCATCATGACCGGCGCCGTGCCGGTGTTCATGCGGCCCACGCGCAACCACTACGGGATCATCGGGCCGATTCCGCAGTCTGAGTTTTCGCCTGCGGCCATCCGCAAGAAGATCGCATCCAACCCGCTGCTGGCCGGCGTGGACGCGAAGAAGGTCAAGCCGCGCATCTTGACGCTGACGCAGAGCACCTACGACGGTGTCATGTACAACACCGAGACCATCAAGCACTCGCTCGATGGCTACATCGACACGCTGCATTTCGACGAAGCCTGGTTGCCGCACGCCGCATTCCACGACTTCTACGGCTACTTCCACGCCATGGGCCGCAGCCGCCCGCGCCCGAAGGACCAGATCGTCTTCGCCACGCAGTCCACCCACAAGCTGCTGGCGGGCTTGAGCCAGGCGTCGCAGGTGCTGGTGCAGGACTCGCAGACGCGCAAGCTCGACAGGCACCTCTTCAACGAGGCCTACCTGATGCATTCGTCCACCAGCCCTCAGTACGCGATCATCGCCTCGTGCGACATCGCCGCGGCCATGATGGAAGCGCCCGGCGGCACGGCTTTGGTGGAAGAAAGCATTCTCGAGTCGCTCGACTTCCGCCGTGCCATGCGCAAGGTGGCCAAGGAATTCGGCAAGGATTGGTGGTTCAAGGTTTGGGGGCCCGACAAACTTTCGACCGACGGCATCGGCACGCGCGAAGACTGGATGCTGAAGGCCAACGAGAACTGGCACGGCTTCGGCAACCTCGCCGAAGGCTTCAACCTGCTCGACCCCATCAAGAGCACCATCATCACGCCGGGGCTGGACATGGCGGGCAAGTTCGCCAAGACCGGCATCCCGGCGAGCATCGTCACCAAGTACTTGGCCGAGCACGGCGTGGTGGTCGAAAAGACTGGCCTCTACTCGTTTTTCATCATGTTCACCATCGGCATCACCAAGGGCCGCTGGAACACGCTGTTGACCGCGTTGCAGCAGTTCAAGGACGACTACGACAAGAACGCCCCGCTGTGGCGCATCCTGCCGGAGTTCGTCGCTTCGCACCCGCGCTACGAGCGCATGGGGCTGCGCGACCTGAGCCAGAGCATCCACGAGGCGTATGCCAAGGGCGACATCGCACGCTTGACGACCGAGATGTATTTGTCTGACCTGCAACCGGCCATGAAGCCCAGCGATGCCTTTGCGCGCATCGCCCACCGAGAGACTGAGCGTGTGCCGATCGACGAACTGGAGGGCCGCATCACCACTTCACTGCTGACGCCGTACCCGCCTGGCATTCCGCTGTTGATCCCGGGTGAGCGCTTCAACAAGAAGATCGTGGACTACCTGAAGTTCACCCGCGAGTTCAACTCCAAGTTCCCGGGCTTCGACACCGACGTGCACGGCTTGGTTGAGTCCGACGGCGACCGCGAAACCCACAGCTACTTCGTGGACTGCGTTCCCGCGAGTTGAGCCCAATGCGCAGCAGCGCCGCGACCTACCCGCGCTGGGTCGCCGACATCGGCGGCACGAACGCCCGCTTCGCCTGGGTGGCGGGCGAAGGCGATTCGCTGACCGACGACGCCACCTACCTCTGCGCCGACCACGCGACCCTGCTCGACGCCATGCGCCACTACTTGGCTGCGCATGGCAAGGCGCCGCCGCCCTGGTGCGCCATCGGCATCGCCACGCCGGTGCTGGGCGACACGGTGCGAATGACGAACCACCACTGGACGTTTTCCATCGACGCGCTGCGCCAGCAATTGGGCTTGCAGCGGCTGGTGGTCATCAACGATTTCACTGCGCTGGCTCTGTCGCTGCCCAGTCTGCGGGCAGACGAACTCCGGCAGGTGGGCGAAGGCGCACGCGTTGAGGGCGCGGCCATCGCGCTGATCGGCCCCGGCACCGGGCTGGGAGTGTCGGGGTTGCTGCCGGTGGCTGGCCGCACGGGCTGGGTGCCGATCAGCGGCGAGGGCGGTCACATCACCCTGGGCGGCGCTGATGACTTCGAGAACCAGGTGATCGCTCGGCTGAGGCAGCGCTTCGGGCATGCTTCGGCGGAACGGGCGCTGTCAGGGCCGGGGCTGGTCAACCTGTACCGCGCGTTGTGCGAATTGGAAGGCGTGAGCCCCCAAGAACTGGCCGCTGCTGAGGTGGCCGCCAAGGCCCACGCCGACCCTCACGGGTCATGTGGCCGCGCGGTGGCGCTGTTTTTCAGCCTGCTGGGCACGGTGGCTGGCAACCTGGCGCTGACCTTGGGCGCGCGCGGCGGCGTCTTCATTGGCGGGGGCATCGCCGCCAAGCTGGGCGATGCGATCGACAAGTCCGGTTTCCGAGAGCGCTTCGTGGACAAGGGGCGCTACCGCGAGTACCTGGAAGGCATTCCAACACTGCTCATCAATGCTCAAACATCGCCGGCACTGCGCGGCGCCCTGTGCGCGCTTGACGAATGAAAACGGCCCGCCGAGGCGGGCCGTGAAGCAAGGGCGGGAGCCGCTCAGATGGCGTCGCCACCTGCCATTGCATGGCTGAAGCCGCCGTCCACATAAGTGATCTCTGACGTGATGCCGGCGGCCAGGTCTGACAGCAGGAACGCGGCCACATTGCCCACCTCGTCAATCGTGACATTGCGGCGCAACGGGGAGTTGCTTTCCACGATGTCGAGGATCTTGCTGAAGCCCTTGATGCCCGAGGCCGCCAGAGTTTTGATCGGGCCGGCCGAGATGCCGTTCACCCGGATGCCCTTGGGGCCCAGGTTGGCCGCGAGGTAGCGCACGCTGGCTTCAAGAGATGCCTTGGCCAGTCCCATCGTGTTGTAGCCAGGCACGGTGCGAATCGCACCCAGGTAGGTCAGCGTCAGCAGCGCGGCGCCGGGGCGCAGGTGGGGCAGGGCGGCTTTGGCCAGGGCAGGGAAGCTGTAGCTCGAAATGTCGTGCGCGATGCGGAAAGCTTCGCGCGACAGGCCATCGAGAAACTCGCCCGCGATCGCCTCACGCGGCGCAAAACCGATGGAGTGCACAAGGCCATCGAACTGCGGCCAGGCTTCACCGAGTTGGCGGAAGGTGGATTCGATCTGTGCGTCGTCGCTCACGTCGCAATCGAACAACAGCGTGGAATCGAACTCGGCCGCGAAATCGCCCACACGTTCGCGGAAGCGCTCACCCACATAGCTGAAGGCCAATTCGGCGCCTTCACGGCGGCAGGCCTTGGCAATGCCATAGGCGATGGATCGGTTGGACAGCACGCCCGTGATCAGAAAGCGCTTGCCGGCGAGGAATCCCATGTTCTTGTCTCCGAGAGGTGAAAGTCGGCGCGAATTTTCGCATGTGGTTTCCCGAGCTCCGAGATACCACGCGAGCTCGATATGCTGCGTCGCCCCGCGTACTTGACAGGTTTAGGTCTTGTGGCTACTTCGCGGCAAGGCTACAATCCTGCTTTTCGCAAGAAAACTGCATGGGCGGATTCTTCCAGCCCATTTTTTTTGCTTGATCCACTTTTGTATCGGCGTTGGGCAGCCCCGCAAAAGCACACTGATCGCCCCTGGCTTCTGATCGACTGGATGAACTGGCAAACCGTTGTTGAAAGCACCGTGACCGGATTGGGTTACGACCTGGTGGACTGCGAACGCAGCCCCGGAGGGCTGTTGCGCGTCTACATTGACCGCCTGCCCAACGACCCTGCCGGCGAATACATCGTCGTTGAAGACTGCGAGAAGGTGACGCGCCAGTTGCAGCACGTGCTCGAAGTTGAAAACTGTGCCTACGAGCGGCTCGAAGTGTCGTCACCCGGCCTGGATCGCCCGCTCAAGAAATCGGCTGACTACCAGCGTTTCTCCGGACAGGAAATCGAACTCTCACTGAAGGTGCCTTTCCAGGGCCGCAAGAAGTACCGCGGCGTCCTGGAAGTCAATGGGGACGGCTGGCGTCTGGTGTTCAACGATGGCAAGGTTGACCAGGCCCTGGATTTTTCGCTCGAAGAAGTAAGAGAGGCCCGCTTGGTGCCGGTGTTGGACTTCAAAGGCAAGCGCTTTCAGCCTGCCTCAGAGCCCGCAGCGGATGCCGAGACGACGGCCGAGAAAATTGACGGAGATCATAAGCAATGAACCGCGAACTGTTGATGCTGGTGGATGCCATCTCACGCGAGAAAAGCGTGGATCGGGAAGTCGTGTTCGCCGCCGTCGAGGCTGCGCTGGCCTCGGCCAGCAAGAAGCTGCACGGGGGCGAAGTCGATGTCCGCGTGACCATCGACCGCGAGAGCGGCGACTACGAAACCTTCCGCCGCTGGCACGTGGTACCGAACGAAGCCGGCCTGCAGCTGCCTGATTCCGAGATTTTGCTGTTTGAAGCCCAGGAGCAAATTTCCGACATCGAGGTCGATGACTACATCGAAGAATCGATCGAGTCGGTGACCATCGGCCGTATTGGCGCGCAAGCGGCCAAGCAGGTGATTCTGCAAAAGATCCGTGACGCCGAGCGTGAACAACTGCTGACTGACTTCCTGTCGCGTGGCGACAAGATATTCGTCGGCACGGTCAAGCGCCTCGACAAGGGCGACGTGATCGTCGAGTCCGGTCGTGTTGAAGGCCGCCTGAAGCGCAGCGAGATGATCCCCAAGGAAAACCTGCGCAGCGGCGACCGCGTGCGGGCTTACATCCTTGAAGTGGACGTCACTTTGCGTGGCCCGCAAATCGTGCTGTCGCGCAGCGCCCCGGGTTTCATGATCGAACTGTTTGCACAGGAAGTTCCTGAAATCGAGCAGGGCTTGTTGGAAATCAAGAGCTGCGCCCGGGACCCGGGTTCGCGCGCCAAGATCGCCGTGGTGTCGCACGACAAGCGCGTTGACCCGATTGGCACCTGCGTCGGTGTTCGCGGCTCGCGAGTCAATGGCGTCACGAACGAACTCGCTGGCGAACGCGTCGACATCGTCTTGTGGTCTGAAGACCCGGCCCAGTTTGTGATTGGTGCGTTGGCCCCGGCCAACGTGCAGTCGATCGTCGTCGATGAAGAGCGCCACGCGATGGACGTGGTGGTCGATGAAGAGAACTTGGCGATCGCCATCGGCCGTGGCGGCCAGAACGTGCGCTTGGCCTCCGAGATGACCGGCTGGCGCATCAACATCATGACGGCCGAAGAGTCGCACGCCAAACAGAGCGAAGAGTCCGACAGCGTGCGCAAGCTGTTCGTTGACAAGCTCGACGTGGACGTTGAAGTCGCCGACATCCTGATCGCCGAGGGCTTTGGCAGCCTCGAAGAAGTGGCCTACGTTCCGATGCAGGAAATGCTGGAGATCGAAGGCTTCGACGAAGACACCGTCAACGAGTTGCGCACCCGGGCCAAGGACGCGCTGCTGACGATGGAAATCGTCCGAGAAGAGAAAATGGAAGACGTGTCGCAGAACCTGCGTGATCTGGACGGGCTGAACTCCGAACTGATCGCCAAGCTGTCTGACAACGGCATCCACACCCGGGACGACCTGGCCGACCTCGCTGTTGACGAACTGACCGAAATGTCAGGCATCGACGAAGAGCAAGCCAAGGCATTGATCATGAAGGCGCGTGAACATTGGTTCACCACCTGAACATCATCACCACGCCCCCCGCACAGCGCCCCGCACGTCGCATCGCAAGTAGTACCAAGCAAGGATATTCACAATGGCTGTGACCACCGTCGCCCAGTTGGCCGCCGAGCTGAACCGCTCAGCAGCGGCGCTGCTAGAGCAGCTTCAGTCTGCCGGCGTCGCCAAGGCGTCCACCGACGACGCGCTGACCGACTCCGACAAGGAGAGGCTGCTCGATTTCCTGCGCACATCGCATGGCACGGCGGGGGCTGACCGCAAGAAGATCACGCTGACCCGCAAGTCCACCAGCGAAATCAAGCAAGCAGATTCCAGCGGCAAGGCACGCACCATCCAGGTCGAAGTTCGCAAGAAGCGCACCTTCGTCAAGCGCGATGAAACCGCGCCGTCGGTGGAAGAGCCTGCAGCCCCGGTGATCGACGAAGCCGAACTTCAGCGCCGCCAAGACGAAGCGCAGGCGCAAGCCGAGTTGCTGCGTCTTCAGGAAGAAGAACTGGCTGAAAAGCGCCGTGTGCGCGAAGAAAATGAAACGCGTGAGCGTGAGGCCGCCGAGGCCCGTCAACGCGAAGCCGCTGAAGAAGCAGCCCGCGTGGCCGCTGAGGCTGCGGCCACCGCCGCTCTGGCTGCAAGCAAGGCTCCGGTGGCAGCGGCGCAAACCGCCGCTCCGGCCGCGCCCTCTCCGGTGGTTGTGCCGGTCGAGCCGCCGAAGCCACTGCTTCGTGTCATCAAGGCCGCTGATGTGGTCGATGAGGAAAAGCAGCGCGCAGCCGATCTGGCCAAACGTCGCAAGGCTGCCGAAGACGAAGCCGCTGCCATCCGCGCGATGATGAATGCGCCCAAGAAGGTGCTGATGGCGAAGAAGCCTGAAGAGCCACCCAAGCCGGAAGTCGGCAAGGAAGGCATCAAGGGCACGATCCACAAGCCGGCAGCAGCGCCTGGTGCCGCACCTGCCGCTGCCGGTGTCGCCAAGCCGGGTGACAAGAAATCGGTCAAGTCCGAGAAGCTGTCTTCGAGCTGGGCTGACGATGCCGCCAAGAAGCGCGGCCTCAAGACCATCAACTCCGGTGGCGGTGCCCGCCCGGGCTGGCGCGCCCCGCGCGGTGGCCGCCGTGGCGACAGCCGCGACAGTGGTCACTCGAACTTCGTGGCGCCGGTCGAACAGCAAGTGCAGGAAGTGCACGTGCCCGAAACCATCAGCGTGGCCGATCTGGCGCACAAGATGTCGGTCAAGGCTTCCGAAGTCATCAAGCAGTTGATGAAGCTGGGCCAGATGGTCACCATCAACCAGCAGCTCGACCAAGAGACGGCCATGATCCTCGTCGAGGAAATGGGCCACAAGGCTTTCGCCGCCAAGCTCGACGACCCAGATGCATTCCTGGAAGAAGACGAGGCCATTGAAGCGCAGTACGAACAGCTTTCGCGCGCCCCGGTGGTCACCGTCATGGGCCACGTGGACCATGGCAAGACCTCGCTGCTCGACTACATCCGCCGTGCCCGTGTGGCTGCGGGTGAAGCCGGTGGCATCACGCAGCACATCGGCGCATACCACGTCGATACGCCGCGCGGCATGATCACGTTCCTTGACACCCCGGGTCACGCGGCCTTCACGGCCATGCGTGCACGCGGCGCCAAGGCAACGGACATCGTGATCTTGGTGGTGGCAGCCGACGACGGCGTGATGCCGCAAACGAAGGAAGCCATCCACCATGCCAAGGCGGCGGGCGTGCCCATCGTCGTGGCCATGAACAAGATCGACAAGCCTGACGCCAACCTGGAACGCTTGAAGAGCGAACTGGTGGCCGAGCAGGTCGTTCCCGAAGAATTCGGCGGCGAGTCACCGTTTGTTGGTGTGTCAGCCAAGACTGGCCAGGGCATCGACGCGCTGCTGGAGCAAGTGCTGCTGCAGGCCGAAATTCTGGAACTGAAGGCCGCCAAGGATTCGCCGGCCAAGGGCCTGGTGATCGAAGCCAAGCTCGACAAGGGTCGCGGCCCGGTCGCAACCGTGCTGGTGCAGTCGGGCACGCTCAAGCGCGGCGACATCGTGCTGGCGGGTTCGAGCTATGGCCGCGTGCGCGCCATGCTCGACGAAAACGGCAAAGCATGTACCGAAGCCGGCCCGTCGCTGCCCGTCGAAATTCAAGGCCTGACCGAAGTGCCGCAAGCCGGCGACGAGTTCATGGTGTTGTCCGACGAACGCCGGGCACGTGAAATCGCCACCTTCCGTCAAGGCAAGTACCGTGATGTGAAGTTGGCCAGGCAGCAGGCCGCCAAGCTGGAAAACATGTTCGAGAACATGGGTCAAGGCGAAGCGCAAACGCTGGCACTGATCATCAAGGCCGACGTGCAGGGTTCGCAAGAAGCACTGACGCAGTCGCTGCTGAAGCTTTCCACCGACGAGGTGAAGGTGCAAGTGGTGCACGGCGCGGTGGGCGGCATCAGCGAGTCGGACATCAACCTCGCCATTGCCTCCAAGGCCGTGATCATCGGCTTCAACACGCGGGCCGATGCCGGCGCACGCAAGCTGGCCGAGCACAACGGCGTCGACATCCGCTACTACAACATCATCTATGACGCCGTGGATGAGGTGAAGGCGGCGATGACCGGCATGCTGGCACCCGAGCAGCGCGAGGAAATCATCGGCACCGCCGAGATCCGCACGGTGTTCGTGGCCTCGAAGATCGGCACGGTCGCAGGCTCGATGGTCTTGTCGGGCATCGTCCGACGCGGCGCACGCTTCCGCCTGCTGCGCGAGAACATCGTCATTTACACCGGCGAGATCGAATCGGTTCGCCGCCTGAAAGACGATGTGCGTGAAGTGGCAACCGGCTTCGAGTGCGGCATCAAGTTGAAGAACTACAACGACATCGCCGAGAGCGATCAACTCGAGTTCTTCGAGGTGAAGGAAGTGGCCCGAACGCTGTAAAGCGGTACTTGATCCCTTCCGACCAAGCCCCGCCCTCTGAAAAGTCGGCGGGGCTTGGTTATTGGAGCCCCCCATGCGACACAAACGTTCCATCCCCAACCGCAGCTTTCGAGTGGCCGACCAGATCCAGCGCGATCTGGCGGACCTCATTCGTGACCTGAAAGATCCGCGCATCGGCATGGTGACCGTCCACGCCGTCGAGGTGACGCCCGACTACGCGCATGCGAAGGTGTTTTTCTCGCTGCTGGTGGGTGATGCCGAACAGACGACCGAAGCGTTGAACGAAGCGGCCGGGTTCATTCGCAATGGCTTGTTCAAGCGCTTGCAGATCCACACCGTGCCGACGCTGAAGTTCGTGTTTGACCGCACGACAGAGCGGGCGGCAGAGCTGAGCGCGCTGATCCAGCAAGCCAACTCGACGCGGGCGAAGGAGGAGTGATGGCTGTAGTGCGCGTGAACTCTTCTCAACGCAAAGACGCGAAGGCATCGCCCAAGGACGCAAAGAGCTCTTTGCTTTCCTTGGCGTCCTTCGCTTTCCGCTTTGCGTCTTTGCGTTGAAAAGACCGATGCAGCCCACCCGCCCCCGTATCCCGCGCCGCGCCGTGCACGGCGTGTTGTTGCTCGACAAGCCGCTGGGCCTGTCGAGCAACGACGCGTTGCAGAAAGCCAAACGCCTGTTCTGGGCTGAAAAAGCCGGCCACACGGGCACGCTCGACCCCTTGGCCACGGGCCTGTTGCCACTGTGCTTTGGCGCGGCCACCAAGTTTTCGCAGGTCAGCCTGGACGCCGACAAGCGCTACCTCGCCACCATGCAACTCGGCGTGACCACCACCACGGCCGATGGCGAAGGCGAAGTGCTGCACCGTCGCGACGTGGCCTGCACACGCGAACAGATCGACGCCGCGTGCCGGCGTTTCACCGGCGTGATTCAGCAGGTGCCGCCGATGCATTCGGCGCTCAAGCACGAGGGCAAGGCGCTGTACGAATACGCGCGCGCCGGCATCGAGATCGAACGCGAAGCACGCACCGTCACCATTCACTCGATCGACATCATCGAGTGGCAGCATGACCGCCTCGTGATCGACGTGCGTTGCAGCAAGGGCACCTACATCCGCACGCTGGCCGAAGACTTCGGTGAAGCGCTGGGTTGTGGCGCGCACTTGTCGGCGCTGCGACGCACCGGCAGCGGCCCGCTGTCGCTCGACGCTGCCGTGACGCTGGAACAACTGGCTGCGATGACCGAAGCCGAACGCGACCAGCGTTTGCTTCAAGCCGATACGCTGCTCGCCGACTGCCCGGTGGTGCGACTGAATGACGACGACGCGGGGCGCTTTTTGAGCGGCCTGCGCCGCCGACTGCCCCTGGCCGATGCGGCCACGGTGCGCGTTTATGGGCCACAGCCCAACGCTTTTCTTGGAAGCGGCCACGTGATGGCCGGTGAACTCATTTCAACGCGGCTCCTGAGTCCGCTGGAGGTGCAGGGACTCCTCAATTCCCCTGTGCAACAGAGCATGACATGACCCGACAGATCCGCAACATTGCCATCATTGCCCACGTTGACCATGGCAAAACGACCATGGTTGACCAACTGCTGCGCCAGTCCGGCACCTTCGCTGACCACGAAAAGGTCGTCGACACGGTGATGGACAACAACGCCATCGAGCGCGAACGGGGCATCACCATCCTGGCCAAGAACTGCGCGGTCAGCTGGGAAGGCACGCACATCAACATCGTGGACACCCCGGGCCACGCGGACTTCGGTGGTGAAGTCGAGCGCGCACTGTCGATGGTTGACGGCGTGGTGCTGCTGATCGACGCACAAGAAGGCCCGATGCCGCAGACGCGCTTCGTGACCAAGAAGGCTTTGGCCCTGGGCCTGAAGCCGATCGTCGTGGTCAACAAGGTTGACAAGCCGGGCTCCAAGCCCGACGCGGTGATCAACGCCGCCTTCGATCTGTTCGACAAGCTTGGCGCGAACGACGAGCAGCTCGATTTCCCGGTGGTTTACGCCTCGGGCATCAACGGCTGGACGTCGCTGACCGAAGGCGAGCGCGGTGAGCAGTGGGGACCGGACATGTCGGCCCTGTTCAACACCATCCTGAAGCATGTGCCGCCGAACACCGGCGACCCGGAAGCGCCGCTGCAACTGCAGATCTCGGCACTCGACTTCTCGACCTTCGTGGGCCGCATCGGCGTGGGCCGCATCAGCCAAGGCACCATCAAGCCGTCGATGGACGTGCTGGTGATGGAAGGCCCGGACGGCAAGGCCGTCAAGGGCCGCGTCAACAACGTGCTGACATTCCACGGCCTTGACCGCGTGCAGGTCACCGAAGCCGGGCCGGGCGACATCGTGCTGATCAACGGCCTTGATGACATCAACATTGGCGTGACGGTCACCAACCGTGAGAACCCGATGCCGCTGCCCATGCTGAAGGTCGACGAGCCGACGCTGACGATGAACTTCTGCGTGAACACCAGCCCGCTGGCCGGCCGCGAAGGCAAGTACGTCACCAGCCGCCAGATCTGGGACCGCCTGCAGAAGGAACTGCAGAGCAACGTCGCGCTGCGTGTCAGCGAAACCGGCGAAGACGGCATCTTCGAGGTGATGGGCCGTGGCGAACTGCACCTGACCATCCTGCTGGAGAACATGCGCCGCGAAGGCTACGAGCTGGCCGTCTCCAAGCCCCGCGTGATGTTCAAGGAGGTCAACGGCGAGAAGCACGAGCCGATGGAGCTGGTCACTGTCGACGTGGAAGAACTCCACCAAGGTGGCGTGATGCAGGCGCTGGGCCTGCGCAAGGGCGATATGGTCAACATGGAACCCGACGGCCGCGGCCGCGTGCGCCTGGAGTACCGCATTCCGGCGCGTGGCCTGATCGGCTTCAGCAACGAGTTCATGAATTTGACCCGCGGCTCCGGCCTGATCGCCTCGATCTTCGACGGCTACGAAGCCCACAAGGGCGAGATCGGTGGCCGCAAGAACGGCGTGCTGATCTCGATGGACGACGGTGAGATCTTCACCTACGCCCTGGGCAAGCTGGACGACCGTGGCCGCATGTTCGTCAAGCCGAACGACCCGGTCTATGAAGGCATGATCGTCGGCATCCACAGCCGCGACAACGACCTGGTGGTCAACGCGACGCGGACCAAGCAGCTGACCAACTTCCGCGTCTCGGGCAAGGAAGATGCGATCAAGATCACGCCGCCGATCGACCTCACGCTGGAATACGGTGTGGACTTCATCGACGACGACGAACTGGTCGAGATCACGCCGAAGTCGATCCGCGTGCGCAAGCGATTCCTGAAGGAAAACGAACGCAAGCGCGCATCGCGCGACTGAACGTGACGGCTTCGGCCTGATCGGACGGAAAGAACAACGGGGCCTGCGGGCCCCGTTTTCTATTGCGCTGTCGGTGGGGTGGTGGTTGGGTTGTGGCGAGTTTGCGGTTGCCCGTGGTTTGCTTGTTGTGCGAGCCATGCCGTCCACAAACAAAAAAGGCCTCTCTTGAACTTCGAGTGGGCAGATGCCACCCAATTCCGCTCGGGCTGAGCCTGTACTTCCGATCGTCCTGACCCTTCGACAAGCTCAGGACTAAAAGCAAGTCTGCGACTTGTCGAAGGAAGCCTGCTCGCACTGTGACTTCGCTCACCAACCCTTCGACGGACGGGCCTTCCTTCGACAGGCTCAGGACGGTCGGAAATACAAGCTCTAGTCCCTGCTCAGGGCGAACGGGCGCAGCGGGCGCTGTTCCCCGCTGGAAATTCAACAGAGCCCAAAAAAAGGCGGGCCCGCCTCTGGTGCTGAGCCCGCCTTGCGCTTTGGTGCTTGAACGGGCCAGCAATCAAGCCCGGCCCGTTCAACCCCCGCGTTAGTTCACTTCACCGCACTTCACTGCACAGC